>NZ_CH724168.1:169822-469822 GCF_000153285.1 Synechococcus sp. WH 7805 | reverse complement strand
ACCGACGCATCCAGGCGGAGCGATGGGCCGATGGCGGAGCAAGGATCAAGCGTCCGGCAAGAGGATCTTTGCTTGAAATGGCGCTCACTGGACAGCTTGGCGTCATGGCGATTCCGGCTTCTCGGTAGCTGCGGGTCACGGTTTCCACGGCGCCGTGAAGCAGTACCTCGTCTTCAACGCCGATGGCGTGAAGCTCCGCCATCAACCGTTGAGCCTTTCCGAAGGAGTAGCAGAACAGCAAGGATGGATGCTCCTGTTCCCCCTGCCACCACGCTCGAATCTGTTCAGCAACGCGGTACCCGGGCTCCCAGGCATAGATCGGCAGCCCGAAGGTGGCCTCGGTGATCAGCACATCGCACGGCACCAGCTCAAACGGTTCACAGCTTGGATCGTCACATCGCTTGTAGTCACCGGTGACCACCCACACTTCACCTTCCACGCACAGGCGGATCTGGGCAGAGCCGAGCACATGCCCGGCACTGTGAAACGACACGCAGGCCTGGTTGAGCCAGAACTGGCGGCCGTAGGGCATGGCATGGAGAGTGATCTCCTGCCCAAGGCGTTGTCTCAGGACTCCTTCGGATGAATCAACAGCCCAGTATTCGTGGCAGCCAGGCCTGGCATGATCAGCGTGGGCATGGGTGATCAGCGCGCGTCTGACAGGTCTAGACGGATCGATCCAGGCATCAGCAGCGCGGCAATAGAGACCGCTGTCGGTGTGTTCGAGAAGCGGCATCCCCACCAATGCCGTTCAGCGACTCATCTCGAGCATGCGGCGGATCGGAGCCTCGGCATCAGAACGGAGCGATTCCTCCATGGCGATCTGAGGCGCAAGGTTTTCAAGACAATCGCGCAGCTTCTCCAGCGTGTTCAGACGCATGTAGGGACAGGCGTTGCAGCTGCAGCCATCGAGTCCTGGTACATCGATCAGCGTTTTGTCCGGCACCCGCTGCTTCATCTGATGGAGAATCCCCGGCTCAGTCAACACAATGAAAGTGTCGGAACAGCTTGTTTGTGTGTAATTGAGCAGTTTGCTGGTGGAGCCGATGAAATCGGCCAGATCCAGAAGATTCTCCTGGCATTCCGGGTGAGCGATTACCTCAGCTTTGGGATTCTCGAGCTTCAGGCGTAACACCGCCTCTTCACTGAAGGTTTCATGGACGATGCAACGTCCTGGCCAGAGGGTGAGGTCACGGCCGCTCTGGCGCTGCACCCAACGGCCGAGATTCTGATCTGGAGCAAACAAGATCGGCCGGTCGGCCGGCAGCTGATTGACCAGGTCCACAGCATTGCTGCTGGTGCAGATCAGATCACTCTGTGCTTTCACCGCCGCGGTGCAATTGATGTAGCTCACCACAAGGTGATCCGGATGCTCAGCGCGGAATCTGGCGAATTCATCGGCTGGACAGTCATCCGCCAGGGAGCATCCCGCGTCGAGGTCCGGCAGAACAACTGTTTTTTCTGGACTGAGGATTTTTGCGGTTTCAGCCATGAAATGAACGCCGCAGAACACGATCACATCTGCATCGGTGCTTGCCGCTTTTCGTGAGAGCTCGAGGGAATCGCCGATGAAATCAGCGATGTCCTGGATTGCCGGCTCCTGGTAGTAATGCGCAAGGATCACAGCGTTGCGTTCCTTGCGGAGTCGGTTGATCGCCGCAACAAGGGCGGTGTCAGCGCTCATCTGAGCCTTCTGGGGCAGGATGGACTCAGCCTAGGCAGTTGCTCTGACGACGCTCCGTCTCGCCATTGCCGGAGATCTGCACGGTGACTGGGGAGACCGTGATGCTGAGCTGGTGGAGCAACTGGGCGCCGATGCCCTCTTGTTCGTGGGTGATCTCAGTGATGGTGACCTGAGGCTGGTCAAACGGATCAAGCAGCTGGCCTGTCCGGTGGCGGTCATCCTTGGCAACCATGATCGGGGCAAAGACCGTAGTGGTGCTCTTCTCCAGCAGCAGTTGACTCTGCTGGGCGAACTCAACTGTTCATGGGCACTCCGTTCCTGGCAGGCCCCTGCTGTCGGCATTGTCGGCGCCCGTCCCTGCAGCGCCGGAGGAGGGTTTCACCTCTCTCACGCGGTTCAAGCTGTGTTCGGTCCGGTGACGGAAGAGGAATCGGCCAGGCGGATCGTTGCAGCCGCAGGTCGTGTTCCCGACGACTGGCCGCTTGTGGTGCTTGCCCATAGCGGTCCCACTGGGTTGGGGTCTGATGCTTCGAGTCCCTGCGGGCGGGACTGGAAACAACCGGCGATTGATTGGGGTGATCGTGATCTTGCGTTGGCCTTGGATCGCATGCAACGGCGGCGGCGTGCTGATCTCGTGGTGTTTGGGCATATGCACCACCATCTGCGCGGGGGTAAAGGCGAACGCATCACCTTTCACCGCGACCGGGTGGGCACGCTGTACGTGAATGCAGCCTGTGTCCCACGCACGGGTGTGGATGCATCGGGGCAACCCCTCCATCACTTCACCTGGGTTGAATTTGATGGCACCCTGCCCACGCTGGTGAGTCATCGCTGGTATAGGCCGCAGGGGGACCTCGCTTACGAACAGACGCTCCACCGCCTGAGCGCGTGGGGACCCGATTGATGTTGATCTATGTCTGCATCAGCAGTCATGGTTTTGGCCATGCAGCCCGCCAGGCCGCCATGCTGCGGGAGCTGCATGCGCTCTGTCCCGACTGGACCTTGGTCATCAGCACGATGGTGGATCGCTGCTTCCTCGAGCTCGTTTTTCGGGACCTTCCCGTGGTGCTTCGTCCTGTGCAATGGGATGTGGGGATGCTCCAGGCCGATGCTCTCGGTGCTGACCCGGCCGCCACTCTGAAGGCGTTGCAGGATCTGGAGGATGCCCTGCCCCAGCGGTTGGATCAGGAAGTGGCTTGGATATCCAACCAGGAGACGCCAGTGCTCGTTATCGGCGATATTCCACCCGTCGCAGCTGAGCTCGCCGAGCGGCTGCAGGCTCCATTGGTCTGGATGGGTAATTTCGGTTGGGATGATATTTACACACCTCTCGGATCCGCCTTCGAGGGATGGGTCCGCCGCGCGCAGGAGTGCTATCAACGCGGGTCCTTGCTGCTGCGTTGCCCGTTCTCCCTGGCGATGAACTGGCACCTGCGGGAAATCAGTTTGACGTTGGTCGCTGCTGAACCCAGGTCCCTTCCCGCAGCGTTTGAGGCCGAGTTGCAAAAGGACTCATTTCCGAACGTGCTGGTGGGCTTCGGGGGGCTCGGACTGGGACTGGAGCCTTCGCTGTTTACGCGTTGGCCTGATCATCGCTTCTTGCTCAACAGGCCGCGGAATCCCGATCTGAGAAAGCATCTCGCGTTGATCAACAACGTGACCTTGCTCCCCGACGACGTTCGCCCCCTGGATGTGATGCCCTACTGCAGGCGACATCTCGGAAAACCGGGTTTCAGCAGTTTCTGCGAGGCCATGGCAGCGGATCTGGGACTGCATGTGGTGGAGCGTCAGGGATTCGCCGAAGCCGACACCTTGATGGAAGGGCTCAGGCAGCACGCGTCCCATCGCATTCTTCGGCGGGAGGAGCTTGAGTCTGGTTGCTGGGGATTGGATCAGCCCTTGCAGCCGCCCACCCACGGCAGGCTTGCTTCCACTGGTGCGTTTGAGGCCGCCAAGGCTGTGAAGAGAGTCGCAATCGATACTGTTCAGCGGATCTGATGGCCTCCATAGGCCTGACTTATTTCTGCTGTGATCGCAGTGCTGATCTGGCCCTACTCGGGGTCGAGGCTGCTGGTCGAGGGTTGGACGATTTGCGGCGTGTCACAGGTGATCTAGGTGGCAACCCCGCTATTCGACACAGTCAGGCCGTGTTGTTCTCAACATTGGAGTTCTGAATCTCGCTTTTAAAGCGTTCATAACTTCCTGTTCTACGGCTTCATCTGCATGACTTCCCTTGCTCGTTTGATCTGTCGTGTTCTTCCGGCGGTATCAGCAAGCGTCTTGCCCTTGTTGTCTTTATCAGCTCCTGCGGAGGCCGTTCTTCCTCCGGTGGGGAACGATCGTTCTCGTCTGGTGATGCTTCCTGAGGAAGCCCAGATGTCGGCTCTCCCCTACGTCATCACCCCGGAACGTCGGGCGATGCTCAACACCATTCGTTTTGCAGAGGGAACCTGGAAGGGTGGCCTCGATCTGGGTTACAGGGTGATGTTCGGTGGTGGACTGATGCGATCGTTGGATCGTCATCCCAACAGGGTGATTTATTCCTCCCGTTATGCCAGTGCTGCAGCGGGTGCTTATCAGTTCATGCCCTTCACCTGGGATTTAGTGAAGCGCAGCCTCGGCGTTCGTGGTTTCGGTCCGGAAGTTCAGGATCAGGGTGCGTTGTTTCTGATTCAGCGCCGCAAGGCTTTGAGCCTGACCGATACAGGTGTCATGACACCGATTCTTGCGGCCAAACTGGCCCCAGAATGGGCATCCTTTCCCACACTGCGCGGACGCAGCTATTACGGGCAGCCTGTGAAGCGTTTCACCAATCTCAAAGGTTTTTACAACTTGAATTTGGCCCAGCTGCGCCAGATTCGTGATGCCAAGAGAGAATCCTTGTCGGCCGATTCTTCTCAAACTGATTCCGGCATGCCGAAAGCCCCTGTTTGCACAGGTCCCACCATTCTTTGTGACATGCCCTGAGGAAAATCCTCAGGGATCGATGCATTTCACCCCTTAATCGTTTGATTCACTCAAACGTCGGCCCACCGTTGCTTGCGCGATTAAATACGCACCAACCGCCCCTCCGATGAATCCCATAGCGTTGCGGAGGAGAGGTAGGAGCTCACTGGTGCGTGTCACGACCGGAGCGATCCCGAAGACCCCAAACAGCATGATCCAGAGAGGAGAAAGGAGCAGTAACCACGCCCACGCCACACGCTCCCCCTCCTTGCGTGGATAGGCCGCAAAGCCGGCGATCAAGCCTCCGAGTACTGAGGTGCTGAGTGTCCAGAGCCATTGCTCGGTGGGAAGACCGGGAACCACCTGGCAACCACCGCGGTCAAGACAGAGTTCCACAGCATCAATCGCGGCGATGAGCGATCCATCCTCGCCATGGTCACGCACGTAGTACTGATTTCCATAGCGCGTTTGCAACTCGACCCACCAAGTGCGGGGCATCAGGGCGAAGAACGCGTCGCCCACGTTGAAATTGAGCAGATTGCCGCCGCGGGGATCCCCCACCATCAGCAAGCTGCGTTCATCGAGCCCCCAGAATTCCTTCACAGCCAATCCTGGGGTGCGTTCGTATTGGGTCAGAACCCTGATCTTCCAGCCGCTGCGTTGCTCGAAGGCATCCAATGACACTTCTAGCGATTGCAGTTCCTTTGCACTGAAAATTCTGGCCAGATCAATCACAGGGGTCGGGTGATCCGGAAGCAGTTCAGGGTTGTCGATGGCCTGTACGGGTGCTGCAAGCAGAAGCAGCAGAGGAAGGATTAGAACTGCCGCCCAGCGACAGAGTGTTCGGCGGAAGCCCATGATCGTCAACGTCTGCCCGCCATTCTCACCAACTGATGGTCTCGGATGTGTGCTGCCCAGCCTGGTTGCTGGACCGACTTCGGCAATCCGGAGGAGAGGTTCCCTTCTCACTGTTCATGCACTGGGCCCTTCACGACCCCGACCACGGGGCGTATGGATCGGGCCGTCTTGCGGTCGGGCCGGAAGGCGACTTCACAACATCGCCATCTCTCGGGGAGGACTTCGCTGAACTGCTTGTGGATCAGCTGGTGGATTGGCTTCAAGCCCTGGCTGAATTCCATCCTGATGACCGCCTCTCAGTGGTGGATGTGGGCCCGGGTGAAGGCACTCTCACCGCCCAGCTCATCCCCCTGCTTCTCAGCAAGGCACCTGGATTGGTCGATCGTTTGGACTGCGTTCTTGTGGAGTGCAACCCAGGCATGGAACTGCGGCAGAAGCAGCGCCTAGGCGCTAGCCCTGCCATTCCCTGCCGCTGGAGTTCACTCGAGGACTTACGCCTTAACCCCTTGGTCGGCGTTGTGGTGGCACATGAGCTGCTGGATGCTCTCTCCGTTGAGCGGTTGGTGCTCAGATCCGGAACCTTGCAACGTCAGATGGTTCGTCTCCGAGACGAGGGTTCCTCAGCACAGATTCATCTGGCGGAGGGGCCGTTCGATGGAGAGCTCAGGGCACGGTTCCAGAGTGAATGTGATCGCTCAGGAATGGTGATCCCACCCGTTGGAGCCGAGGATGGCTGGACCACGGAATGGCATGCATCCGTTGCCCCCTGGATGCGTGATGCCGCTGCGGCAGTGAAACAGGGTGTGCTGCTGGTGGTGGATTATGCCTTTGAAGCTGATCGCTATTACACCTGCCATCGCAGCGATGGAACGTTGCTGGCCTATCAACAGCAGGTCGCAACCAATGATGTCCTTCGCAATGCCGGTACCCAGGACATCACGGCCCATCTCTGTGTGGACGGAGTGGTTGCAGCAGCTGAAATGCATGGCTGGATGTTTGAAGGACATCGCCGTCAAGGGGAGGCTCTTCTTGCTCTTGGCTTGGCCGAACGATTCAGTGCCCTTCAATCCCTTCCCGCTGCGCAACTGGGAGAGGCACTGCGCCGTCGAGAAACTCTGCTGCGCCTGGTGGATCCTTCCTGTCTCGGTGACCTGCGCTGGATGGTGTTCCATCGGCAGAACGAAAGACCAGAGAATGCCCTCGGGCAACTCAGCCGTTTACTGCGGGATCCTCAACAGGTCAGTGCTGGCCCTCTAGACACTGCCTGACGTCGTCATCACTGATCTGATCACTGATTAGCACCGATCCAATGGCATTCGGCACGACGAATCGCAACTGCCCGTGGCGGACCTTTTTGTCAGAGCGAAGTGTGTCAAGCACTCTGTCGATTGCCAGTGAAGGCCATTGGGTGGGTAGCCCGGCCTTACGGATCAGGGTCAACTGACGTTGCTGATCTGTCTCCGTCCAGAGGCCTTTGATGACGGCAAGATCACCAACAGCTGCCATTCCGATGGCAACGGCCTCACCATGCAGCCACGTGCCATAGCGCGTGAGTGTCTCCACGACATGACCGAAGGTATGGCCGTAATTGAGAATCGCCCGGCGTCCGCCTTCCCGTTCATCGGCGGCAACCACTGCAGCTTTGGCCTGAGCGGATCGCTCGAGAATCATCTGCAGCAACTCCTGATCCATCCTGCCTGGCTCGCTGAGATCGTCAGCCTGTTCGAGACGATCAAACAGTTCAGGATCGCCGATCACTCCGTATTTGATCACTTCCGCCATCCCGGCACGGAACTCCCTTGTGGGCAGTGTTCTCAATGTGAGGGGATCAATCAACACCAGCGATGGTTGATGAAATGCCCCAATCAAGTTTTTTCCACAGGCATGATTGACTCCGGTTTTGCCTCCGATCGAGGCATCCACCATCGCCAGAAGTGTCGTGGGAACCTGCACCACCCGGATGCCTCGTAGCCAACAGGCAGCAGCGAATCCAGTCATGTCACCCACCACTCCGCCACCTAGGGCCAGCATCAAGGAGGTGCGTTCCAGACCGTTCCGTTGTGCGGCGTCAAGAATGATCCTGAAGGTGTCGAGGGTTTTCTGCTCCTCGCCAGCATCGATCTGGAGGAGCACCGGCCTGAAACCTCCTGTCTCGAGACTGGTCAGGCATTGAGCGGCGTAGTGATCTGCGACATCCGGGTTGCTCACCACAAGAATTCGGGTGCCTTCTCGCACTTGCAGCGCAGAGATTGCGTCACCCACATGGTTGAGCTGTCCCCGACCGATGATCACGTCATAGGGGTTGCGTTCGAGGGCAACACGGATCCTGGCTTGTGGTTCCATTGCCGTTGTTGTCTCTGGGGTGATGGTCACTGACCCTATCCTCAGCACGAAACGTTTCGGGTTGGATTTTGATGAAATCCGAGGTTGATCGCAGCAGAACCCTCACGGCCTGGGGCTTTCTGAGTCCTGCGCTCATCCTGCTTGGTTTGTCGGTGCTGATTCCAGCCGCAATGGCGCTGGTCATGAGCTTCACGCAAACTGGTCTTGATGTTTCCGAACCTTTGCGTTTCATCGGATTCGCCAATCTGCGGCGGTTGGCAGGCGATCCGATGTTCTACAAAGTTCTAGGAACGACTTTGTTGTATCTCTTCGGAGTTGTACCACCGATTGTTCTCGGTGCCCTGAGTTTGGCTGTGCTTGTGAACAGGGCGATTCCATCAATTCACATCATCAGGGCTGCTTTTTACACCCCGGTGCTCGTTTCGATTGTTGTTGCAGCCATCGCCTTTCGATGGCTTTATGCGGAAAACGGACTGATCAACGGCTGGCTCGGCGCTCTCATCGGCTCTGGATTCATTCCGATTGATTTCCTCACCAACCCTCTTCTGGCACTTCCTTCGGTGATGTTGGTCACGCTGTGGAAAGGATTGGGTTACTACATGGTGATTTTCCTGGGCGGACTTCAAGGGATACCTGCTGAGCTGTATGAGGCAGCTGAACTCGATGGCAGTGAAGGCTGGAGGAAACATCTTGATATCACCCTTCCTCTGTTACGCCCATATCTCACTTTGGTTGCAGTGATTTCAGCGATTGCAGCCACCAAGGTATTTGAAGAGGTGTTTCTGATGACTCAGGGTGGACCTGCAGATTCCACACGCACGCTTGTTTATTACGTCTACGACCAAGCGTTTGCGGAGCTTGAGATCAGTTATGCCTGCACAATCGGTCTGGCTCTATTCCTGATCGTCCTGTTGCTGTCAGCCGTTCGACTGGCCTTCACGGATGATCGTCCACTCATCTGAATCATGTGCTTGACCGAATCAGCTGTCCAATCTCCGCTCGGATGGCAAGCTTCAGGTTGAGCAAAGAACTGACATGGGCAGCGCTGACGGCGCAATCGGTGTGATTGGGGGCGGGCAGCTGGCCCGCATGCTGTCGGAGGCGGCTTCTCTCCGCGGCATTGATGTGTTGGTTCAAACCTCGTCCGAGGACGATTGCGCCGTTGCTGCATCCAGCCGATTGGTGAAGGCTTTGCCGACCGACCAGGACGCCACCCGAGAACTGGCTCGCGATTGCAGTGGCATCACCTTCGAGAATGAATGGGTGTCGGTGGACGCCCTGATGCCTCTGGAACGTCAGGGTGTCAGCTTTGTTCCTTCGCTGGCCAGCTTGGTTCCCCTCGTCAACAAACTCTCCCAGCGCCGACTTCTCGACGATCTCTCCATTCCCAGCCCTCGATGGATCTGTCTGGCTGAGATCAACCCAGGCTCGCCAGCTCTGCCTCCTGGCTGGAACTTCCCCGTCATGGCCAAGGCTGCGTCCGGTGGGTACGACGGAAAGGGCACGCAAATCATTGGCAATCTCAATGATCTGGCCCATCTCATGCGCAATGTCCGAGCACAGGACTGGTTGCTCGAGGCATGGGTCCGCTTTGAACGGGAGCTGGCTCTCGTAGTCAGTCGCGATCGACATGGTCGTATCCGCCATCTGCCAATGGTGGAAACCCAACAGAAGAATCAGATCTGTGACTGGGTTCTCGCCCCTGCCGAAGCGGAACCCCTGCTGGAAGCAACCGCTTACAACATCGCGGCCTCCCTGCTGACGCGCCTGGGATATGTGGGTGTGATGGCTCTGGAATTTTTCTACGGACCGGAAGGTTTGTTCGTGAACGAAATCGCTCCGCGCACCCATAACTCCGGTCATTTTTCCATCGAAGCCTGTTCCAGCAGTCAGTTCGATCAGCAGCTCTGCATCACGGCAGGGCTACCCGTTCCTTCAACAGAGCTCGTGGTGGAGGGCGCTTTTATGGTCAACCTTCTTGGCTTGCCAGAAGCTGAGGCAGGTGATGGCCACTCAGACCTCAACGAACGTCTTGGCAAGCTTCGTGCGATACCCAATGCCCACGTGCATTGGTATGGAAAGCAGGAACTGCCTGGCCGCAAAGTGGGTCACGTCACCGTTGTGCTGCATGAGCACAACGCAGGGTCCCGTCGCCAGACAGCGATGACCATCCTCCGCCAAATCCGAGAAGTGTGGCCGAATCCTCTAAATTGACGCTTGGACTACTCAGTTGGTGAGAGCCTTTTTCTAGTGCTCTGATCTGACTCTCTTTCGACTTGGGGCAACTGTCGTGATGGTGCCGTAGACCGGCCTCGTAGCCGGAAACGAAGCCTCACTTTGTCGCCCCTTCTGGTAACTCCAGGTCGAACACTGGGGCTTGCACGGCTGGGTGGTTCACCCCTTTCAAGGGCTCGATTCGTCAATCCTTACCCGTAATTCCTCTTTGCTCAGCGGTGTCACGACAAAGACTTCCTGAACGGTGGAGCCTCTGCGGGCCATGACCTTGAATCCCCCTTGCACCGGTGTTGAGATTCGAAGCTGTAAAGCTGTGCAGCGACCTCTCACGCGACTGATCACACCTGGAGTGATTGTTTGAATGGCAGGATCTGCAACCAACTCCTTGAGCCAGGGAATCAGACCTTCCAGGTAAGTGCTGTGCGTGATCACCAGGCGTCCCACAACCAGACCAACAATGCGAAACAAGTTGGTCGAAGCTAGGGGATTTGGCTACAGAGAAGACAGCGATGCTGTCCTGCCATGCTCCGATCTGTTGACAGACTTCGTCTTGAAGTGACCACCCCACTCCGGGATCGCTGCGGTCCTCAGGCCAGAGTCTTAACAGCGGAGGTCCACGGTGATGAAGTCAGGGGGCTGGCGTTCTGTCCTGGAAAAGTGATGCGGTATGTGTTGGTCGCTCAGAATCAGAAATTGAAAACCACGGAACTGCTCAAGCTCACCCGAGCCAGCCGCCAACCGGCTGCCTGAGGTTCGATCAATCGAGCTCGCTGGCGAGAACGGAAGACAGCGCCTGCTCGACTTTGCTTTGAAACAGATTGGTATCAACGCGGAGCAGCATCACACCTGCGACGAGGAGCCCGAAGGCTTGCACGATGAAGACACCCGCATAGGCACTGAAACTGTTCTGAGAACCGGTGAACTGACCAAAGAAGCTGAGGAGTGCCCCACCGCCGATGGTGGCCAGTCCCCGGGCGTAAGCCTGTGCAAGCCCCCAGACTCCAATGAATGTTCCTGCCATCAGCGGAGAGGTGAGACCCAGCATGAGGGTGAGACTGGCATTCGTGCTAATCCCTGCAGCCGTACCAAAAAGAAACAACGCTCCCCTGAACAAAGGTTCAGATCCCATGCCTCCTGCCACCACCATGAGCAGCACAAAAACCGCAGACAGGAGACCTCCCACCAGAGCTGTGCGTTGAGCACCGAGCCTGGGCACGAACAGAAACCCTGTCGTGGCAATCCCGAGCAACGTTCCGATCCCCCAGATGGCATTCAGCCTTGTGGTGGCACAGACATCCAGTGCGAAGGTCGCTCCTGCATAGGGTTCAAGGACGGCTTCTTGCAGGAAGAGCGAAAACGTGAAAAGCGATAACACTGCAAAGAAGTAGCCCACCTGTGGTGAGGATCGGAGAATTGTCCAGGACACCGCCAGTGAGATCTCCTGATCCGTGCTCTGACCCTCGCCAACCCGATTGCTGTTGGTGATTTTTGGTTCAACACCAGTGATCGCGACCAGCACGAGGCCAAAGATCACGATGGGGGCGACTGTGATCAGTCGCCTCACCCCATCAATGACATCCGTGAGTTCCGCGCTTGCACAGGAGGAGCCGAGAAAGGAGCTCAAGAGGATGGCGCCGACAACAATCCCAACCATCAGCATGGACCAGACGATCGAGACCAGAACTGGACGTTGCTTGTCGGTGCTCACGTCAACCAACAGTGCCGCAAATGGTGTTGAACTGGCGGAAATCGCAAGGCCATAGAACAAGAAAACGACTGCCAATAACAGCCCTCGTGCGATGACAGCGGAGGTGTCATCGAGCATGGATGCAGCAGCGATCCAAAGAACCAGCCGTCCAGCGATCCAGGTCAGCACACAGAATGCAGCGGCTCCGCCAATGATGAAAGGGGTTCGGCGAAGTCCCTTCCAGCGGCAGCGATCCGATCGTTGGCCGAACCACACGCGAGTAAAAGCAACGAGCTGTTGTGAGCCAAGGGCAAGGGCCGTCAACGCTGCAGGCACGGCGAATTCTTCAATCAGAAGCCTGTTGAAGATCCCCAGGGTGAGAACTGATAACGCTCCAAGACAAGCCTGAAAAAGACCCAGACGAAAAGCGAGGAAAAAAAACCGGGCCGAACCCACGTGGTCGATCGCATGCCAGTGAACCCTACGATCACTAGCAACGTTCGATTGGAGCCATCGTTAAGCCATCAGCTCCCAGTTGCTGGTGGTAAAGCTCCGCTTGCTCGAGAGGGCCACACCAGACCTCTGCGGAACCTTCTCCATCGACACGACGTGCCAAAGCCCAGGCTTTGTCAGTGTTCATGCCAGGAATGATCCTGCAAAGACTCTCCACAACATGCTCGAAGGTGTTCACGTCGTCGTTGAGGACGATCACGCGAGCTTGGGGGTAGCGAAGCGCTTGCCGATCCCGTTCAAGAACGGTGGAAACGCCCGGTGATGACGAAGTCATGAGAGCTCGTGAACAACTGGCCTGAACCAACAAATACATTAGGTAAACTCAGAGCACTCTCGTTAAAGACATGCTGTTCACCCTGGCTTGGGCTTCTCTCGCAGCTGT
Source organism: Synechococcus sp. WH 7805 (assembly GCF_000153285.1). NCBI lineage: Bacteria > Bacillati > Cyanobacteriota > Cyanophyceae > Synechococcales > Synechococcaceae > Synechococcus > Synechococcus sp. WH 7805. The sequence goes on along the minus strand of NZ_CH724168.1, from coordinate 457,174 downwards.
TTTCAGTTTCTCGATCGCCATGGTGGTTTGGGGTCGCAACGGAGACGGCACGCTGAACTTCTGAGGTGTTGAGCACAGTTCAACCCCAGTTACTGAATCAAGGTTTGGCAGTCACGGCCACGGCTTTGCTCGTTTTTGTTAGTGTCGCCGTGATTTATCTGTCTACCATTGAGTGGAGAGACCGCCGTCGTCGGCGTTCACCACGTGGTCGCAGTTGAGTCCCATTCATCAAGCCGTAGGTTTTTTCATTTTGTACTGAGGTCGTTACCTGTTACAGGACTAGGCATCCTGTTGCTGGTATTCGGATCGATTACTGGACTTTTTCTCACGGAAAGTCGCAGACTTTCTGATCGCGAAGGAACGATTCGTTCTCTCGGCCGAATGGCTGATGCATTCATCCTGATTCAGAGTTTCAAGGGTGATCCTCGCCGTCCTGTTCCTTCCCTCTGGAATGCACGCCTTGGAGTGAAACCGGCTGGAGATCTCTGGCAACGCCAAGGTGGAATGCTCTGGTGGCAGGCCTGGTCTCTCGATGGAGAAGCCTATTTAATTCTTCCTGCAACTCTGATTCCGCCACGATCGCAAGATTCTTTCAGCCAGCGCTACGGAAATCTTGTGGTGGTTGGCACGGATCAACTGCATCGCGAACAGCTCTTGCAACGCGTCAAAGCGGGACATGCTCAATCTGCATCCTTCGCTAAGGCTGGGTTGTTTGCGTCATGCCTTGAATCTTTGGCAGAGCAAACCAGCGTCTACTGGACAGCCGACGCGTTGGCATCCGTCAGCGGAACACTCGCTCCTTTACTTCAGAGAGGACGAGAAGGATGCATGCAACTGCGTCTGCAGGGACAAGTTCTGCAGTGGAATGGCGTGATTTCACAACGCCCTCTCCGGAACAATCCTGCGCAAGCAAAACTGGTTGTTTGGAACAATGCTGCAACTGAACCGGCTCCAGTCGATCAATTCACCTTGTTGCAGGTTGAAGGATCTGCATTGCAGTTGATTCTCGGCACCCTGCTGAGTCGGCAGATCATCCAGGTTCCTCTTGAGCAGAATTACGGCATCAACGAAGTGTTGCGAACGCAGATCAGTGCATCGCCTTTTTCTCTGCGACTCATCGGCCGGCCCAAAGGGTTCTACCGAGCCGGGCTTCAGTTGCAGATTCCAGTTTCAGGAGATCAAGGTTCATGGAACAAGGTTCTTGACACCGTCAGTGAGCGGCTTCGGAGTCGGGGATACGATTCGCTCCCATCCTCACCAGCTCAGTCTGATCAGGGGAAGCAACTCTGGGTTAAAGGGGATGATCCCAAGAAAACGGTCATCGGTGGCTGGCGTTGGCTTCGTATGAAAAAGAATCCGCTGCTTAGCATTGGATTTGGTATTGAACCGGAAGGGACTGCTTTCATCCGTGGTTTTGACCAACCCAAGGGATCTGGGTTGGTTGTTCAATCTGACCCGTCCACCCTTGTATCAATGGATCTTCTGAGCGGACGTTGGCCAAAGCCGATGACCAAAGCATCAACGATGACCTTTCAGGTCAGTCCTCTGGATGCCAGAGGGCTCACGAAGGGCCTATGGAGGATGCGAGGGCAGCTCCTGCTGCCTCAATCCTGAGTCTGGTTGCTTTCAGAGGACTGTCGCTCACGTTTCCGCCGTTCTGAAGCAAGCGTTTCCTCCATCAGTTCGACCGCCTGGGCCATCTTTTCAAGGTTGTTTCTGTACAGGCTGAGATCCTTCTCCAGACGAGGTCTGGATAGTCCTATCTGTTCACCGATGCTGTGGGCTGTCTTGCAGAGGTCTTCAGGATCTTGTGACTCAACGCCCTGCGCTGAGGAAAGAAGAGAAAACAGACCGACGGCCATCAGTCTTGAGTAATGGAACTGCTCACCAGCAATGTCGGCAAGACCAGTGGCGAGAGGTTCTGGAGCCCCTTCACCTTTCGACTGCAACCAAGCCTGTACCTCCTCCATGCTGTGGCCGGCCACAGCTTTTTCTGATCCCTCTGCGACGGAATTCAGCTGTTGGGCGTTGAAACCGTTGCAACTGCACAGGGCATCAAACAGCTCGGTGAGGTGATCAGCAGGTCGATATCCCTTGGTGAAGGCAGTGAAGACCTGCCGGAGTCCGACAGCGAAGAGAGCATTCGACTTGAATTGCGTCTGGTGGCTGAGCAGATGCAGTTCCACAAGCAACTCATCGGCAGTGCGTCGGTAGAGCGATGGAATCACGTAGGGAAAGGCTGCGTGAAACGCTCTTTTGCTGTCTGCGATCGTCCGAAGCCCTGTCAAGGTTTTCTGCAGTTGATTCAAGGCATGACCATAGCGCTGCCGATGCCGCCGTTAGGATTGAGTCAGTGTGCAAGAGCAGCATGATCCCCATCGTGATCGAGGAATCCGGGCGCGGGGAAAGAGCCTTCGACATCTATTCCCGTTTGTTGCGGGAGCGCATCATCTTCCTTGGAGAAGCTGTCACAAGTGAATCCGCCAACCGCATTGTTGCTCAACTGTTGTTTTTAGAAGCTGAGGATCCGGAGAAAGATATTTTCTTGTATATCAATTCACCAGGTGGATCCGTTTACGACGGACTGGGAATTTTTGACACGATGCAGCACATTAAGCCTGATGTTCAGACAGTCTGTGTCGGTCTCGCGGCGAGCATGGGAGCTTTTCTGCTTTGTGCAGGTGCTAAGGGGAAAAGGAGTAGCCTTCGTCATTCTCGGATCATGATTCACCAACCTCTGGGTGGTGCTCGCGGCCAAGCAAGTGATATCAGAATCCAAGCCGATGAAATTCTATTTTTGAAAAATCGTCTTAACCAAGAGCTGGCTGAGCGCACATCCCAGCCTTTGGAGAAAATCCAGGAAGACACAGACCGTGATTTCTTTATGTCTCCACACGAAGCAGCTGACTATGGATTAATCGATAGTGTGATTGACAAAAGACCCGTTCACTCTGTTTAATCTACAAACCCATTCAGGCAATTAAAAGCTGTCTGAATGGGTTTATTATGTTGTTCTAAATAGATAAGTCTTTTTTGCTAGAGCGCAACTCATTCCATAGAACTTTGATTTCAGCGTAGGCTTCGCTTTGTTCAATTTTTCCATTGGCCTGCAAGCCAACGATTAAACCAACACGCTCAGCAAATTGCTCCAAATTCTGATGGAAAACTAAGCGCTCTGGTGACCAATCATTTCCTCGATAACTACTAAAGCTCTCAAGTGGAGAATGTGTTCCACCTCCGGATTCCATAGATCAACTTAAAAAACCATCATGGAATCCGGAGGTTAACTTTTAGCTAAGAACGGGAGAGAAACGATCTTTTTCGGGAATCTCAGTCACTTTGGCAACAAGTTCACGAAACTCATCTCCATCCAGCGTTTCTTTCTCAATAAGCAATTCGACCAGATCATCCATCACCTCCCTTTGAGCTCCCACCAGCTCAAGTGTTTCTTGATAGCACTGCATCACAATGCTGCGCACCTGATCATCAACTTGTTTTGAAATAGCTTCCGAAACATCACTCCGCGTCATCAGATCGCGGCCAAGGAAAACTTCCTGACTCCCACCTTCAAGAGACATGGGACCAAGGTTGCTCATGCCAAATCGAGTCACCATCTGGCGCGCCATCGACGCGACCTGCTGAATGTCACCACCCGCTCCAGTGGTGACTTCTGCACGACCGAAAACAACATCTTCGGCTGCTCGGCCACCAAGTGCACCCATGATCCGAGCTTTGAGCTGAGAGCGAGACACCAGCATCTGCTCCTCATCCGGAGAGAACCAGGTCAGACCCTGGGCTTGTCCCCTTGGAATCAAGGTGACTTTTTGAACAGGGTCGTGATCCTTCACCAGGGTGCCCACCAGCGCATGACCAACTTCGTGGTAAGCAATCAATCTTTTGCTTCGACCATCGGTCAGAGGTTGACCTTCCATTCCGGCAATGATTCTGTCAACGGCGTCGTCGATCTCGGAAAGGCTGATGGTTTCCTTACGACGGCGGGCGGTCAGGATCGCTGCTTCGTTGAGAAGGTTGGCAAGATCTGCACCTGTGAATCCTGGTGTCCGTCTGGCAATGCTGTCGAGTGAAAGGTCAGGATCGAGTTTCTTGTTTCTGGAATGAACTTCCAGGATGGACAGTCGACCTTTGATATCAGGGGCGTCAACAGTCACTTGACGATCGAAACGACCGGGACGCATCAACGCTGAGTCAAGAACGTCGGGACGATTGGTCGCGGCAATGATGATGATTCCACTGTTGCCCTCGAAACCATCCATTTCTGTGAGCAGCTGGTTGAGGGTCTGTTCACGTTCATCATTCCCTCCACCAATACCCGCTCCTCTCTGCCGACCCACGGCATCGATTTCATCAATAAAGATCAGGCACGGGCTGTTCTCTTTGGCTCGCTTGAATAGATCGCGGACGCGGCTGGCACCAACGCCCACGAACATCTCGACGAACTCCGAGCCGGAAAGAGAGAAAAACGGAACCCCAGCCTCTCCAGCAATGGCTTTGGCGAGCAGGGTCTTGCCGGTTCCTGGAGGGCCAACCAGCAGCACACCCTTTGGAATTTGAGCACCAACAGACGTGAACTTCTCAGGCTGCTTCAGGAAGGTCACAACCTCCTCAAGATCCTGCTTCGCCTCATTCACACCGGCGACATCGTCAAACATCACGCCGGTTTCTGCTTCCATTGCGAAGCGGGCTTTGGTTTTTCCGAACTGCATGGCTTGACCAGGGCCGCCAGGCATGTTGTTGGAACGTCGAGCCAGGAAGATCAACGATCCGATCAGGAGCAGAGGAAACAGAAGATTCCCGAGAAGGCCTAGGGCCGGTGGAGCTGTTTTGGGTGGGTGAATGTCAAAGCTGATGCCTTCGGCTTTGAGTGTGTTGATGAGTTCAGGAGCAAGCCCAGGAAGATCAACTCTCAGGCGTTGAACTCGGTTATCGAGATCTGGGTCGACAGCTTCTACGACAGCATCACGACCGCCGTCGTAGATATCAACAGACGTGACACGACCCGCTGCGACGTAATCAAGGAAGCGTCCGTAGCTCATGCGAGCAACTGCGGTATTCCGCGGTGCAACGGTTGGACCTCCGGGCTTCAGGCTATTGAGACCACCGCTCCCGAGTACCTGCCAAGCCAGCACCAGTGCAATCGTGATTGGAAGACCCCAAAGAAGGATCTGGCGCCAGCGTTGGTTCATGGTTCTCGTACCAATTCGAAGATCGTAAGAGCTGCAGGTGTTGAACTGCAGACGCAGATCCCACTAAAGACTCCGCAACGCCGTGATCGGGTCAAGTCGAGCTGCTCGTCTGGCCGGTACAACTCCGAAAAATAGACCGATGGATCCCGATAACCCAACGGTGACAAAAACTGTGGATGCGCCGATGGCGGCCGGCAGGGGAGTGAATGCAGCGACCAATGCAATGGCTCCATAACCGGCTGCCGTGCCGATCACACCGCCGAGGCTTGCCAGAACGAGAGATTCGACAAGGAACTGACGCAGAACATCGGAACTTCTGGCTCCGAGCGCTTTTCTCAGACCGATCTCCTCAGTGCGTTCACTGACCGACACCAGCATGATGTTCATGATTCCGATTCCACCCACTAGAAGCGAGACACCACCGATCGCTCCCAGCATGAGGGTGAGGCCTCCGGTGATGGTTCCAACAATCGTCAGGGCGTCCTTCTGGGATCGCACCGCAAAGTCATCGCTGCGAAGAATCTTGTGCCTCTGCCGAAGAAGGTTGGAGATTTGGAACTTTGCAGCGCCAGTGCTCTGCTCTGAAATAGCTTCAGCACTGATGAAACTCAAACTGACGCCATAGGTGGGATCACGACCGGTCAGCCGGCTCACCATGGTGGAGAGGGGGATGTAAGCGTTTTCATCCTGATTGGAGCCGAAGACAGCACCCTTCGGTGCCATCACGCCGATCACCGTGAAACTCTGATCACGGATCCGCAGGGTTTGCCCAATGGAACCGCCATTGGGGAACAGTTTGTTGCGCAGATCAGGGCCAATGACCACGACGCTGCGTGCAGCTTGGACGTCCTGATCCGTGATGAAACGTCCTCTGGATACTTCAAAACTTCTCACAGGAAGAAATTCTGGCGTGACTCCGAAGATTGCGGCGGTGTTGCTTCTCGCTCCAGCTTGGACCACTTCGTTGGCATTGATCTGCGGTGCTACCCGCTTCACGCTTGGGACCTGCTCCGCAATTGCTTCAGCATCTTCCAGAACAAGCGTTTTCGGAAACGCCACACCTTGCCTGCGGGTGTCGTTGTTGCCGGGAACGACAAAAAGCACATTGGCACCAAGGGTGCTGAGCTGACTTTCAGCCAGATTTTGTGCGCCTCGTCCCACTCCAACGAGGGTGATCACGGATGCATTACCGATCACGATGCCAAGCATGGTCAGCAGGCTCCGAAGGCGATTGGCTCTCAGCGTGGTGAGAGCCATCCCGACTGTTTCGGCGATTGGCAGGTTGCTCGCCATTCTTCTGTTCGTGCTTAAAGCATGGTGTCGAGTTTCATCAGCATGTTGCTGCCAGTGCCGCGATGCACAGCACCTTCCTTGATATGGAGAGTCACTACCTCACCTTCACGCAGATCCCTGGTTGCATTGGCGACGCCAGTGATCACGGAGAGGCCGAGCCGACGGGCAATCACTGCAGCATGCGACTCTTCACCTCCACATTCAGTGATGATCGCAGCGGCCTCACGGAACGCATCGAGGTAATCAGCATTGGTGTCACTGGCGACAAGGATTTCTCCAGGCTCTAGCCGTGCGCAGTCGCTGGCGGTGCGTGCAATGCGGACCTTGCCACTGATCGAACCATTTCCAATCCCGGTTCCTCGTCCGAGCACGGCACTCACGATCCCGACCTTGATCAGATCCGTGGAACCGCTCACACCAGCGAGGGTTCCGGCCGTCTGAACGCAGAGATCACCGTCTTTGAGCACCCCCATCTCCTGGGCGACACCCATCGCCAAGGTGAATGTTGCTGTCGTGCTCTTCTGCGTTTCGATCAGCAAGGGGGTGACACCCCAGACCAGTTGCAGTTTGCGGGCGACGGCCACTTCCGATGTGATGGCGAGAATCGGAGTGGATGGCCGAAATTTGCTCACGTTGTGAGCTGTGGCGCCACTTTTGGTGAGAGGGAGAATCGCTGCGGCATTCAGTTGTCGCGCAATGCTGCTCACGGCTCCGCTGATTGCGTTGGGGATCGTGCTGGGCAAGTGAGTATCAATGGGTCGCTGCGGGTAGTCCCGTTCGATCCGACGTGCAATCGTCGCCATCGTTTCAACGGCTTCAACGGGAAAGTCCCCGACGGCGGTTTCATTCGAGAGCATCACCGCGTCGGTTCCATCCAGGATCGCGTTGGCCACATCACTCACCTCGGCTCGGGTGGGTCTTGGGCTTGATGCCATCGAGTCGAGCATCTGGGTTGCCGTGATGATTGGGATTCCCAGGCTGTTCGCCTTGTGAATCAGATCCTTCTGGAGCAGAGGAACTTCTTCAGCAGGCATCTCAACCCCGAGATCTCCGCGAGCCACCATGACCCCATCGCACAGCGGCAAGATCGCATCTATCTGGTCGATCGCTTCGAATTTCTCGATCTTTGCCACCACCGGAGTGGTGAAGCCATGTTTACGAATCAGTTCTCGAATCTCCTGCATATCCGAAGGATTGCGCACGAAACTCAGGGCTACCCAGTCGACACCCTGCTGAAGACCGAATGCGAGATCCTGACGATCTTTGGGGGTCAGTGCACGCACTGAGAGCTGCACGTCTGGAAAATTCACTCCTTTGTTATTCGAGAGCACGCCACCAACGGTGACGACGCAATGGAGGGTCTGATCAGCGAGATCCACCCTGTCCACACGCATCTCGACGCGTCCGTCATCAAGAAGGATGCGGCTGCCTGCGGTGACCTCATCAGCAAGCTTGTCGTAAGTCACGGTGGCAACCGTTTGGTTGCAGCGCACCTTCTTGGAAGTGAGTGAGAAATGATCACCCTTTCCAAGGGTGATCGGTCCTTCCTCGAAACGCCCGAGCCTGATTTTCGGACCCTGAAGATCCTGGAGGATGCCGATATGAACACCAAGCTCATGGGCCACCTGACGGATCGTGGCCATCCGGGTGGCATGTTCGCTGTGATCTCCGTGGGAAAAATTCAAACGGAAGGTTGTGGCACCAGCCTGAATCAGCTCACGGATCCGCTCGGCGCTTTCGGTTGCTGGGCCGATCGTGGCAACGATCTTGGTTCTACGGTTCAGATCGATCACGGCCATTCTTGGCGCCACAAACCAGCGGAATCTACCGTCAAGCCCATTGACGCTCCATCAACGTGCATCTCAGTGACTATCAGCGGGAATCAAGGGCTACTGCCCGATATCCCGATCTTGGAAACAATCTGATTTATCCAACGCTGGGGCTCGCAGGGGAGGCCGGAGAGGTGGCTGACAAAGTCAAGAAACTGATCCGGGACCGTGACGGCCTTGTCGACCAGAACTTCAAGCAAGACCTCGCTCTAGAGCTGGGAGATGTGCTCTGGTACATCGCGCAGCTCTGTACGGAACTGGGGATGACCCTCGAAGACGTGGCGGAAAAGAACATCGAGAAACTAAACAGCCGTTCTCGACGGGGAACCTTGCACGGCGATGGAGACCATCGCTGAAAGACTCAGCCGATGCTGCCAAACCCGCCAGCAAACGAATAGCTGGCGGAAACGAGAAGTTGCTGCATCAGGCTGAGCGCGAAGAAGGCAAGAATGGCCGATAGGTCGAGTCCGCCCAGTGGAGGGATCAAGCCGCGAAAGGCATTGAGATAAGGATCGGTGATCGAGCTCACGGTGCTCAGAACAGGATTGCTCCAATCGATATTGGGAAACCAGCTGAGGAGCACGCGCACAATCAGCACCAGCGAGTAAATCTGCAGGGTCTGCGCCAACACTTGGAGCGTGGTGGACACCAACTCGATAGCCATGGGAGTGGAAGGACTCAACGAACTCTATGCAGCTTGAGGCGGTTCAGTGCCGCCGATTTCAGGAAGCACGGAAAAGGTTCGATGAAACTTCTCAGTCAGCGTGATCCAAAACGACCGACCATCACTCTGGCGCTTGCGCTCGATGAAATTCTGACTAACCAGTTCCTTGATGTGGTCATAGGCACCGGATCCGCGCAGATCCACCAGGTCCGACTGCAGGATGCGCTTTTTCAAGGCGATCGTGGCCAGTGTTCTCAGAGCAGCTGTTGAAAGGTCAACGGGAAGAAGGTCTCTTACCAGATCGCCCAAACCTGGTCTGAGTTGAAGGCCGTAGCGGCCGTTGGCGTGGTTGATCTCCAACGCTGTATCCCTTTGCGCGTAACCAGCAATCAAAACGAGCAACCCCTGCTCCGCTTCAGAAACAGATACACCGGAGAGGTCTGCCACTTCTTGGAGAGTGAGTGGACGCCCCTTTAAATAAAGGATGGCCTCCAAACGAGCCGGTAAAGAGAGAGCCTGTTCGGTCGGATGCTCAAAACCCGAGACCAGAGGCAACTTGGCGTCACTCAAATCACCACCTTTCAACCTGATGATTCAAAGTAACGTGCGCATGCCTAAAGGCCATCAGGCACCCAGAAAGATGCGGTAGGCGGGATTGGATGTTTCTTCCCAGCTGGCGTAGCCGAGCTCTCTCAACACTGCTTGCCAGTCTTGAAGTTCATCGGGCTTCACCAGTACGCCCACCACAATGCGACCGACATCTGCTCCATGGTTCCGGTAGTGGAAAATGCTGATGGACCAGTCCGCACGCAAGGCACTCACAAAGCGCATGAGCGCTCCGGGTCGCTCTGGGAACTCGAAGCGATAGAGGAGCTCCTTGGGTTGTGAAGACGTCGCATCAGTCCGGACTGGCAGACGCCCACCCACCATGTGTCGGAGGTGAACCTTCGCAAGTTCATCGTCACTGAGATCAAGACAGTCGTATCCGTGACTGCGTAGGGAGTTCAGAAGATCCGAACGATCCTGCAGATCGGCAACCTGCACACCCATGAAAATATGCGCACGTTCTCCAGCACCCATGCGGTAGCTGAACTCCGTCAAGCTTCGCTTCTGGAGAAGCTCACAAAGATTCTTCAGGCTTCCCGGCTGTTCCGGGATCTCCACGGCCAGCATGGCCTCACGCTCCTCACCCAATTCAGCTCGCTCCGCCACAAAGCGCAGCCGATCGAAATTCATGTTGGCGCCGCAGGCGACGGCCACCAGCTCTTGATCTTTCAGTCCGCGACGGGCGACATCCGCTTTTAAGCCTGCAACCGCAAGAGCCCCCGCCGGCTCGAGAATGGATCGGGTGTCTTCAAAGACATCCTTGATCGCAGCACAGATCTCGTCGGTACTGACCGTAACGATCGCATCCACATAACGCTGGACCAGGCGGAAGGTGTGTTCACCGACCTCGCGTACGGCCACACCATCTGCGAACAATCCGACCTGTGGAAGTCGAATGCGTTCACCGGCCTCCAGTGAAAGGGTCATTGCAGCAGCGTCATGTGGTTCAACACCAATGATCTGAACATCGGGCCAGAGGGCCTTGACATAGGCCGCTATTCCACTGATCAAACCTCCCCCACCGATGGCGATGTAGATGGCATCGGGAGGGCGGGGGCTTTGGCGAAGGATTTCCATCCCAACTGTTCCTTGGCCGGCGATGACATCAGGGTCATCGAAAGGATGGATGAAGCAGAGATGCTCATTTTCGCTGCGCCGGCATGCCTCGGCATAGGCCTCGTCATAGGTCTCGCCATGGAGAACCACTTCGCCCCCCAGCTGCTTCACGGCCTCGACCTTCACACTTGGAGTGGTGACCGGCATCACAATCACCGCCCGACAGTGGAGATGGGAAGCACTGAGAGCGACACCCTGAGCGTGGTTTCCAGCACTGGAGGCGATGACCCCACGACTCAGCTCCTCTTCGGACAGCTGGGCCATCCGGTTGTAAGCCCCGCGAAGTTTGAACGAAAAAACCGGCTGAAGATCCTCCCGCTTAAGACGGATGGTGTTGGAGAGCCGGCGACTGAGATTGCTGGCAGCGTCGAGGGGGGTTTCACGGGCAACGTCGTAGACCCGCGCACGAAGAATCCTTTGGAGATAGTCGTCCATCTTCCCAGTGTGACAACTGAGCGGTTGTCGCGGCTGGTAAGGAGGGCCCGTAGATTGCCTGAATCAGAATCGGGCCCATGCACCTGAGCGACTTAGCCCATCCCAATGAGCTGCATGGACTCTCTGTTGCAGAGCTCCAAGACGTTGCCGAACAAATCAGACAACGCCATCTCGAGGTTGTGTCCAATAGCGGAGGGCATCTTGGCCCCGGCTTGGGCGTTGTTGAACTGACGCTTGCTCTTTATCAAACTCTTGATCTGGACAAGGATCGGGTGGTGTGGGATGTAGGCCATCAGGCTTACCCGCACAAGTTGATCACAGGGCGCTACGCCGAGTTCGACTCTCTCCGTCAGCAGGGGGGGGTGGCTGGATACCTCAAGCGCTGTGAAAGTGAGTTCGACCATTTCGGAGCTGGGCACGCCAGCACATCGATTTCTGCAGCTCTCGGGATGGCGATGGCCCGCGACAGGCAGGGTTTAGACCACAAGTGTGTCGCAGTGATCGGGGATGGCGCTTTGACCGGCGGAATGGCCCTCGAAGCCATCAACCATGCCGGGCATATGCCTCACAGCCCCTTCCTTGTGGTGCTCAATGACAACGACATGTCGATCTCTCCTCCGGTCGGAGCATTGTCAAGCCACCTGAATCGGATGCGACTGAGCCCGCCGATGCAGTTCCTATCCGGGAGTGTGGAAGAAAGCATGCGCCATCTTCCATTCATGGGCGGCGATTTACCTCCGGAGCTGAATCGGTTGAAAGAAAGCATGCGGCGACTGGCGGTGCCAAAGGTCGGCGCTGTTTTTGAAGAGCTGGGTTTCACCTACATGGGACCCATTGATGGCCATGACATGGCGGAAATGATCCGCACGTTCCAGGCAGCGCATCGCATCGGCGGCCCTGTTCTCGTGCATGTGATCACCACAAAAGGCAAGGGTTATCCCTATGCGGAAGCTGATCAGGTCGGCTATCACGCTCAGTCGGCATTTGACCTTGGAACCGGTAAGGCACGTCCAAGCAAAACCCCAAAACCTCCTAGCTATAGCAAGGTGTTTGGGCAGACACTTGTGAAAATCTGCGAACAGAATTCCAAGGTGGTTGGCATTACTGCAGCGATGGCAACTGGAACTGGACTGGATTTGCTGCAAAAAGCTGTGCCAGATCAATATGTTGATGTTGGTATCGCAGAACAGCATGCTGTGACGCTTGCTGCAGGTATGGCTTGTGATGGACTTCGACCGGTCGTCGCGATTTACAGCACGTTTCTGCAGAGAGCCTTCGATCAAATGATCCACGATGTGGGGATTCAGAATCTTCCTGTCACGTTTGTGCTCGATCGCGCCGGCATTGTTGGTGCCGATGGCCCGACGCATCAGGGTCAGTACGACATCAGTTACCTGCGGGCCATTCCTAACTTCACAGTGATGGCTCCCAAAGATGAAGCCGAATTGCAACGAATGCTGGTGAGCAGCCTCCAGCATCCAGGGCCCTGTGCCATTCGGATCCCTCGTGGACCGGGTGAAGGAGTACCGCTGATGGAAGAGGGCTGGGAACCACTGCCGATTGGTCGAGGCGAACTGCTTCGCGAAGGTAACGATCTTCTGATCGTGGCGTACGGAGCCATGAACTCAAAAGCGATGGCGACCGCCGAACTGCTGGCTGTTCAAGGGGTGGAGAGCACGGTTGTGAATGCGCGGTTCCTCAGGCCTCTGGATGATGAGCTGCTGCATCCACTGGCACAACGAATCGGCAAGGTTGTCACCATTGAAGAGGGGACGTTGTCAGGGGGATTCGGATCTGCTGTCACGGAGTCACTCAGTGACGCAGACATCAAGCCCTCAATCCTGCGGTTGGGAATCCCGGATGTTCTTGTTGATCATGCAACCCCTCAGCAGAGTTTCGAAAAGCTGGGTCTGACACCCGCACAGATGGCAGAAACGATCTTGACGTTTGTTCAGCGTCCAAAAGGAGCATCGGTCACTCCTTTCATCCAGAACCCGAGTGTGACCGTCGTTGAGAGCTAAAGACTCAGGAGGGACAGTGCCCTCCTGAGTTCATCAATTGATCAGAAAACGCCGCGGGTTGAAAGGCCGAGGATGGCACCCATTCCGAGCAGATGGCCGAAGCTGGTGCAGCCCAGCATGGCACCATGGCTCATCCCACCGAAGAAGGATGCACTGGGCATTTTCGCGCCTTCGTTGGGATACTTGATCGTGGCCTTGCCGATAGCGATCGCAATCACATTGCAGATGATCATCACCAGAGCAACCTTGGGTGTCCAGGTCACGGATGCAGGGGTGATGGCCAGGAGGGACAGGAACATTCTGTAAACAGGCGACGCTTTATCTTCAGCGTTTACACAGCCTAAGCCCACCTCTCGTAAGAGATATTCATCGCTTTGGCAGATCAACTCTGAGAAGACCAGCCACGATCAGAGCGTTGCTGAAAGTGAGGAAGGCTTCAGCACCGCCATGAAGGGGATCGATGGCAACGAGTTCGGCTTGAAAGCGAACCTGAGCCACAATCGCAGCAACGATGGTGACGCCAACGAATAGAAGTGTGAGTTGAAAGCCAACGCGCACAAGCCGGTTGAACCAGCCGTTGCTTCCAAGTTTGTTCAGGAAGAAGAGATACGGAAAAAGTGAAAGCGCAAAAATGGGTGCCGGATCAAAGTTGCCCATCACTGCTCCTCCAACACTGGAGATGCGGGACGCGATTCTGCATGACTGTTCGCTGCTGCCAAGGCGAGACAACAATTGCCGATCAGGGTGGTGAATGCCTGAAGCGTGACCAACCACCGCAATGATTCAGAATTGTCGTAGAGGTGCCAGGTGCATGCCGCCATCGCACTGATCAGTGCTGGAATCATGGCTAGGCCGAACAGGCTTGCACCGGCAAACCTGGGTCCAGGGAAACGGCGTTGGATCAGAACGATGGCAGCAAGCCACTCAACAACAGATGCCCAGTGAATCCACCAGGTTCCAAGGGACAGTTCGTGCATGACAAGTGATCGAATCTCTATACCGTAATGGCACTGCCATTCGATAATGGATTGCAGCGAAAGGAATTCTGTGGCGCACTTAAGCAATGGCAGCCGACGCAGGATCCTGATTTGTGGATACTACGGAGAACATAATCTTGGCGACGATGCGCTACTCGCCGTTCTCTTGAGTCAAATCCAGGGGCAATGGATCCCAGTGATCACGGCAAATGATCAAAAGGCAGTGGAAGCCTTGGCACCAGGCAGTGAAACTGTCAACAGGCGATCGTTGAAATCTGTGCTGACTGCATTGAGGAACGTTGATGCTCTGGTTCTGGGTGGTGGAAGCTTGCTTCAGGACGCAACAAGTACCCGAAGTTTGATGTATTACATCATCCTTATCTGGTGCGCGAAGAGTCTTCAGAAGCCTGTTTTTCTATGGGGTCAAGGCTTAGGACCGTTGAAGCGAAGGATCAGTCGGTTGCTGGTTCGAACAACGTTGAAAACGCTTAGCTCTGTTACGTGGAGAGATCCAGGCGCAATGAAGCAAGCGATTGAATGGAAGTTGAAAGTTCCAATGAAGATGGGGCCAGATCCTGTTTGGACTCACCCAGCACCGACCTGGAGATCAGGCAAGTCGCTGGTCGTATGTTGGAGACCTACTCCGCTTCTTAATCACAAGGGTTGGCTGAAGCTGGTGAATGCTCTCTCACGATTGAGTGAAATGCATGATTGTCATGTTATTTGGCTAGCCTTCCATGCACATCAAGATTCCGATTTATTCCATCATCTTTCTCAAGAAAATATTGTTCCTTCAAATCTGGAGAAGCGATCGTCAACAGTTACTGCAGAGTCAATAAGACAAGTTCAAAAACTTTTCAGTCAATCCAAAATGGTTATTGCGATGCGACTGCATGCTCTGATTTTGGCAGCAGTCGGAGGTGTACCAACAAGTGCACTGAGTTACGATCCAAAAGTGAAGGCAGCGGCAGAACTTTCAAGCATTTTGTGCACTGAGCTCAGCAATGCAATATCAGAAGAAGAATTAATTGATCAATGGTCTATAGCGATGCAAAAACCACTCGACGGTAGCAACATCAACACATTAACGAATGAAGCCAAAGTCCATTCGTTAATATTAAATGAAAAGCTACAGGAGCTGACAATTTAATGCACCATCGTCTCTAGGTCAACACAGAATCTGTCAACGGAACTGTGGCTTCTTATGAACGTCAAAACTTGTTTAGTATCTGGCCAATAGTTAATCCGACAGGAATATTACCACCAAAGGAAGAACCAAGGATATGTCGATACAGCTTTGAATCAACAAGGCGATAAGTTGCGCTTTGAAGAGGAATGTAATTTGTTTGTTTCACAAGTTGTTCAACATTACGCAGGTAAAAGGTAATAAAATTTCGCAAAGGGGTGTTATTGCGCAATGAACGATCGTTGACATAGAGGAAAAGAGGACGCGAAAGAGGCTGATAGACCTCTTTTTGCACCGCTGCGACAGAGGGAAGAACTGAAATCCCCTTGCCATTTACAATCCGAATGGCTTTTAATTTAGATTGATTATTGAGAAAATAGGAAAAACCAAAATAGCCCAGTGCATTGGTATTATTCGCTACACAACCGACAATTACATTGTCATCTTCGCTTGCCTTGTAATCAGTTCTAGAATTAGTAGGAGAGCGATTTATGGCTTTATTAAAGATATCAAATGTGCCTGAGTCTTTTCCTGGTCCGCATAATTTGATTGGTTGATCAGGAAAATCAAGATTGACTTGATTCCAGCTCGATACCTTGCCTTGTGAAGCTTTGGACCACAAGCGTGAGAGTTCGGAAGGTGTAAGCGAATTCAGCCAACCGTTCGATTGATTGGCGACGACAGTTATAGCGTCAAAAGTAATGGGTAATTCGATAAAGTTAACACCATTTTGTTGGCAAGCTTTGATCTCATGACTCACCTTAAGATTGTCAATTAAAATAATGCAGTACTCAGACTTGACACAGCAAATAAATGGATAAGTCGATAATTCAGCTTAAGCTGTTTGTAGTTAATGAAAACTTTTACGCTGTCCAGTTTTCGCATCAAAATGAAAAACTTTAGACTTATCCCATTGTACGAATATACGCTCGGGACAGACGAATGATGGATCAATTGTCATTCTTAATTCACCTTCATCAGAATCTAGATAGAGAAGTTGCGTATTACCTAACCACTCACGGGCGAGTAGACGGCATGGTAGTCCAGAATCACTGATGGTTAAATTTTCGGGCCTAACAGCATCAATAGTATTATTACGTACTTTGAGGCAATTAATTTGTGGGCGACCTAAAAACTGTGCTACAAAAAGTGATTGTGGGTTATGGTACACATTAAATGGAGTGTCTAGTTGTTCAATCTGTCCATTGTTTAAGATGGCAATTTTAGTGGCCATAGCTAGGGCTTCATTTTGGTCATGAGTAACATAAAGCGTAGGTTTTTCCTGACTCAAGATGAGGCTCCTTAGTTCAGGTCGGATTTTTTCTCTCAGTTGAGCATCAAGATTACTCATCGGCTCATCAAGTAAATAAACCTTTGGATCACGCAGCAAAGCACGAGCTAATGCCACTCTCTGTCTTTGTCCACCTGACAATGCAGACGGTAAATGGTTAGGACGATCACTTAATTGAACTATATCAAGAATATTTTGGATTCTTCTTGCTCTCTGCTCTGCTCGCATACCTCGAACTCGCAAACCTAACTCCAGATTCTCATAGACGGTTAAATGAGGGAGTAGTGCATAGCTTTGGAAAACCATACCAATTGCACGCTCTGATGGTTGAAGATTAGTGATATCACGGTCGTCAATTTTGATTGATCCATGATCACATCGATCTAATCCAGCAATTAAGCGAAGAGTAGAACTCTTTCCACATCCACTCGGACCAACGACTACAAGACACTCGTTTTGCCTTACAGAAAAATTGAGATCCTTGACGATCCAGTTATTTCCAACTTTTCGACCGACAGATTTGAGAACAAGTGTCATCCTTTGATGGCTCCACTGGTTAGTCCAGATACGATTGGCTTCTGAAATACTATCACTAGTAAGATAAGAGGTATGGCACCAAGTACAGTTGCAGCTGCATAAGCACCGTAGGGAACAGAATGAATGGAAGAACCAGCGATTCTAGCCATAGCAACGGGAAGCGTTAGCTTAGAATTATCACTAATCCAAGTTAGTGCAATTGGATATTCATTCCAAGAGAAAAGAAAGATCAGGATTGCAGTACTCGCAATTGCTGGGGACAGTAATGGGATGTAGATCCATCTAAAACGTTTTATTAGCGATAGGCCTTCGACCCTTGCAGCATCATCCAGTTCTGAAGGAAGGGAAACAAAAGCGCTTGATAGCAGAAGTACAGCAAGTGGCTGTGATAACGCTGTGTAGGGCAGTGCAAGTGCAATGAGATTATTGCCAAGAGAGAATGTTCTCGCCAATTCTAGTAAAGAAAGAAATAAGAGAACATATGGAAAAAGTGCACAAGCAACGAGAATAACTCTCACATAATTTGATGTCTTTCTTGAGAGCTTGCTAATCGAATAAGCAGCAGGAAGAGCCACAAACAATGTTAATAATGTTGATATTATCCCAACAAAGAAACTGTTCGCTAAGTACATGAAAAAAGGTGGATCAGATGAAATGACATTTCGATAATGGTCCAATGTCCATCTTTCTGATAACTCAGCGAAGGGTGTCACAAGAGCCTGATCAGTAGAGAATGAGGTATAAAGTTGCCAAAGCAATGGCATGATTGACCAAACAAGAAGAAGGACGATCAAGGAGGATTTGAATTTCATTTTGTTATCATAATTGAACGCTTTCTATTAAATAAGTGTACAAAAAACCAACAAGATGCAACGAGGATGCTTAACAAAATAAAGCTACCGATTATAATCGTTGCTCCGTATCCGAAATCTAAAAATCGCAAAGCATTTAAGTATGCATACAGAGCAATACTTTCAGTGCTGCTGGCAGGACCACCTCCAGTCATGACCTGTATAAGATCAAAAACACCAAACGCTTGAGCTAACCGAAACATAGCAGCAAGTCCAATGTAAGGCATAAGAAGGGGAAGGGTAATTCTTCTGAAACAGGAACTAGCGGATGCCCCTTCAAGTCTGCAGGCTTCATATAGGTCTGCAGGAATGCTTTGTAGGCCAGCAAGAAGTATTAAGGCAACAAAGGGTGTCGTTTTCCAGACATCTGAATAAACAGTAGCAATCCAAGCAGTGGATGGATTGCCAAGAATATTGAGGGATTGAGCACCCAGAGCAGTGGTGAACTGATCAATGGGACCGAAGGGGCTGTTAAAGATCCAACGCCATCCAAGGGCCATAACTGTTGTAGGCAAAGCCCAGGGTATTAATGATGACGAACGTATCCACCCTCGAAACTTCATTGGGCGATGAAGGATCAAAGCAATGATCAATCCAAGTAATAATTCTATTCCAACTGAAGCAACCGAAAAACGTATTGTTTGGAGAAAATCTTGCCAATAACGATAATCATGGATAAAACGATTCCAGTTTGCCCATCCGTTAAAGATCGACCTGAAAGATGTTAAAACAGAATTTGCGTGAAGACTTAACCATAAATAGCTTAGTAAAGGAAAACCAAATACGATTCCTAAAAAAATAATTGATGGAAGTAATAAGGCGATCAAGATCATGATGGAGTCCCACCAGCAGCGACTAGAATTTGTTCAGATGATCTATCTGCTCTATTCATTGACAACTTAGGCTTTTCTTCCCCAGTTAATGAGGCACTAAGTGATCGCTGAAGAACGTCACTGATTTGTGCATAGATTGGAGTTTCAGGCCTTAGCACCGCATTATTTAATGCTCTGGATAGCAACGCCAAGTGTGGATAGTCCTGAATTAGTTCTAGATCTTCGTAAAGCGCTTTCACCGTCGGTGTATAACCGTGTTCGATGAACATAACTCTCTGTGCCTCGGCTGAGGTTAAATATTTGATGGCTTTAATGACTGCATCTTTATGGTTTGAACCACGAAGTAGAGTAAAACCCCAACTTCCTAGCGTTGAGGCTGGTTCCACACCAGGCAATGAAACCATTGTTGAGATTCCAATTTTCCCTCTGACCGGACTGTCTTGTTTTTGAAGTTCTGCCCATGCATACGGCCAATTCCTCATGAAAGCACTCTCACCAGATTGAAAATTTCGTAGAGCCTCTGGTTCAGCAAATGTAGTGACAGCTCTAGGACTAATACCAGTTTCAATTAGATCCGTTAACCATTGAGCTGCTTCGACACCGGGCACCTCATTCAATCCTAATGATTGGTTATTAACATCGAACCAATCTCCTCCGAATCCATCAATCATTTCCAAATAAACGCAACTCAAACCCTCATATTGACGACCTTGCCAAACGTATCCCCAGGGAACTTTTCCTTGCGTTTGCAACTGATTGCTAATCGATACTAACTCTGAAGGAGTTTTGGGTGGAGTGTTCATCAAATCAGTACGCCAAAAAAGGAGCCCCATATCAGCTACTAATGGCCATCGATAAAGAGTTCCCTCAAAATCATTTCCTTTTTCTGCACCACTAGCAAGGTCTGCAATATCAGTCTCATCGAAATATGGATCTAGACCTTCTAGCCAGCCCGCTCGAGCGTATTTGGGTAGCCAAGTGATGTCCATCAATAGTCCATCAAATGGTGTATCTCCTAAGAGCAAGCTACTAATAGCAAGATCTGACATTGATTCTGTTTGTCTTGGACCACGTATGACATTCAAATGAATTTGATTTTTATAGAGAGTGTTGAAATTCTCAACAAGTTTGACTGTTGAATCAGCGAAAGGAGCGGGCATCAAAATTGAAATTGTTTCAACTTGGCTTGCAACTAAAGCTGGAGTCGTGCTTATTAAGGCAACCAGGCAAAACAATCCAATAAGAAGTGATGAAAATTTTCTACGAGAGAACATCATGAGTTTTTATATTCTACTTCGAGTGATTGCATTTGTTCATTAGCCCAATCTGAAACTGTAAAATCTTCCACAGCAGAGACCATTTTGCTGATTCTTATTATTTGCTCATCCTCAGACATTTCAAGAGCTGATTCAATCGCCTGATCCATTTGTTTGTGAGAGTAGGGATTGGTTAGTACTGCTCCATCAAGAACCACAGACGCTCCTGTAAATTCTGACAGTACCAAGACACCATCTCTTCCTTTTCGCGCGGCTACATATTCCTTAGCGACAAGGTTGAGACCATCGCGTAATGGTGTAATCCAACAGATATCAGACATCGAAAACCAAGCAACCATTTCTTCATAGGGAATGCGATTTGTTGAGAATCGGATTGGAACCCAATCAATTAAACTAAAACGCCCATTGATTCGCCCAGCTGTTTCTTCAATAAGGCGCTGGGTATCCTCGTAGATCTTCATACCTGAAGCGGCCGCTACACACGCCAACATCAAAACAACTTTGCCTCGTAGATCCTCACGTCGTTCAAGCAATCGCTCGAAAGCTAGTAGTAGCTCTTCATTTCCCTTTGTATAGTCAACACGACTCGCCGAAAGAATTAGTTTTCGCCCCTTTTTGGTATCTTCGTTAATCTGCTTTGTTAAAGTAGCAACGTCGTCTCTCACGACCAAGGATTGAATGACATCCGGTGATGTTCCTACTGGTGAAGAGACCAATTTGACTTTTCGACCATTGTATTCAAGCCAAGGTGTTTCAGAAGGTTCTGTTAAAGCTGATCCAAATTTAAGAAATTTTGGTGCAACATCAATCTTTGGCCCTTTTTTTACTCCAAGTAGACAACTTGCAGCTCGGGCAAAGTTTTCAGTGTAACGTGGTATGTGAAAACCAACGACATCGCAAGACAACAAACTTTCAACAATTTGTTTTCTCCATGGGAGAATTGCAAATACATCGTTCCCAGGGAAAGGTGTATGATGAAAGAATGCTATTTTTAAATCAGGTCGTTTTTTACGAATGAACCCCGAAACAAGCCATAAATTATAATCGTGAATCCATATTGTTGCACCCTGGGCTGCTTCTGAGCAGGCAGCATCGGCAAACCGTTGATTGACTTCTTCAAAGATTGACCAATTAGTATTATTGACGTCAAAGTAAGTTGGAAAGGTATGAAGAATTGGCCACACAGACTCCTTGGACGTTACATGATAAAAGCTTGAGATTTGATTTTGTTCGAGTGGAATGCGTCTGAGAGTAAAGTTGGATGGATTATTCATGAGAATCCTCTCATCCTCCTGACTATTGACATCCTCAACTTGTCGCCAAGCTATCCACGTACCATTGTCTCGACTACGAAATAGATTCCTTAATGTAGGAATGATTCCATTAGGGCTTTTTTGATCTTTCCAAAGTCGATTCCCCTGATCATCGACAGATTCATCAAATGGGGTGCGATGATAAAGAATAATAAAGTCACTTTTCCCTTCACTTATAGTCATGTTCAGCAAGCGCTCAAGAACCTCTTATACCATTGAACAAAACCGCGGAATTGTCAATCGTTTAAGTGGATTGCAACTTCTGTAGTGTTTCAAGCACTTCTTTTGCGTGGCCAACCGGCCTCACACCCGTCCAACGTGCTTGTACAAGACCAGAAGGATCGATCAAAAAGGTGTGTCTCAGTGAATAAGGTGCCATCCAGGAACCGTAGTTTCGACTCACTTCACCATCATGATCAGAGAGTAATGTGAAGCCTAAATCTTCGCTACTGCAGAATGATTCATGATCTTCCACAGAATCGGCACTGATTGCAGCAACATCACAATTGAGACTTGAAAAATTCGCCAATGAATCTTGAAATCCATGGGCTTCAATGGTGCAGCCTGACGTGAAATCTCGAGGGTAGAAGTAAAGAACAAGCCAGCGTCCCTTCCAGTCTGCTAATGACCAACGCGAGTGTTGCGGTACTAGCAAATTTGTACCGGGAAGATCGAAGTCAGGCGCTGAACTGCCAATGTCTGGGGAGCTGCCCCCGAGTGACCAGCCCCTACTCGGAAAAAGAGTGATTGCAACGGCAGCCACGATGCCTTTTTGAAGCAAATGCCGCCGCTTCACTTTGACGTCCAGATTCAAAGACGGGCCAGATCAATTCCAAGAGACTTGGCGTATGCACCTAACCCTTTTTTCTGAATTGTTTTCAAGGCACGTGTTGTGATCCGCAAATTCACCCAGCGCTTTCCTTCTGCCCACCAAAGGCGACGCTGTTGCAGATTGGCTTGTTGCAGCTTCTTGGTACGAATATGGGAATGGCTGACAGCCATACCGTTATTAGCTTTCGTACCTGTGAGCTGACACACCCTGGACATGATCCGGTTCCTTGAAAAAAATGGCGCCTGCCAGGAGGCAATCCTAGCAAAGGGACCTACGCCCCCCGTCGCAGGAGGCTCGACATCAGCAAAGTCGCTCGGGACTGAAATTGACCTAGTTCGGCTGGTTCTAATCCATTAACGGCCAGACGTGCCAGATCGTAGAGGTGTTGAGCCAGGTCCACAGCGAGTTGGTGACTGGGCGATGTGGCTCCATCGGCGATCACTACCGAACCCGATTCAAGATTGAGCAGAGCTTCGACTAATGGGTGCTGTCGGTTCACCAGTAAAACGTGGTAATCAGGAAGACCGGGCAGTCTTTGTTCCATTAGGGCTCCGATGTCGTTCATTCGTCGCATTTGTTCTGGAAGCAGTATCAAGGCAGCGGGCGCATCTGCTCCTCCCTTTAGCGACTGCACTTGAACGGTGACCTTGTCGTTGTTCAACGCTTTCTTGATCAATGTTCTGAGTGATTCACTTTTGGTTTCTCCTTCCTGGTCGCTTATCTCAGGTTGATCATCCTGGAGACTCGAATCAAGCTCGGAATCAACACGTTGAAAAGTCAGTTCGTTTTCTTTTGATTCCAGCCATGGAATGAATTGACTGTCCAAAACAGTTTCGGCGAATAGGACTTCAGAACCTTGACTTTTCCAGAGAGAGAGTGCTCCAGCTTGAGCAATTTCATCTGTACAGTAGAGAATGCGATTTTGACTTTCACTTGTCTGCCGTGTTCTGTAGGACGATATTGTTGTATATGTACGACCATTACCCTCTAATAGATCTTCATTCTCCTCTTTTTTTGCTGTTGTCTGAAAAAGTATCAAATCAGAAACTTGCTCCGAGAATTTGTCGTCTTCCATCGCCCCGATCTTCACGAAGGGAGCTAGCGCATCCCAAGCCTCTGCATACTGATTAGGATTATCCTTTTTGAGATCGCGAAGTTTATCGGCTACCTTTTTTGAAACAAATTGCCCGATCGAGCGCACTCTTCGATCCGTTTGAAGGGCACTCCGGCTTACGTTCAATGGAATGTCAGGTGAGTCGAGGACACCCCGGAGAGGTATAAGATAGCGAGGTACAACTTCTTTAATTGAGTCGCTTACAAAAACCTGGTTGCAATAGAGCTTGATTTCTCCTTTCTCCCAGTCAGCTCTACCGGTTTGTTTCGGAAAAAATAAAATTCCCTGCAGGCTGTAGGGGTAATCGGTGTTGAGATGAACCCATAGCAAAGGATCACCCTGAAAAGGATAAAGATAATGATAAAGGTCAATATAATCCTGATCTTGTAACTCTCTGGCACTGCTCCGCCAAGGTGCATTCATTTTATTGATTGTTTCACCCTCTAATTGAACAGGGACTGCCATGAAATCGCAGTATGTATTGATAAGTGTTTTAATCCGTGACGGCTCTAGGTACTCGAGTTCGTCCTCAAGAAGATGCAGAATAATGTCTGTTCCTGGTTGATCGCGATTCCCTTCTGTCAGTGAGTAACTCGGTGATCCATCGCAGTTCCAATGCACTGGAAGGCTCTCAGGGCGAGCAGATCGTGTTGAGATTTCAACCCTTTCAGCAACCATGAAGCTTGAGTAAAAGCCCAAACCAAAGTGGCCGATGATTGCTTCGCTGTCTTGTTTGTATTTTTCAAGGAAATCTTCTGCGCTTGAAAAAGCAACCTGATTGATATAACGTTTAACTTCGTCGGCAGTCATACCGATGCCGTTATCACTGATTGTGAGGGTCTTATTTGAGCGGTCAATTCTGATCTGAATAACTCCTTCGTCTCCCTCTGAGCAGTCTCCTGCTATCGAAGCCATGCGTCTTTTGCTGATGGCGTCAACACCATTGCTGACGAGCTCTCTCAAAAAGACCTCGTGGCCTGAATAAACTGCTTTCTTGATAATTGGGAAAATATTTTCAGTATGAATTTGAATTTGTCCGTTTTCTTCTGCCACTGCCATGTTGTCGTCAAAATTCTATTTTATCCATTAGTGAACAACTGCCCAAGGACCTTGCGGTTGGGTTTTCCGTACCGAGACGTATTGATTCGTTGCGACACCGAACACGTGAACTATTTGATTTTTTGAAGTTCTTGTCTCTCTTCCGCCAGAATTGCTCCATCAACGGGGCAAACTTGAAGGCAGATTCCACAGTCAATACAAGTTTCAAAGTCAATCCAATAGAAATCAGTCCCTTTCTTATTCTTGCCTTTGCCTGGTTGGATGCATGCGACAGGACATGCATCAACGCAATCCGCTACTCCTTCGCAGATGTCTGTGACGATGGTGTGTGCCATAGATTTTTTTAGACCATCAAAATCTTAGTCGCCGATCCATTCCAATGAGTTGCATCCTGCCCTTTCAACGCGCGCTTCTGCTTCAACTCTGGTCAAGCATGGGTGATGGTCGACTTGGCAGCTCAGGCCTTTGCGATGCCATTCGGCTTGTACTTGCAGAGCTTTCTCCATTGATTGATTCTGTGCATAACACAAAAGAATTCTCTCCGGCTTTCCTGCCTGAATTGAGAATGCTCCAGGGAGATCTCTGAGATCATCCACACAAAAACTGAATCCAAGGCCCGTGGCATCTTTCCCTTGTGCTCCAAGCCGCTGAACAACAGTGTCGTACCTTCCTCCACGGGCAACGACAACGGGTGATGAAACGCCCCGACAGACAAGCTGGAATACGACGCCGTCATACAACTCATAGGTCGGTTGAAATGTTGGATCGAGTTGAAGGCCTACACCAGTTTCTTCAGCAAGAGGGCTGAGATGGGCCACCAACCTGGACAGTTGTTTGAGTACTGGCGCTTCCGGGAAGACGTCCTGAAGTTGCTTGATGACTCCCACAGGTGATCCCCGCCGATCTAGCCACTGCAGCAGGTGAGCATGCTGGGGTTGTCCCTTGAGCAGTTCCTGGAGTTCAAGACGATCCAGTCGCGTCAGACAGCCACGGAAGGCTTGTTGAAGGTGTGGTTCAACATCCCGAAGCAGCAATTGCATCAATCCGGTATGTCCGATCAGAAGTCTCGGCGGATCATTCAGTGGAAGTCTCAGGGCTTTTAACGATGCCATCAGAAGTGTCAGAAGCTCCAGCTCTGCTTCATCACCACTGGCTCCGAAGAGCTCAACGCCGCAATGCAGGTTCTCTTCGATGCAGAGGCCGCCTTCGTCAGCCTGACGACCTTCAAACACAGTGCCGTGACTCCAGAGTCGCAAGGGGCGTTGACGATCCTGGAATCGCGTACACGCTGCTCTGGCAATGGATGCCGTCATTTCCGGCCTTAAGCCCAGGGGCTCATCAGCGACTAGACGGACAATGTCCCGACTGTCGATGGCCCCTCCAGCCTTGAGCGTATCCATGCGCTCAACCCTCGGTGGGGAGACTTCCTCGTACCCCCAGAGTCTGAATACCTCTGCCAGAGTTTCACGCAATTCATGATTGCGTTGAACCTGCTGAGGGTTCAGATCCCTGACACCAGAGGCAGGCTGAAGGGCCATCACACTTGATCATTGACCTGATCAGGATCCCACGTCCAGGTTCCCCCCATAGAGACAGGGAGGAATCGGAGACACCCTTGCGAGTTCGCGTTTCAGAGGCTGATGGAGCTGAGTGCCAGTTGCCAGAATCCTTCCAGATCCAAGCTCGAAGCCCTCTCCGCGGTAATCGTCAACCCATCCACCCGCCAATTGAACGAGTGCTGCACCAGCGGCCAGATCCCAAGGTGCCAAGCCCCGTTCCCAGTACCCATCAAGCCGACCTGCAGCCACAAACGCAAGGTCCACTGCAGCGGCACCGCCGCGGCGCACTCCCCGTGTGCGGTGAGTCATCCACGCAAATTCGGCATAGTTGTTGTCGAGTACCTCACGGCGGTCATAGGCAAATCCCGTGACGAGAAGACTCTCCTCGAGAGAGGAGCACTCCGACACAGATATTTTCTGACCGTTTAGGAATGAACCATCACCAGGGCAGCACCAGTACAGCTCTTTGAGAAAAGGCACTGAGATGGCACCCAGAACTGGTTGGTCGCGCCAGACAAGTCCGACTGACGTTGCGAACAATGGGTAGCTGTGAGCAAAGTTCGTTGTTCCATCGAGTGGATCCACGCACCAGCAGAGATCGGCCACAGTGTCACTGGCGCCAGACTCCTCAGCGAGGACGGCAATGTCTGGTGATAGGCGGGACAAGACGCTCAGAACCTCAGCTTCAGCTGCATGATCAGCCGTAGTCACCAGGTCACCTGATCGGCCTTTCTCGCGAATCGACGTCAGCTTCCCGAAGTGCTCCATCAACTTTCGGCCTCCCTGTTCGGCGGCTTGAATCGCCACTGCCGACAGAGCTCTCATTCGCTCATGGGACAACCCAGCATCGGCAGCAACGGCACAACAATCAAAACGTTCAGGCATCACTCCTCATCCAACGGAAGGCCACGGGTGACGACGCCGCTGCCGAAGTGTCGTCCGAACTGAAGTTCATACACCTCATCCTCATCTTGGGTTTCAGCCTCCAATGGACCTACGGCACGCGCCACACAGAGGAGTCCATAACCCTTGGCGCGCAGTTCTCGAGACAAGCCCATGGCTTCTCGCTGATCGAGTTCACCGCTCAACACCCTGACCGCGCACGATGTGCAACACCCGTTGCGACAGGAAAACGGCAGCGGATCTCCCTGTCGTTCAAAGCTTTGCAGGATGTACTCGCCGTCCAACACGTCATGGCTGATGACACGACCCTGCTGGCGCCAGTGAATGGTGATGCGATGACTTGGCTTCAATACGACTCCTCTAGGACTGCCCTGCTACATTCTCCATTGCCCCATCAGCCGCTGGAGAGGTGGCCGAGTGGTCGAAGGCGCAGCACTGGAAATGCTGTATAGGGGCAACTCTATCGAGGGTTCGAATCCCTCCCTCTCCGCTTCTACACCGGCCAAACGGCCGGTTTTTTTTGCCATTGGTGGGAACTGATGCAGTCCCCACCAGATGATCCGACAAGTCAGATCAACCGAACCGACCAGAGACGTAGTCCTGGGTGGCCTGTTGAGACGGTGCGTTGAAGATTTTTTCAGTCTCGTTGAATTCAACGAGATAGCCAACCTTTCCGGATCCCCCCTCAACGGCTTCAGCGTTATAAAAGGCGGTCATGTCACTCACCCGAACAGCCTGTTGCATGTTGTGGGTCACAATCACAATCGTGAAGCTCTTTTTGAGTTCATGCATTGTTTCTTCGATCTTCAAAGTGGAGATCGGATCGAGGGCCGAGCAGGGTTCATCCATCAAGATGACTTCGGGTTGGATCGCAATCGTGCGGGCGATGCA
This sequence comes from Synechococcus sp. WH 7805, assembly GCF_000153285.1. NCBI lineage: Bacteria > Bacillati > Cyanobacteriota > Cyanophyceae > Synechococcales > Synechococcaceae > Synechococcus > Synechococcus sp. WH 7805. The sequence goes on along the minus strand of NZ_CH724168.1, from coordinate 429,383 downwards.
GAGACGCTGCTGTTGACCACCGGACAGTGAGTAGCCGCTTTCGTTGAGCTTGTCTTTGCATTCATCCCAAACGGCGGCTTGGCGAAGGGAGCGTTCCACAAGCTCATCCATATCGCCTGTGAAACCATTGATTCGTGCTCCGAAGGCGATGTTTTCATAAATCGTCTTCGGGAAAGGGTTCGGTTGCTGAAACACCATGCCGATCCTGCGCCTGACTTCAACAGGATCAACCGTTGGGTCGTAAAGATCTGCGCCGTCAAACAGCACACGTCCCCGCAACGAACAACCTTCAATGAGGTCATTCATGCGGTTGAGAGCACGCAGAACGGTTGATTTTCCGCAACCTGATGGCCCAATGAAGGCTGTGACTTTTCCGCGTGGGATATCGCAATAGACGTTCTTGACGGCCTCGTAACTGCCGTAACTGATGGTGGCGTTTTGAATCGAGATGCAGGTGTTCTCGGAAATTGACTGAGGGGATGAGGTGGAGACAGTCATTGGTAATGAGGAAGTACAGGTAAATGAAGGATGAATCAATTACTTATTCGCGAACTGACCCAGCCAGCGCGCGAATAAATTCATGACAAGAATAAAGAGAACCAGGACAAATGAGGCCGCCCATGCAAGCTCGTTCTGCGCCTCGTAGGGCATGATTGCGAAGTTGTAGATCAGAACGGACAACGTGGCGATGGGATTGAAGATTCCATCGATGCCTTCTGACCAGAAGGGCGAAAAGAGAGCAGTGAAAATCAGTGGAGCCGTTTCGCCAGCCGCTCTGGCAATGGACAGGACCACTCCAGTGGCAATCGGTGTAAATGCTGTGGGGAGCGTAATTCTCACCACCGTTACGAATTTGGAGGCTCCGATGCCCAGAGCACCTCGACGAAGATCATCTGACACAAGCTTCAGACCTTCGTCTGTGGTTTTTATCACCGTTGGAAGCATCAGAATTGAAAGTGCCATACCGCCGGCAGCAGCGCTGTAAGCGTTGCCAAACAACAATCGACTGGTAACGATTGTTCCGTAAATAAAGACACCTGCAATGATTGAGGGAACACCTGAAAGAACGTTGGTTCCAAAGCGGATGAATTGAGCAAATCTTCCACACGCGAGTATTCGGCAAGGAAAATGCCTCCGCCAACTCCTACTGGTATGGCAATGAGAGCCGCAATAATGGTGACGACAAAACTGCCGATGATGGCGTTCCCGATTCCACCTCCTTCAAGTCCGGGAGGGGGAGGTAGCTCTGTAAACAGGGTGAAGCTGATTTTCTGCCCACCTTTGATCAATACATAAATCAAAACTGCGATCAGTGGCAGCACCGCGATTCCTGAAAACAATCCAGCAATCAGCGTGAGCAAGCGACTGATCAGATTCCGTTTTAGACCGTGCTTGTAGGCAAGATCAGGGACGCCGTTCGCTAAGCGAGTTGTAGAAGAAAAAGTCATGATCAGTACTTAAGGCTTAAGCGCTTAACCAGCCACTGGGCGCAAACATTCACTGCCAGGCTGAGGATCATCAAAATAAATGCTGCATACATCAGTGACGAAACCTGACTGCCATCGGCTTCTCCAAATTGATTCGCGAGCATTGCGGCGATGGTGTTTCCAGGAGCAAGTAGTGAGGGGCTGAAGTTGTTTGAATTTCCGATGATCATCGTAACGGCCATCGTTTCACCCATGGCCCTTCCCAAAGCGAGCATCACACCACCAACAATTCCAGAAATTGCAGCTGGTAATGACACATTGAGAACCGCTCCCCAGCGTGTGGTGCCGACGCCATAGGCAGCTTGGCGAAGTTTGTCGGGAACCTGATTCAATGAGTCCCTTGAAATAGACGTGATGATCGGAAGGATCATCACCACGAGAATCAAGATTGCTGGCGCTGTGCCTGGTCCAATGGGTGGAGATGAGAAAATTGGCAACCAGTTCAAAGTTGTGTAGAGAAACTCGAGGAAGGGCCTGATGAAAGGCTCCATCACAAAAATGGCCCAAAGACCGAGTACTACTGAGGGGATGGCAGCCAGCAGCTCCACCATCACGCCGATCACGTTGCGGATCCGCCGAGGGATGATGTTTTCAGTAATGAAAACAGCCGTTCCCACGCCGAGGGGGACGGCAATGAGCAACGACAGCAATGACGTAACGATCGTTCCGTAGATGGCTGTGAATGCTCCGTACTCGTCATCGACGGGATTCCAGTTGGACGTGACCAAAAATTTCCAGCCGTAACGACCCATCGACTCGAGCGACTCCCAGAAGACGACGATGAGGATGGAGAACAAGACCACAGCCACCATCGACGCCAGGGTCACTGCGAGATACCTGAAACTGACATCCACCAACTTTTCAGATGGTGGACGGCGTCTCAGGAGATACAACTCCTTGGACTCGGACATCCCGCTCAGGCAAAGACGACTGAAACGTAACGGTGAAACCGTATCGAATTCACTAAGGGCGCTTTAACGCCAGCTGCATCTGTCCTTGTCTTGGACTGGGAGACAATGGTTTCGGCCGTTAACTTGGGAGTCCCCACAGGCGTCTATGGGACGGATCGTCGGAATCGACCTGGGTACGACCAACTCCGTTGTGGCTGTCCTAGAGGCAGGTCGCCCCGTGGTGATCGCTAACGCCGAAGGTACGAGAACCACTCCCTCCGTTGTTGGTTACACCAAGGACAGCGAACTGTTGGTTGGCCAGCCTGCCCGTCGGCAGCTGGTGCTGAATCCACGCAACACCTTTTCCAACCTCAAACGCTTTGTTGGCCGAAGCTGGGACGAACTCGACGACGGCTCCCTCACGGTCCCTTACACCGTGAGGGCCAACAGCCAGGGCAATGTGCGTGTGGCTTGCCCACAAACCGAACGGGAATACGCCGCTGAGGAGCTTGTTGCCAGCATTCTGCGCAAGCTTGTGGACGATGCCTCCACCTACTTGGGTGAAGAGGTGGAATCAGCCGTGATCACTGTTCCTGCCTATTTCAATGATGCGCAACGTCAGGCCACACGCGACGCCGGGCGTTTGGCCGGGTTAACGGTTGAACGGATCCTGAACGAACCGACTGCAGCCGCTCTGGCCTACGGATTCGACCGTAGTGCTGTGCGCCGTGCCCTGGTGTTCGATCTTGGTGGAGGCACCTTCGATGTGTCCTTGCTGAGGATCGCCAACGGTGTCTTTGACGTGAAAGCCACCAATGGTGATACCCAGCTTGGTGGTAACGACTTTGATCAACGCATTGTCGATTGGCTGGCGCAGTCGTTTCTCCAACAACACAACCTCGATCTCCGGCGTGATCGCCAAGCCCTGCAGCGACTGACGGAAGCCGCTGAAAAGGCCAAACAAGAGCTATCAGGTGTCAGCACGACGCCCGTGTCCCTCCCTTTCATCGCCACGGGACCTGACGGTCCGCTGCATATCGAAACCATTCTCGATCGGGAAACGTTCGAGGGGTTGTGTCCTGACCTCCTCGATCGCCTGATGTTGCCTGTGCAGGCGGCCCTCAGAGATTCTGGCTGGAGCGCGGAAGAGATCGACGATGTGGTCCTGGTTGGAGGAAGCACGCGCATGCCGATGGTGCAGCAACTGGTGAGAACGCTTGTCCCAAACGATCCATGCCAATCGGTTAATCCTGATGAGGTTGTGGCCATTGGGGCTGCGGTTCAGGCCGGAATCATTACGGGAGACCTCAGAGATCTTCTGCTCAATGACGTGACCCCTCTATCCCTCGGCCTGGAAACCATCGGCGGGCTGATGAAAGTCCTGATTCCGAGGAATACGCCGATTCCCGTGCGCCAGTCCGATGTGTTCAGCACCTCCGAATCCAATCAGTCATCCGTTGAGATTCACGTGTGGCAGGGGGAACGCCAGATGGCGGCAGACAACAAATCCCTCGGGCGTTTCCGACTCTCCGGTATCCCTCCAGCCCCCAGGGGTGTTCCTCAGATCCAGGTGGCTTTTGACATTGATGCCAACGGCATTCTTCAGGTGAACGCAACTGATCGAACGACCGGACGAAAACAATCGGTGACCATCCAGGGTGGTTCAACCCTCAGTGAAGATGAAATCCAAGCTCTACTAGCCGAGGCCGAGGCCCGAGCCGATGAAGACCGCCGCCGCCGCGCCACCATCGAGCGCCGTAATTCGGCATTGACCCTGGTGGCTCAGGCGGAACGGCGGCTGAGGGATGCGGCACTCGAATTTGGCCCCTACGGAGCAGAACGCCAGCAAAGAGCAGTTGAAATGGCCATGCGTGACGTGCAGGATTTACTCGAGCAAGAGGATCTCCAGGAACTGGAACTGGCAGTGAGCGGATTACAGGAAGCGCTGTTCGGGCTGAATCGTCGGCTCACGGCAGAGCGCCGCACGGAATCGGGCCCATTCCAGGGGTTGAAAAGCACGCTTGGAACCCTGAAAGACGAGTTGTTCGCTGACGATGACTGGGATGATGATCCCTGGTCAACGCCCCAGGACCGCTACGGCTACGACTCTCGTCCGCGGAGTGGACGAAGAGGCCTTGACCCCTGGGACGATGACAACTTCCGCTGACACCGATTACTGGTCTCTTTTAGGTCTGACTCCGGATGCGGATCAGGAGGCGTTGAAGCGTGCTTTCCGACGAGAAGCACGCCGCTGGCATCCCGACCTCAACGGCAATGACCTTCAGGCAGAAGAGCGTTTCAAGCTCGTCAATGAGGCCTACGCGGTCCTCAGCAATCCTGAACGGAAAACGGAATGGATCCGTTTGCGTCAGGGACAGGGCGAGGGTGCCGATCCCTTCAGCACAGGATTCCCCGATTTCGAGGATTATCTCGATGTGGTGTTTGGTTCGGGGCGCCATCGAAGTTCAAGCCCTGGAATCGACGATCCCGTGGATCCAGACCCTCGATTCGAACATGACAACCACCACTGGCCTGAACCCTCCCCACAACCGTCACCACCGATTCGATCCCACGATGATCTCGAGACTGTGGTTGAACTCTCTCCTGACCAAGCCCTTCATGGAACCCTGGTGGAGCTTGAACTAGGTGACGGAACCCTTGTGGAAGTGAAGACGCCACCCCAGGCAGGTGATGGATGGCGTTTGCGACTAGAAGGCGTAGCGCCCGGCGGCAGGGATCACTTTCTGCAATTGCGTGTGATCACCGAGGAGGGGTTACGGATTGATGGACTCCGGGTGCACTACCGACTGGAACTTCTCCCTCCTGATGCTGCGCTTGGTTGCGCCGTCAACGTGCCCACCCTGATGGGTTCTGTGACACTTCAGGTTCCCCCTGCATCGTCCAGTGGACGCTTGCTGAGGCTGCGAGGGAGAGGTCTTGAACTCGGAACCCAGAGGGGCGATCAACTTGTTGAGATCGTGATCGTGATCCCCTCATCACTGGAGGACGATGAGCGCGCTCTTTACCAGCGGTTGCAGGAGATCAGTCTCGAACGCTCTGGAGTGACCTGAGCAGGGAGCGATGAGAGACTCGCATGGGCGATACATCTGCATGTTGGTTCACGTTCTCCTGTTCGACGCAGGTCAGGACAGCGAAGGCATTCACTCCCTGGAGCTTTCAGGTCACACCGTGGTGCTCATGTTCGAAAACAGCGACGATGCTGAGCGTTACGCGGGACTTCTCGAAGCGCAAGATTTCCCCACTCCCAGTGTTGAAGCCCTTGATCGAGAGGAGGTTGAGTTGTTCTGCCGTGAAGCTGGTTATGAGGCTCGCCTGGTCTCAGCGGGTTTTGTTCCCCAATCCGAGGAGGATCGCTTGATGCTCGCGCCTCCCTCCGCCAATCGGGATGTGAGCAACTGGCAGGACGATGATCCAAGCAGCACCCAGACTCAGGCAGATCCAGACAGTTCTGATCTCGATGCGGTGCGTCGGCGTCTTGAGGGACTGCTGTGATCGAGCCGTCTGCTGATCGAGGCCATCTGCTGACCGAGCAGACCAATCCGTCCAGTGAAAGCCTGGATCTGCTCCCCACCGATGCGCTCATCAGTCTCTTCGTTGAGGAAGACCGACGCCCCCAGATGGCCGTGCAAGGTGCCATCAGCGCTTTGACTGAGGCTGTGGATGCCATCGCGGAGCGCCTGAAAGTTGGCGGCCGCTTGTTTTATCTGGGTGCCGGTACATCCGGACGACTCGGTGTGTTGGATGCAGCCGAATGCCCGCCGACGTTCTGCAGCCCGCCTGATCTGGTTCAAGGTGTTCTGGCGGGGGGGCCTGCGGCACTGTTGCGCAGCTCCGAAGGGCTGGAAGATCTTGAATCGGCAGGAGCGTCTGATCTGAAGAGTCGGGACTTCACGGGGAATGACTGCCTGGTTGGCATTGCCGCAGGCGGGACGACGCCCTATGTGAAAGGTGGATTGCACTATGCCCGCGAGCTTGGCGCGCTCTCTATCGCCATGGCCTGTGTTCCATCTGATCAGGTTCCTATGCCATGCGATATCGACATTCGTCTTTTGACAGGGCCTGAACTTCTGACGGGCTCCACCCGATTGAAAGCAGGGACAGCCACCAAGATGGCGCTGAACATCCTGTCCACTGGCGTGATGGTCAGGCTGGGAAAGGTGTACGGCAATCGGATGGTGGACGTCGCAGCGAGCAACAGCAAGCTTGTGGACCGCTCCATGCGCATTCTTCGTGATCTTCTTGGGCTGGACCGCGATGCGTCCCAGGCACTGCTCGGTTCAGCTGGAGGTTCCGTGAAGCGAGCCCTTGTGATGGGCAGCTGCAATCTGGATACTGCCGCAGCTGATGCCCTGCTCAACGACCATGGATCTGACCTCCGGCAAGCACTGCTGAGCCGAGGAGTCAGCCTTCCTCAGGAGGCTGTCACGCTTCCCCAATAAGGAGAGGTGAAGAGATCAAGCCGGTGTCGTGTGGCATCAGGGACAACGTCAGGAGGCGTCATCAAGGCATCGGCCAGGGCGGAGTGCGCTTTAGACGCAGGAGGCTCTTGGCGGATGCTCTCCATCAAACGGCCAAGAATGGGGCCGGTGGCCAGGGCGTTGGCTTTGAGGTTGCCCACCACCATCTCCACTGTGACGGCGTCGTGATTGTTGTGCCAGCAATCAAAATCAGTCACCATGCTCAAGGAGGCGTAGGCGATCTCAGCTTCCCTTGCCAAGCGAGCTTCCGTGTGATTAGTCATGCCGATGACGTCGCATCCCCAACGGCGGTAAAGCTCACTTTCCGCTCGCGTGGAAAACGCAGGCCCTTCCATGCAGAGATAGGTTCCGCCCCTGTGGAGATGGTGTCCGGCGGGCATCGCCATTGATGCTGCTGAGGCCAAAAGGTCACTGAGTTTGGAACAGAAGGGTTCAGCCAGACTCACGTGGGCAACGCAACCATCGCCGAAAAACGATTGTGGACGCTGCATCGTGCGATCAATGAATTGATCGGGAACCACCATGTCGCGGGGACGGAGATGCTCCCGAAGTGATCCAACCGCTGACACTGACACCAGCCAGCGCACACCGAGGGAGCGCATGGCCCACACATTGGCCCGGTATGGCACCTCACTCGGAAGAAGATGGTGATGACGTCCATGGCGGGCCAGAAAGACGATGTCCACACCATTGAGGCGACCAACCCTGAAGCCGTCGGAAGGTGTACCGAACGGGGTCTCCAGTTCAACCTCCTGCACGTCCTCCAACCCATCAATGGCATAAAGACCACTTCCACCGATCACCCCAACCCGGGCCGAATCCAGCGACGGCGGAGTGTAAATGTTGGTCATAGCAAGGGTGCGGCGCTGGAATTATGCACTTGCCTAGCATGGTGTTTTGGTGTTGATGCTTTGACCACGGTTCTGATGACCACGGACGCCGGCCAGATCAAGCTGGAGATGTTCGACAACGATGCCCCGAACACCGTGGCCAACTTTGTCAAACTTGCGCGTGAAGGCTTTTATGACGGCCTCTCATTCCATCGAGTGATCGATGGTTTCATGGCCCAAGGTGGATGCCCCAACAGCCGTGAGGGTGCCCGTGGCATGGCTGGAACCGGTGGGCCGGGGTACACGATCGATTGTGAGATCAACAGCAAGAAACATGTTCCCGGGGCGCTGTCGATGGCCCACGCTGGACGCAACACGGGCGGAAGCCAATTTTTCATCGTGCATGATTCCCAGCCCCATCTCGATGGAGTTCACACCGTTTTCGGTCAAACTGGAGATATGGACGTGGTGCTGGCTATCAAAAATGGCACCAAAATCCAAACGGTGACGGTTCAGGACCAGTGAATCAACGCCGGCTGGTTCTCTCTCTGGAACCAGTCGGCCTTCTCCATGGTTGATCGAAGCGACTCCAATGAGCGCTCTTCCCTGTTGAGCCACTGCGGAGGATGACTGATCTGAATCGTTTTCACCGCATGAAGCACTCCGATGCGGGAAGTCTCCTGCCAGGACGCCATCGTGACCAGCAGCTTCTGCACCACTGAAAGCGTGGGATCAGAATTCTGAATGGACCAAACGAATCTCGGCCGCTCCCAGAGTGCGAGCAACCGTGGATTGTGTTCGGCCTGCAGCTGCAGCTTGTGCTCCAACGCAAGCTGTTCCATTCGCTGAACCAGCTTGGAGAGGACGGTTTCACCGGTGGCATCAGTGTCGAGGCCAATCACCCAGTGGGAACGCTCGGGGCGCTCTTCGAACAGATGGCCTAGTTTCTCGCGCTTCGTCGCGAGATATTGGGCGTTGTAATCCCCTGGATCAATTTCTAGAGGGACTCGATCCACCACTTCAAGGCCATAGCCTCCCAGGCCAGCAATTTTGCGGGGGTTGTTGGTGAGAAGGCGAAGACGATGAATTCCTAGGTCACTGAGGATCTGTGCGCCAACCCCGTAATTGCGCAGATCTGGCGCAAAACCAAGCTTTTCATTGGCTTCAACCGTATCCAGGCCTCCATCCTGAAGGCTGTAGGCCTTGAGTTTGTTAATCAAACCGATGCCCCGGCCCTCCTGTCGCAGATACACCAGCACACCCTCACCCTCCTGCTCAATCCGACGCAATGCGGCCTCAAGCTGTCCACGGCAATCACAACGCAGTGAACCAAAGGCATCACCCGTCAGACATTCTGAATGCATCCGCACCAGCACAGGTTCCTTCATCGATCCGATCGTGCCTTTGACCAACGCAACATGTTCACTGCCATCAAGGGCATTGCGAAAACCGATGGCCTGAAAACTGCCGAACTGACTGGGGAGGGATGCCTGGGCCTGACGAACGACAAATCGTTCATTCTCCAATCTGTACCGAATCAAATCGGCAATGCTGATCAGACGTAGCCCCCACTGGCGCGCGTAATCCTGTAGTTCAGGCAGACGAGCCATGGATCCGTCAGCATTTTGAATCTCACAGATCACGCCTGATGAATTCAGTCCAGCCAATTGGGCGAGGTCAACCGCAGCTTCGGTATGTCCCGCCCGTTTCAGCACACCACCGGGTCGGGCTCTGAGAGGAAAGATGTGTCCGGGTCGCCGTAGATCAGAAGGTCTTGATTCGGATTGAATGGCCACCTGAATGGTCCGAGACCGGTCTTCAGCGGAAATACCCGTGGAGACTCCGTGCTCTGGTCCCGCGTCAATGCTGACCGTAAAGGCCGTCTGGTTCGCATCGGTGTTGCGGTCCACCATCAAAGGAAGATCCAGGGAATCGAGGCGATCACCTTGCATCGCCAGACAGATCAACCCCCTGGCTTCGGTCGCCATGAAATTGATCTGTTCGGGTGTGGCGAACTGGGCTGCGCAGATCAGGTCTCCTTCGTTCTCCCGACGCTCATCGTCGACGACAACAACGCATTCACCGTTGCGAATGGCTTTGAGCGCATCAGGAATGGTGTCAAACAGGGTTTGAGATTGCGTTGATTGATCGACAGATTCGGGCAGAGCTCTCGATGTCCTGAGTTCAAACTCCATTATCGACGCCGGTACGATCAGTTGATGTGTTGGCGCAGGGATGGTGAATCAACGGGTTGCCGTGGTGGGTGCCTCGGGATATGGAGGGCTCCAGACCTTGCGCCTTCTCAAAGAGCACCCCTCATTTCAGGTGAGCTTTCTGGCTGGCGAGCGCTCTGCTGGCCGTCCCTGGAAGGAGATCTGCCCATTTCTCCCACTGGATGGTGATCCGATCGTTGAAGCTGCGGACCCGGATCGCATCGCTTCAACGTCAGATTTCGCTGTGCTGAGCTTGCCCAACGGACTGGCCAGCAAGTTGGTTCCACCTTTGCTGGAGCGAGGTGTGAGGGTGGTCGATCTGTCCGCGGACTATCGCTACAAATCGCTTGACCACTGGTCCTCCGTGTATGTGCAGGAGGCCAGGAGCGCAGCAAGAACAGACCATGATCTCTGCGAGGAGGCCATCTACGGTCTGCCCGAATGGCATCACCAGGACATTGCCAATGCTCGGTTGGTTGCTGCGCCGGGCTGTTTCCCGACAGCAAGTCTCTTGCCACTACTCCCTTTCCTCAAGCAGGGATTGATCGAGAGTGATGGCTTAATTATCGATGCAAAAACAGGGACGTCAGGTGGAGGGCGAGCCGCGAAGGAACACCTTCTTCTTGCCGAGGCGTCTGAATCGATTGCCCCTTATGGCGTGATCGGTCACCGCCACACCTCTGAAATCGAACAGTTGGCTAGCAACGTTGCAGGCTGCCCCATCCAACTTCAGTTCACGCCCCATCTTGTACCGATGGTGCGAGGGCTTCTTTCAACCGTCTACGCCAGGTTGAGAGATCCGGGACTAACAGCAGAGGACTGCACAACTGTGCTGGAGACCGTTTACCAGCAGCATCCCTGCGTGGAGGTTCTTCCCGTAGGAACCTATCCAGCGACCAAATGGGCCAAACACACCAACCGAGCCATGCTTTCGGTACAGGTGGATACAAGAACTGGTCGTCTCGTGCTGATGAGCGCTGTTGACAATCTTCTTAAGGGCCAGGCCGGCCAAGGCCTTCAGTGCCTAAACCTGATGGCCGGTCTGAAATCCACCGAAGGGCTTCCACTGACACCGTTCTATCCCTGAACCTCTGCATCTCCCTCGTCTCTCCATTGCAAGCCCGCTAACGCTGTGGCCCAGGGAAGGAGCCGATGCTCTTGCCTCTGAATGCGCCTGGAGAGAGCATTTTTATCATCGCTTGCGTAGACAGGGACTGCTGCCTGAGCAATCACTGTTCCTGAGTCCACATCGGCCTGAACGTGATGGACGCTGCATCCGCTGATCCTGACCCCTGCGGCGAGGGCTTGACCAACGGCATCCAATCCTTTGAACGAGGGAAGGAGAGAAGGGTGGAGATTGATCAGCCTGCCGGGATAGGCGTCAATCAACGTCGGCGTGACGATTCGCATCCAACCAGCCATCACCACGGCTTCGACATCGGCAGCCTGGAACGCAGACACCAGGGCGAGGTCCAGGGATTCACGGGTGCTGTGAAGTCGGTGATCAATGAGCTGGCAGGGAATCTGAAGACGAGCAGCCCGTTCCTTGGCTCCGCAGTTCGGGTTGTTCACAATCAGCAATCGCAACGATGCATCGAGGCGTCCCTGTGTCGTCGCCTTGTAAAGAGCTTCGAAATTGCTGCCAGAGCCGGATGCCATGACGCCGATTCGGAGCGGCGGCGTAAACCGTGGCCAGGATCCGAGTGCCGGAACAATGAATTCAGTGGGATCTTCTTCATGGACCTGGCTAGTGTCTAAAAAAGCGGGCATTCGGATTTCATGTCCCATCTCTCCATCCTGCCCACACTGATCAACGATCTCGATCTGCTGGCCTCAGCATTGCGTGCTGAAGGTTTCGACGTGGAGCTCGAAGGACAGATCTGTTCGTTCGGAACGCCCCACAACATGGCTCTTGCGGCCACGCATTCCATGGGATTGGCCCTTGGCTGGACCTGGAACCGAAATCACGACTCCCTCGATGTTGTGGTGGATCTCGGCAGCCCGTTGCCGGCCGTTTCTGCGGAGCGGATCCTGAGCCTGGTTCTGCGTCGCTATGCCTTGCAGCAGGCGCTACGTAATGCCGACCATCAGAACCTTGCCGTGGCCAGTGTTGATGAACAGATCAGGTTCCTAACGCCAGCATCCGTCAGGAGCTGATGGCAGGCGTCAACATCCAACTGGATCTCACCAATCCGGCCACTCAGACGTTCGATGTTGCGTTGCATTGGACGCCACAACTGTCCTTGCAGACCCTGTCGCTCCCTGTCTGGACGCCAGGCTCTTACACAGTTCGTGATCCTTCCCAACACCTCCACAGCCTCTCAGCAATCCAGGGGGATCGAGTTCTGCATTTGGAACAGCGTTCACCAGAACGCTGGGAATTCACGTGTCATCCAGGCGAGCCGTTGTGCATTCGCTACCGGCTTGAGGCCAGGCAGCTCACGGTGCGCACCAATCACTTAGACCCCGATTTCGCGTCTCTCAGTCTCCCCGCTGTGGTGATGTTGGTTGAAGGTGAACGTTGGAATGAACATCGCCTTCAGGTGTCAGTACCAGAGCATTGGTCTGTGGCGGTTCCGCTGCCGCAGGATTCGATCGGCTCGGTGTTTTTGGCCAAGGATTTTGATCAGCTTGTGGATGCTCCGGTTCATGCCGGCACCTTTCATCCCGAGAGGCTCAGCGTTCGCGGGCACGATCATCAACTGATCCTGATCGGATCCCCGCCATTCGGCTGGCCGTCTGGGTTCAAGCACGATCTCGAGGCTGTTTGCACGGCCGTCTGCGATCTCGTTGATTCAGAACCGCCGGCTGATCAGGAGTATCAGATCGTGATCCAGTCTTTGGAACAAGGTTATGGAGGCCTAGAACATGACAATTCCTCTGTGATGCAGTTTCCCTGGCCGACCCTTCAGGAGCCAGGCGGTTATCGCAAGCTTCTTCAACTTGTCGGCCATGAATATCTGCACCAGTGGAATGTGCGCAGACTCCGTCCCAGCGAGTTCATTCCTTATCGCTACGACAGGCCCATCATCAGTGATGGCCTCTGGTTCGCAGAAGGAGTCACGAGTTACTTCGATCTTGCCCTTCCACTGCTTGCTGGACTCTCCTCTCGCCTTGATCTTCTCAAGGACTTAGGCGCCGATCTCTCCCATGTGCTGCTGAATCCTGGTTACGCCATTCAATCGCTCGCCGACAGTTCCAGGGAAGCGTGGGTGAGGCTCTACAAGCAGACACCAGCGAATGCTCACAGTCAGATCAGTTACTACCGACTGGGAACAGCGTTGGCCTTTTGCCTTGATGTTCATCTGCGTCAATCGCAGCACTCACTTGCAAAGGTGTTGCGATGTCTCTGGAAGCGCTTCGGTGTCCATGGACGGGGTTACCGACGCACTGATCTAATCAACTGTTTGAGCGAGTATTCCAAGGATCTTGAGACACTGCTGCCGGTTTGGCTGGATGGTCACTCGGCACTGCCGATCGAGGCGAGCCTCCAGATGATTGGCTTATCACTCAATCCTGTGCGTGACCAAACACCCTCAGCTGGCTGGCTGATTCGTGAACGTCAGGGGCGTGTCTGGATTGATCGCACCGAAGTCGATGGTCCGGCTCAAAGGGGAGGGTTGGTGGCGGGAGATGAACTGATCGCACTGCGTGACTGGCGATGCAGCTCGGTTCAACGCTGTTCAGAGCTTTTGCATGGCAACTCAACCCTCAAGGTGACCTACAGCCGTAGGGGTCTCCTCAGAACCACGGAACTCTCACTCGACGATCCAGGGGTGGACCGACATGAACTGGCCTGGGATCCTGGTGCATCACTGGCTGCACGTTCTCTCCGCGATCAATGGTTCGCCTTTCTCTGAGAAAGAACCTGGCAGCCGTGTTGAAGCGGTTGCATCGTCCCGGTGTGGGGATCGTCCTGGTCAGTACGGCCACACTGCTTGTGGTCGTGGCTCTGGTTGGTGTCACAGCGGAAAAAGACAGAGGAGCGAGGCGCCCTTCTCTGCTTGACCTTCTCAATGAGGTTGGCAAGGACAAGGATTCCGGCCGAACCATCAAGGGTGAGCCACCCGTTCCTCCGAAGGCTCTGGCCTGGGCCTCTCCATTGGCCCGCCAGTGTTCCGGAATTGATCCAAACGTGAGAGAGCGTTTGCTGAAACGCAAGCTCTCTCTTGCTGAAGAGCGGAAGAACATCCCCGCCGATCCGAGCAACTTCGGAAGCCGCTATCGACGCAATCCATGGGGGCAACCACTCAACCCCGATCCGAGGGTGGTGGTGTTGCATGAAACTGTTTATTCACTTGGGTCCGCCATTAACACGTTCCTGACGCCCCATCCCCGTGATGAGGATCAGGTCAGCTATCACACCTTGATTGGTTTAGATGGCTCAATTGTGGATCTCGTTGATCCCCTTCAGCGGGCCTTCGGTGCTGGTTACTCGTCGTTCCTTGGCGAATGGGCTGTCACCAATGCAAAATTCCAAGGTTCAGTGAATAACTTCGCGCTTCATTTGAGTCTGGAAACACCCAACGATGGTCATGATAATGATAGACGTCACAGTGGTTATACCCAGGCGCAATATGACGCCATGGCTCTTGTTCTCGACGAATGGATGGAACGCTTTGGGTTTCAGCCCGCAGCCATCACCACGCATCAGCATGTGGACCTTGGCGGAGAGCGTGGGGACCCACGTAGTTTCTCCTGGAGTGACCTTCAAATTCGATTGGCAGCTCTTGGAAAGCTTTGCACTTAACAATCATCTATTAGGGATGACCATTAGATGAGGTAAGGCTTCGCCGGTTGGCGAACGCTGTAAATGAGGCCATGCAGAGCAGGATCTTGCATGTAGCGCAAAATCCTGGCCGGATAATCAAGTTTTCCATTGTGCAAATAGGCCAGGGTGGCAATGGCCTTCGCATCCACATAGGAGCGACTAGCGATCAAGATCGATCCTTGGTTGAGACCAAGCTCATTTTTGATTCTCGACAATTTCGCTGCCAGGAGCTCGATGTTGGCATCAGGATTCATCAGCAGATCTCGGGCTTCGCTGATCTGTTTGGGGGTGGGTTCTGCAGGTAAGCGGCCCTGGTGAATCAGTTCACTGATCCCAAGTTGAGCTGGTCCATGGGTATCAACCAACCCGGAATGCACTACGAAAGGAAGATCTTCTCCAGGCTTTGAGTGCTGAATTTCATCAAAGAGTATGGCTGTGATCAACATCGGGTTGATGCGATGGCGGGAAGCCTCCCGCTGAATCACAGGTTTCAAACTCCTCAACCTGGAGAGTGTGTTGGCGCGAAGTGGCTGTAACTGATCTACTCCTCGGGTGAAGAGCTGAGCCAGAGGGGTCTGGGGACCATGTACACCAAAACGGCGCTGCAGGAGCTCCAGTTCCTCCACACTGAAATCAGTTGGGTCCGGATTGAGTTCACCGGGTGAGGACTGATCTCGAGCTTGCTTCGATGAACGCGAAGAGAGATCCGAAAGAGAGATCGGACGCAACGACGAATGAAATGCCAGGCAAGTTGCTGCCAGCGCAGCGGCACCGCAGAGAACTCCACGGATGGAGACAACCCGAACCGGAGACCTGTCTGTGGACATGTTCGGAGATTAGCGCCGGTGTTCCATTTGATGGGCAGCCAAGCGGATTGTGGATACCTTCAGAGCGTGCATGCACCTCGTGATGAGCTTCCCGGATTTCAGCGCCACTGATACACAGATTCAATGGCAACGCTTCTGCGATCTCCTCTGGTACCACGACGATCTCGGGATTTGGCTGGATGTCAGCCGCATGCATCTCAACTCCGCAGCATTGGACGAGCTCACTCCCCCGCTGGAGAAGGCCTTCGATGCGATGAAGAAGCTCGAGGGTGGAGCCATCGCCAATGTTGATGAAAACCGCCAAGTAGGCCACTACTGGCTTCGCGATCCTCGATTGTCACCCGATCCAGAGGTCAGCCAGCACATTGCCTCAGAGGTCAACGATATTGAGCAGTTCGGCAAGGCTGTCATCAGTGGCGAGATCAAGTCGCCCACTGGTCAACCCTTCACCGACATTCTCTGGATTGGCATCGGTGGTAGCGGTCTTGGCCCCCTGCTGATGGTCCGTGCCTTGCAGGACAACGGACAAGGGCTGCCATTTCACTTTTTCGACAATGTCGATCCGAACGGCATGAGCCGGGTGCTCGGCGAACTGGGAAATAACCTGCTCACGACACTTGTGGTCACCGTCAGCAAGTCTGGCGGAACGCCCGAACCCCATCTGGGGATGGAACAAGCGCGACACCGTTTGGAGTCGCTAGGGGGCCAATGGGCGGCTCAGGCTGTAGCGATCACAATGTCTCAAAGCCTTCTTGATCAACAGGCTTCGAAAGAGAAGTGGCTCAAACGCTTTGACATGTTCGACTGGGTTGGTGGGCGTACAAGCATCACCAGCGCCGTCGGTCTTTTGCCAGGTGCGCTGATCGGCACCGACATCCGAGATTTTCTGGCCGGAGCTGCTCAGATGGATGAGGCCACCCGCCTCGCCGATGTACGTCGCAACCCTGCGGCTCTGATGGCAGCTGCTTGGTACTTCGCAGGTGAAGGGAAGGGCAAGCGCGACATGGTGGTGCTGCCTTACCGCGACCGTCTGGAAGTCTTCAGCCGCTATCTGCAGCAGTTGGTGATGGAGTCCCTGGGTAAGCGCCTTGATCGCAGTGGAGCCATTGCGCACCAGGGCATCGCTGTGTATGGAAACAAAGGTTCTACAGATCAGCATGCCTATGTTCAGCAGCTTCGCGATGGCGTCGATAACTTCTTCGTCACCTTCATCGAAGTTCTGCGTGATGTTGAAGACATCCCTGAAATCAAGGGTGAGCGTCCTGGTGACTTCCTTGATGGTTTTGTCCAGGGAACACGTTCTGCCCTCACCGAAGGCGGGCGTCAAAGTTTGAGCATCAGCATGCGGACATTCGATGCCCGCAGACTCGGGGCGCTCATCGCCCTGTTCGAACGTGCTGTTGGCTTCTACGGCGAGCTTGTCAACATCAATGCGTATCACCAGCCAGGAGTTGAGGCAGGGAAGAAAGCAGCCGCTGCGATTCTGAAACTTCAGAAACAAGTGGAGGACGTGCTCAGTGATGGAACATCCCGTTCCGTTCTGGAGATTCAGCAGGCGATCGGGGAGGGATCCGATGAAGCGATCTTCTGGATCCTGCGTCATTTGACTGGAAACAACCGTGGATACCAGGCTCAGGGAACTTGGGACAGCCCGGCATCTCTGCGCTTCGTTAAGGGATAAGCAGGGTCAGGACGGCACCAGATTGACAAGCTTCCCCGGCACCACGATCACGCGCCGGGGTGGCTTGCCCTCCAACCATCGCTCCGCCACTTCACTGGCCAAAGCCAATTCCTCCAGTTTCTCTTTGCTGCAGTCAGCCGGAACGCTGATTGATCCGCGCACCTTGCCTTTCACCTGGATCACAAGATCCACGGTGTCTCGTCTTAATGCAGCGGGGTCATGCACCGGCCATGGTTGGTTATGAACGCTGCCCTGTCCGCCGAGGCTGAACCAGAATTCCTCAGCCAAGTGGGGGGCAAACGGAGCGAGAAGGCGGATCAGCGCTGAGATCGCTTCAGCCTGAACACTCCTTGATGCTTCAGCGAGCGATCCTGAAAGGGCATTGGAGAGTTTCATCAACTCCGAAATCGCCGTATTGAATTGGTACTCCCCCCTCAGGTCGTCACTCACGGCTTCGATCGCGGTGTGCACTGCTCGGCGGATCCCAGACTCCTGTTCGGACAGGACAGAACCTTCAGGTACAACGGTAGGCTCGCTGAGAAGCTGATCCTGGTGATCTGAGCGCACGCTCTCGATCAGGCGCCAGAGCCGTTGCAGGAAACGGAACTGCCCTTCAACGTCTGCATCATCCCATTCCAGATCTTTTTCAGGGGGTGCCTTGAACAGAATGAACATCCGAGCCGTGTCTGCGCCATAGCGGTCGATGACGGCGGCGGGATCTACACCGTTGTATTTCGACTTCGACATCTTCTCGAACAGCACCTCCAGATCGCCGCCGTCCAACGGGTCTTTGGGTGCGCTCTCGTCACTCACTTCCGAGGGCGCCACATACCGACCCGTGCGGGGATTGCGGTAGGTCACACCTTGGACCATCCCCTGCGTGAGCAGTCGCTCAAAGGGTTCGCGGATGTTCAATAAGCCACGATCACGCAGCGCTTTGGTGAAGAAACGGGAATAGAGAAGATGGAGGATCGCGTGTTCGATACCGCCGACGTATTGCTGCACGGGCAGCCAACGCTCCACAGCATCAGGATCGAAAGGACGCTCCATGTTGTGCGGATCGGCAAAACGAAGGAAGTACCACGATGAGCACATGAAGGTGTCCATGGTGTCCGATTCCCGTCGGGCGGGTCGCCCGCATGTCGGGCAATCCACGGCCACCCAGGATTCCAGGGAGGCCAGGGGTGATCCCCCTTTGCCTTGCAGATCCACATCCTTGGGCAAGGTCACCGGAAGCTGATCCGCTGGAACGGGTACGGCGCCACAGTGGTCGCAGTGAATGACCGGAATCGGACACCCCCAATAGCGCTGGCGCGATATCAGCCAGTCCCTCAGCCTGAATTGGCGTTTGGGTCGGGCCCATCCCAGATCGTGACCGTGAGCCGTGATCGCCTGCCTGGCATCGTCACTTGACTGGCCATCGAAGCGGCCGCTGTTCAACAGAATCCCCGGTCCTGTCCATGCCTCACCATCACTGAGATGTTCGTTGGCACCGGCGGCCAGGATCACCCGTTTCACCGGAAGTTCGTAGGTGCGTGCAAACAGAAAATCGCGTTCGTCATGGGCTGGGACACCCATCACGGCTCCGGTGCCGTAGCCGGCGAGAACGTAATCGGCGATCCAAATTGGGATTGATTCACCGTTGACCGGGTTCACTGCTGTGGCACCGATGGGCACACCTCGCTTGGGACGGTCATCCGCCGTGCGTTCATCAGCACTCAGCTCACTTACCAGATCTCTAAAAGCGGCGACGGACTCGCGCTGTTTGTCCGATGTGAGAGCGTCAACCAGCGGATGCTCAGGAGCCAGCACGACATAGCTGACGCCATGCAGCGTGTCGGCTCGTGTGGTGAAGACTGTGATCAACGCGTCGTCATGACCGCTGACACGGAAATCAATCTCTGCTCCGATGGATCGACCGATCCAGTTGGCCTGCATTGTGCGAACCCTCTCGGGCCATCCATTCAGCAGGTCAAGATCATCCAGCAAGGCGTCGGCGTAGTGGGTGATCCGCAGGAACCACTGCCTGAGATTTTTCTGCTCCACAAGAGCGCCAGAACGCCAGGAACGTCCCTCACTGTCAACCTGCTCATTGGCGAGAACGGTTTGGTCGACAGGATCCCAATTGACCGTGGCATCTTTCTGGTATGCCAACCCCTGGTCGAGCAGCTCCAAAAACAGCCACTGGGTCCACCGGTAGTAATCGGCATGACAGGTGGCTTGCTCCCTTGACCAATCGATTGACAGGCCTAACCGATCGAGCTGAGCTTTCATCTGTTCAATGTTGCGATCGGTCCAGATCCCTGGATCGATCTGACGCTCAATCGCTGCATTCTCAGCGGGGAGTCCGAACGCATCCCACCCCATGGGATGAAGAACGGCATCGCCCCGCATGCGTTGAGCCCGGGCAATCACATCGGTAATGACGTAATTGCGCACATGTCCCATGTGCAGGGTTCCCGACGGATAGGGGAACATCGAAAGGGCATAGAACGCGTTCTGACCGGGCTCCGGTGAACGGGTTGCATAGAGATCGTCGTGTTGCCACTGGCTCTGCCAGCGCTGCTCGAGCGCGATGGGATCGTACCGATCCGGTCGTTCAGAGGCCGTCGCGGTGGCGGAGGAGGACTTGGAGGCCGTCACGGCACGAAAACACCTGGGGCGATCGTGACATAACCAGGGATCGAACCCGGTGGTTCAGATCAAGGTTCGGATGGTGAGCACGGACTGACGATTGATCAAGATCGGATCGGACGCGTCATCACGTTGAACGGCCAGATAAAGGGGGTCCTGCCATGAAAGTCGGCCGTCGATGCGTTTTCCGTCGCTCAGTTCAACACTCAGAGTGCGCTGGTCGCGGATCCAGGATTGAAGAAGACGGATTCCGGGAAGACTGGGATCAAAGCTTGTCGGCTCCATAGGATCACTCAGGGGTAACGAAGCGCCATGCTGCAGTTCAGCAAATACCAAGGTCTCGGCAACGACTTCATCTTGGTGGAGGGTCGGGATGGTCGGCTTCCTGAGAGCATCACCTCTCCCAATGCTGACTGGGTCCGTAAGGTCTGTGACCGTCGCTTTGGCCTCGGAGGCGATGGCTTGATCCTTGCCCTGCCCCCGCAGGGCCAAGGAGATCTGCGCATGCGGATTTTCAACGCCGATGGTTCGGAGGCTGAAATGTGCGGCAACGGAATCCGCTGCCTTGCCCGCTTCCTTGCCGATAGTGATGGTGATTTACCTGGACGGAGCTGGAGGATCGAAACACCAGCTGGTCAAATCATTCCCGAACTTCAACAGGACGGACAGATCCGCGTCGATATGGGCGCTCCCTTCTTGAAACCAGAGGCGGTTCCGACGCTTTTAAGCCCAGATGAAAACGGTCTGCCACGTGGCGAAGTCACCCGCGAAGGTCTCACCCTCTCCTTGGCCGCGGTGGGTATGGGCAACCCCCATGTGGTGGTTCCTGTGGACGATCTGGAGACGATCCCTTTTGAAGCACTCGGCGCCCAGCTGGAGTGTGATCCAATCTTTCCAGCTAAAACCAACGTTCACTTTCTCAAGGTTCTCAGTCGGCAGCATCTCGAGATTCGCGTCTGGGAACGGGGAGCGGGTCCAACACTGGCTTGCGGGACCGGTGCCTGCGCCACGCTGGTGGCTGCATTTCTGCTCGGGCTCAGCGACAGCGAGGCAACCGTCGTGCTTCCAGGCGGACCGCTGAGCATCAGCTGGCCTGATCAACAGGGGTCGGTTTTCATGACTGGTCCAGCAGTGGCCGTCTTCGATGGCGTGATGAATCCAGACCTGATGCCTGGGGGGCGTTCCGAAGAGATGGCTGCTGAACTGAAACCTGCAGTGGCTTCAACACCTCCAGCTCTGGACTGTGCCAATGACTGCAAGGAGGGTTGCAGGCAACCTAAACGTTGTCTGCGCGAGGAGGCTCAGGCGAAGGTTCAGGCGTTCCTGGCATCCACATCGCTGGACTCGATGATCAACCTGGCCGGAGAGTCCCTCGAACAACGCACTCTGTCCCGCATTCAGCGTGATGGTCAGAGCTGACTCGGGGCCCATTTACCTCGATGCTTGTGCCACGACACCTCTGCGTCCGGGTGTGCAGCAGAGGATGCTGGATGTACAGAACCAGGCCTGGGGCAATCCTTCCAGCCTGCACTCCTTTGGGATTGCCGCAGCGGAAGCCCTGGAACGCAAAAGGGTTGAGATCGGTGCACTGCTCGGCGCCGATGCCAATGACGTTCTGATCACATCAGGAGCCACTGAATCCATACATCTCGGAATCCGGGGCTTGGCGTCGTCCTTCGCGCCAGGACGGATCGTGATCTCCGCTGTTGAGCATCCAGCCGTCACGGCGGCCGCTCATGCACTCACCCCCTTGGGCTGGCAGGTGGCCACGGCCCCGGTGGATTCTGAGGGCATCCTGCAACTGGATCGATTTGAGGAGCTACTGCACCCACCCACGCGGTTGGTGTCCGTGATTTGGGGGCAGAGTGAGGTGGGCACGCTGCAACCTCTTCAGACGATCGGCGCTCTTTGCCGTCGATACGGAATTCCCTTCCACACGGATGCAACCCAGGTGATCAGCCAGGCCCTGCCCGACTGGAACACCCTGCCGGTGGATTTACTCAGCGCGTCTGCCCACAAATGCGGTGGGCCAAGAGGTGTTGGCCTGCTGCTGATTCGTCGAGCCTGGAAACAGCAACTCACCGCCCTGCTGACGGGCGGCGGGCAGGAGAACAACTTGCGCAGTGGAACTGAATCTGTCGTGTTGGTGGCGGGAATGGCTGAGGCGCTCGCGCAGATTCAACGATGTGACGTGGATGGCTTGCCTGACAGTGGCGATGGCATCCGGCGAATCAGGGATGAATTGGAGCTGCAGCTCTGCCGGACAGTTGGTGTCGCAACGCTCGGTCAACCTCAACAACGCCTGCCTCATCATCTCGCCTTGATGCTTCGCGATCGTTCAGGCAAGCCGCTTTCAGGACGACGCATGGTGCGAGTACTCGATCAAGAAGGGTTGGCCGTGAGCAGCGGCAGTGCTTGCTCTTCAGGACGAGACACCGACAGCAGCGTGCTCTCAGCAATGCGCATGCCAAAGGAGATGAGACGCTCAGGTCTGAGGCTCAGCCTCGGGTTCTGGAACAGCTCAAACCAGATCGGAAGCATTGTTGAACGTTTTGAACGAGCAATGCAGGTCTGTAGTGAATGAGTGCGGATCGATCGCTGTACGCTCCGCCCAAGACGCAATAGTGAACTGTGAGCGCTGTCCTTCCCGCTGATCTTCTCGAGGCAGAGAAGCGCACGGTTTCAGCGTTGGAGTCTGTTCTCGGTGGGGCCCGGCGAGGACGATGGTTGGTGACCTGGCGATTCGAAGGTCTGAGAGTCATGGGTCCGGCACTGCGTTTGGCCAGAACGCTTCGGGAACAAGGCTGTCCTCTGCTCGTGGCTTTTCCCGATGCTGGCGCAGCGGCTCTAGCCAAACGAGACGCGACCGATCTCGCCGACTGTTGCGTTGATTTCATGCAGCTGCAGAGGGATCCTGCCTGGGCGGATCGAGGCGAACTGCTGTTGCTCGTTGGTGCCCAACCCAGCGATTATGAAACCGTTGAGGCGATCTGCAACCTCTGGAAAGAACCCGTGGTGCTCGTCAACGGACGGCTTGAAGATGCCGGCGTCGGCATCGGCAGTGTGGCTCGTTCCAGACGTCGCGGTTTTTTGTCCACCTGGACCGTCGCATTCCATCTGGAGCCGCTCCCTCAGGGCGCACTGCTGATGGAAAGAGAGAAGGAATGGGACCTTTTCCGCTGTGATCCCGATGGGTACCGATGGATTCAGCGGTTTGAACAACGACCTGAGCGTGAGCAGATCGACGCAGCAATCAACCCATCAGCGGATGGATTGAAACAGACATTGGGTGCTGTCGATCGGTTGATCGATGATTTGAGAGGTTGATCCCTGGCCGCAACACTTTTAGTGTGCGGTCTCCCTCGGAGCGTCATGGGCATCAAGGATCGTTTCCGCTCCCTGTCGGTCGTTGATACCGCTGCCGCTCTTGTGGCGATGGTCGCAGTTGCTGGCGTGCTCTGGAGCCCGAAGCTCAGCAACACGGTTGCCAGGGCGACAGGATCCGTGAAACCGGTGTTGGTGAGTGTTGATGTCCGCAATTCGAGAGCTGCAGACCCTGAACGTCTGATCAAGGAAGCTCTTGGAAACGGAAGCACCAATCTGATCATTCGCAACCAACCAGCTGGCAGCGCTGAACTTATCCGTGTGGATGACATCCGCAGGAAACTCGTGGCTGTGCAACCCGATGGTCAAGTGGTTTTTGCTGATGATCCCAATCAGCAGATTCAAGGCATCATCGATGCCCGATTCATCCTGCGAAGCAATGCCACCATCACTCCTTCAGGAGTTGTTGTTGCAGGGACCAAACTCAAAGTCGGCACTCCTGTCGAACTGGATGGCCGCCTTTATCGGCTGAATGGGATCGTCAGCGGGATTGACTTGCAATGAAGACACCAATCATTCCTGTCCTTCTCTTGCTGGGAACACTCCAGGAAGGGGTCAGAGCTGAAATCATCCCCTTGATTTCGCCTCCTCCTCCAGAGACACAACAACCACTCCCTGAGCTGCAGGAACCCCGCTCCTGCCCATCGCTTCAGACGGCTATTCAGGCCAATCTCGGTTCCGAATCAAGAGTCTGGTCAGTCACAGTTCTGAATAGTGATGGGGATGTACTGGGGGATATCAATGGTTCGGTCGCCCGTATTCCTGCTTCCAATCAGAAGCTGATCAGTACTGCCTACGCCCTCGATCGTCTCGGACCGGATTTCCGACTGAAGACGCGCCTGATTCAGCGACCGGATGGCTCTATGGAACTGAATGGAGAGGGTGATCCCGATCTCAGTATTGCCGGGCTGCAGCGCTTTGCTCTCGCTGCTCTTCGTCAAGGTGGATCTCGAGGGGTGACGTCAGGACCTGTCAATCTCATGGTGCGTGAGGAACCACGTCGCAACTGGTGGCCGAGTGACTGGCATCCGGCGGACCGTGGCTATGCCTACGGGGCACCTATCACGCGACTTGCTCTCACCAGCAACGCTGTTGGCGGTGCCGTCAGTGATCCCTACAACCGACTGCAGCGTTTGTTTCAGAAAGAGGTGCAACGGCGGGGCGGAGCAGTGCGCATTCAGCAGGTCCAACCTCTGAGCATGGCTGAGATCTCTGATTTGGGGGATCGGGAGGAAATGGTGGTTCTGCATGAAGAGACTTCAGCCCCCATGCATGCTCTGCTCAGTCTCGCCAACACTGAGAGCCATAACTTCACAGCAGAGGTGTTGATGCGTCAGGCGGCCGACTTGTGGGACGTGAAGGCTGCATCCAGAGCGACAGAGCGCTGGATGTGGGAACAGGGTCTTCCCATCCAAGGACTGAGGGTTGCTGATGGAAGCGGGCTGTCCAGGAACAACAGGGTGACCAGCCAGACCGTTGCCGCTCTGCTGATGCGTATGGATCAGCATCCCTATGCCGCTTATTACCAAGCATCCATGGCCATTGCTGGTCGCCGGGGAACGCTCAGAAATCTCTACAGAGGAACTCCAATCGATGGACGCTTTCGCGGCAAAACCGGAACAATCAGCGGGGTTCGCAGCATTTCAGGAATTCTGCAAACCGCTGATGGACCACGCTACGTGAGCATGATTTCCAACGGTTCCGTTCGGCCGAACACGGTGATCGGCCAAATTCTGCGTTCTGTACTGAAACTCAGCCCGTGCCCTTCATCTGCCTCATCCGCGCTGAAGAACGGCGTGCCCGGCTGATTGGAACAGCCTTTGACTCATTCATTTCATTGACAGGAGTCGGGGTTTCACTCCGACCTGTTTGAATTTTCACCAGTTCCTGTCGGCCAGCCAACACCACCTGAGACATCTCCTTCAGGCGCTGTTCGAGTTCACCAAGAGTCTGTTCTGCATAACGATTGGCACCGTCCTGAACAGAGGCAGCCTCCTGGCGACTCCGTTGAATCAAGGACTCGCATTGCTGTTGGGTCTGCTGACGGAATTGCAGCGAATCCTGATGAAGGCGTTCGGCTTCACTCTGAGCTTCCTTCTGAATCCTCAAGCCTTCCTGACGGATCTGATCGAGCTCCTGCAGTGACTGCTGACGGCTCCGTTCATGCTGTTCCGTGAGCTGACGCTTCAATTCGGTGGCTTCCTGATCAAGCTGCTGACGTCGCTGTAAAGCTTCCTGCTCAAGCTGCTGCCTGCGGGACGCGTACTGCTGTTCCAGCTGAGCCTGTTTCGACTGCATCTCCTGTTCCATCTGAGCAGCCTGACCCCGAGCCGAGTGCAGGAGCTGCTCGCACTGTTGACGAACCTGATCACGCATCTCATTCACCTGTCGCTCAGCTTCCTGTCGTATGGACGCCTGGGCAACAAGGAGTTCGCGCTGTTGTTGAGCATTCGAGACGATCTCATCAGCCTGGGAACGCGCTGTGGCGATGAATTCATCGCGCTTCAGCAACAACTGTTCGGCCTGAGACACCTGGGAGGGCATCGCGTCACGGACTGCATCCAGTAGCTCGACGGCGTCCTGCTCATTGACGAGCCTCCCTCCGCTGAAGGGGATACGACTTCCCTCGAGCATGATCTCCTCGAGCAGATCAAGCTGGTCGAGTACGGAAAGCCGGATCTCGCTCATCGTGAAGGGGGTATGAAAGCCGAATTAAAGAACCTCTCGAGGTCTTCCGCCACCTCTCTGGGTACCATGTGGTCAACTGCACCACCGAAACGGGCCACTTCTTTCACGACTGAGCTGCTGAGAAAGCTGTAGTGGGCTGCCGTCGTGAGAAATATGGTTTCAAATTCCGGATCGAGCGATCGATTCGTGTGTGCAATCTGCAGCTCGTATTCGAAATCGCTCATTGCCCTGAGTCCACGCAGGATCAGGCGAGTTCCCTGTGCTCTGGCACAGGCCACGGTCAACCCGTCAAAACTGGTCACGGACACATTGCTGAGGTGCTTCGTGGCAGCGTTGATCTGAGCAAGACGCTGATCAAGGGAAAACGCTGGCGACTTGCCAGGGTTCTTCAGAACAGCAACGACCAGTTCATCCACTAGAGAAGCACCCCTCTCAATGAGATCGAGATGCCCGAGGGTGAGAGGGTCGAAGCTGCCTGGATACAGCGCTTTCATCCAATCTCGATGGCGGTTTGGACGGATCCTATGCACTCACAATTCCTAGGATTCGAGCCATGCCTACCCTGATCGAACAACCGGATCGGCTCGAACAGCGCCTGAAGGAGATCCCCTCTGAACCCGGCTGCTATCTGATGCGGGATGGTGAGGACCGACTTCTCTACGTAGGGAAGTCCAAGAGCTTGCGCAGTCGCGTACGCAGCTATTTCCGCAGCAGACACGACCTCAGCCCTCGAATCAGGCTGATGGTGCGTCAGATCTGTGAGATTGAATTCATCGTGACCGACAGCGAGGCCGAGGCCCTGGCTCTCGAGTCGAACTTGATCAAGAACCAACAGCCGCATTTCAATGTGCTGCTCAAAGACGACAAGAAATATCCCTACCTATGCATCACCTGGAGTGAACCCTATCCGCGCATTTTCATCACTCGACGCCGCCGCTTTCGCAGCCCGCTCGATCGCTTCTACGGCCCTTACGTGGATGTGGGTCTACTCAGACGAACTCTCTTTCTTGTGAAGCGAGTGTTCCCGCTGCGGCAACGGCCCCGACCTCTTCATGCCGACAGGACCTGCCTGAATTACAGCATTGGTCGTTGCCCTGGGGTCTGTCAGGAAAAAATCAGCTCTGAGGACTACCACCGGACGCTGCGCAAGGTGGCGATGGTGTTTCAAGGGCGCAGTGATGAATTGCAGATGTTGCTCCATCAGCAGATGGAGCGCTATTCGGAACGGATGGATTACGAATCTGCAGCAAAGATCAGGGATCAGCTGCAGGGTTTGGATCAACTAACCGCTGATCAGAAGATGAGCCTGCCTGACGCCTCGGTGAGTCGCGATGTGATCGCTATGGCCGGTGATGATCGTTTGGCAGCAGTGCAGTTGTTCCAGATGCGGGCTGGCAAGCTTGTCGGTCGCCTGGGCTATCTCGCGGACGCATCCAACCAACCGTCTGGACTGACGCTGCAGAAAGTGATCGAAGAGCACTACAGCCAGGTGGATTCCGTTGAAATTCCTCCCGAACTGCTAGTTCAGCATCAGCTGCCGCAGCAGCCACTGATTGAAGAATGGCTTTCTGAGCAACGGGAACGCAAGGTTCAGATTCACTGTCCGAAGCAGCGCCAGAAGGCTGATCTGATTGAGCTTGTTCAGCGCAATGCTGACTACGAACTGCAGCGCGCCAAACAAGGACAAGAACAGCAGGCTTTGGCAACGGAGGATCTGGCCCAGCTGCTCGAGCTGCCCATACCGCCGCGACGAATCGAGGGCTACGACATCAGTCATATCCAGGGGAGCGATGCCGTTGCGTCCCAGGTTGTGTTTATTGATGGCCTGCCTGCCAGGCAGCATTACCGCAAATACAAGATTCGCAGCAGCAGCATCCGAGCTGGTCACAGCGATGATTTCATGGCCATGGCAGAGATCATGCGCAGGCGCTTCCGGCGATGGGCCCTGGCCAAGAAAGAGGGTGTGGATGTCGGAGCACTGCGACAGAAAGGTGGCAGTGCTTTGCAGACCGATGGACTGAACGACTGGCCTGATGTGGTGATGATCGATGGTGGAAAAGGTCAGTTATCGGCAGTGATGGAAGCGTTACGGGAACTTGATCTGCACGAAGACCTCACCATCTGCTCTCTTGCCAAACAAAGGGAAGAGGTGTTTCTACCGGGGGAGACTCAGCCCCTCGAAAGTGATATGGACCAGCTGGGCGTTGCCCTGCTGCGCAGACTCCGCGATGAAGCCCACCGTTTTGCCGTCAGCTTTCATCGTCAGCAGCGTGGGGAACGCATGAAACGGTCGCGTCTATCAGATATCCCAGGAGTGGGACCGAAGCGGGTGAAAGACCTGCTTGCGCATTTTCATTCGATCGATGCCATTCAATTGGCCTCTGTTGAGACCCTCGTCAAAGCCCCAGGTGTGGGGCTCGCTCTAGCGCGCGATATTCGCTGTTTCTTTCACCCTGAGGAGGACACACAGCAGGATGGTGCGGTTCAAGTCTCGGAGTCGATCAGCTGATGATCCGCGTTCTGCCGTTGATCCTCTGCCTGATTGGCATGCTGTCAAGTCTCTGGTGTCCTAGAGCAGCGAACGCCTCACCAGGACTCTGTACGGGGCCGGTCTGCGCTGATGACATCACGCGCAGTGCGAAGAACCACTGGCAACTGGTGCTGAAACTGAATGACCAGCAGGGTCATCGGGAAAAAGTGGTGATGAACTGCCTGGCAGGGCAGCTAAGCCCAAGCTCTGGACCCGTAGACCGTGCTTATGCAACCGCCGTTGGCCGCAGGGCCTGCCGTTTAGCGGGTGAGGGCCGCTGACGATGGAGATCGCTCTTGTTTATCCCCATCAGTTGTTCGCGGACCATCCGGCGATCACCAAAGGTCGTCCCGTAGCCCTGATCGAAGACCCGCTCCTTTTCGGCACCGATCCTCACTGGCCGATCCGGGTTCATAGGCAACGTCTTCTGCTGCACAGAGCCACGATGACGGTCTATGCCGAGACATTGCGACATCGGGGTTACACAGTTTTCTACCGCCGACATCACGAAGCGAGCACAACCGAGGATCACCTTCAAGCTCTTCGTTCATCAGGGTTCGTCAGTTACCACCTTGCTGATCCGCTCGACGATTTGCTCGAGAAGCGCCTGCGTCGGTTCGTGGATCGCACGGGGGGAGAGCTACGGATCCTGGCCTCACCGATGTTCCTCACACCAGCGTCGATGGTTGAGGAGCACTTCGCCAGCGGACGCAAACCCTTCATGGCCAAGTTCTACGAGCAACAGCGCCGGCGGATGGGCTTGCTTCTAGAAGACGACGGAGGACCGCTCGGTGGCCATTGGAGTTTCGATGCCGACAATCGCAAGAAGCTTCCGAAAGGGATCAGCGTTCCAGCTGAACCCTCGCACCGCAACGGTGCCGAAGTCGAACAAGCCCGCAAAGAACTCGAGTCTGAGGCGCTGCCCTTCATCGGCAGCTGGGAGGCCTTCAGCTACCCAATTCGGCATGAGGACGCGGATCGGTGGCTGCAAACGTTTCTCGAGTATCGCCTGCGGGATTTCGGTGCGTATGAGGATGCAATCAGCACCCAGCATCGGGTGATGTGGCACAGCGTGCTCACACCCATGCTGAACATCGGCCTTCTAACGCCGCAGCAGATTCTGGATCGCACATTGGAACGAGCTGCGGACGGTGACATTCCCCTCAATTCCCTGGAGGGATTCATCCGTCAGATCGTGGGATGGAGGGAATTCATGGCCGTGATGTATCGCAGGCATGGTGTGGCCATGCGCAACAGCAATTTCTGGAAGTTTGAGGACAGACCAATCCCAGATGCTTTCTACACCGCGACAACGGGACTCCCTCCAATTGATGACGCCATCGGCCACGCCCTGAGCAGTGGCTACTGCCATCACATCGAACGGTTGATGCTGCTTGGAAACGTCATGCTTCTCTGCGGCTTTCACCCCCAACGGGTGTACCAATGGTTCATGGAGCTGTTTGTGGACGCCTACGACTGGGTGATGGTTCCCAACGTCTTCGGGATGAGCCAATTCGCTGACGGAGGACTCTTCACCACCAAGCCCTATCTCTCAGGCTCGAATTATGTCCGCAAGATGTCCGACTACAAGAAGGGTGCCTGGTGTGACGTCTGGGACGGACTGTTCTGGAGTTTCATCAAGCGCCACGAAGACTTTTTCCGAAAGCAATACCGACTGGCGATGATGGCAAGGAACCTTGATCGCATGGATCCAGAAACTCTCCTGGCTCACCAGCGATGCGCGTCCGAGTTTCTTGACGGGCTGGCCTGAAGCCTGCTTATGGTCCCTTTCAGTCCTTCCCTAGCGATGACGCTTCCTCCCGAGGCCTATCTCTGGTTCAAGACCCTTCACATCGTTGGTGTCGTGGTCTGGTTTGCAGGCCTCTTCTATCTCGTGCGTCTCTTCATCTATCACGTGGAGGCCGATGAGATGGATCCAGACCTGAGCTTGGCCTTCAAAAGCCAGTACGGGCTGATGGAAAAGCGACTGGCGAACATCATCACAACCCCGGGGATGATCGTGGCGGTCACGATGGCGATCGGATTGCTGGTGGCTCAACCGACCTGGCTGCAACAGGGTTGGATGCACGTCAAGCTTGCGTTCGTTGCCGCTTTGCTTGTTTATCACTGGTTCTGTTACCGGCTGATGGGACAACTCCAGGCAGGTCACTGTCAGTGGAGCGGAAAACAGTTACGCGCCCTGAATGAACTGCCAACGCTGCTTTTGGTGATCGTGGTGATGCTTGTGGTCTTCAAATCACAATTCCCAACCAGTGCAGCCACCTGGTTCATCGTGGGTCTGGTGGTCTTCATGGCTGCTTCCATTCAGTTCTATGCCCGGTGGCGCCGGCTGAAAGCTGAATCCATCGCTGCGGAGTCTGGTCATGCCAGCTGAGCAGCATCCTCTCCGCGCGGTCTTAGAGACAGTCGGCCCTTTGAGCTGTCCTGACGAGCTCAATTTTCACTGTCACACCATCTGCAGTGATGGGAGTCTTCGACCAGAGGATTTGATCCAACAAGCGAGCAGTCATGGACTGCGTCACCTCGCAGTGACAGATCACCATTCCTCTGCTGCCTACCTGCCCATGCAGAGTTGGCTAGAGGCCCAAACAGAGCTGGACCATCCAGCACCAACGCTCTGGACTGGAATGGAAATCAGCTGCACTCTGCGCGGTTGCTTGGTGCACGTCCTGGCCCTCGGCTTCGAGCCGAGGCATCGAGCTCTGGCGGTTTATAACCACGGGGATGCAGCCGTCGGTGAAGCGTTGCGTGCCGACACCGTTGTTAAAGCGATTCACGAGGCTGGTGGACTGGCCGTATTGGCTCATCCAGCGCGTTACAGGCTGGGATTCCGTGACCTGATCAATGCCGCTGCCGATCTGGGAATCGATGGTGGCGAAGCCTGGTACGACTACGACATGCAAACGCAGTGGCAGTGGACTCCGATGGTCTGTGAACAGATCGATGATCAGTTGAAGAACCTTGGCCTTTTGCGTACGTGTGGAACCGACAGCCACGGAGTTGACCTAAGAGGTCGCTAAGTTCAACCAACGTCCCTGATCTCGGGTATGGGTTTCTTCGACCGTCTGCTCAATTCCGGTTCCTCCGATTCCGATCGGACCCGTGAGGCCACCGGACCCAAGCAGGCAAAACCCAAGCCCGAGGCCTATTACCTCGATAGTGACAGTTCCTCGACCCTTGGGAACAGGGATTACATGCGGGAAGCCAAGACCATCCGTCGTACCTTCCCTGGCACGCTTGATAACCCTGGCGGCAAAGAACTCGTCACTGAGGTGGACGCCCTCGATCTCAAGGTGGACAAACGCAGCGATGGTCTCGGGGATCGGAAGGCTGAAAAGCCCATGGAAAGTTTGATCAAGGACGGGATTCCCAAGCCGGTGAAAAAGACGTTCGCCGAGACCATGACCAAGACGGAGCTGGATCAAAAGCTCAAAGGCAGTGCTCTGAAGGCATCTGGAGTCAATACTCCCAGTGCGCCTGATTCCGCGCCCGTTGCACGCAAGGAAGAACTCAAGCCTCAGGAAGAACCAGTCCCGACTCGTGGTGGCGCCGCTCCAAGCAGCAAGCCCGGCTCAATCGATCCGTTCCGTGCAATGGTCCGCGACCTCAACAACTGACCAGTACGTCATTCGTACAAGCCACCACCGCATTCGACCCTTCGTTCAGCCGCCAGAAGCAATGCTTTGATCCCTTTGAGGAGGGAATCATCTGCATTGCTCCACAGCTTGCGATGGGATGCCTCGAGCAGCCGTTCAGCCATGTCCCGTAGAGCCCAGGGATTCACTCTCTGCAAAAACGCCTGAACGTCGTCATCCAGCAGCCAATGTTCCGCAATTTGGGCGTAGCACCAATCGGGAACAGCTCCTGTTGTGGCGTCGTAGGCAAAGAGATAGTCGAGGCTGGCAGCCATTTCGAAGGCCCCTTTATACCCATGCCGTTGCATCCCCTCGATCCAACGGGGGTTGAGCAGACGACTGCGGACAACCTTGTCGATCTCCCGTTCAAGGCCATGGATGCGCAGACGTTCGCGACGAGAGTGATCTGCGAACAGAAGGCTGGGTGTCTGACCACCGGCCTGCTCGACAGCGGCGGCCAGACCTCCCTGGAACTGGTAGTAATCGTCGGAATCCAGGAGGTCGTGTTCACGGTTGTCCTGGTTGTGGATCACCACCTGCACCGAGCGAAGAGCCTGTTCAAGACCAATTCGGTCCGCATGGCCCACGGCATCGCCGTCGTAACGCCAGGAGCTCCAGGCGAGATAAGCCTCGCCCAGGTCAGACCGCCGCTCCCACTGACCTGAATCGATCAGGGCCTGAAGACCGGCTCCATAGGCTCCCGGTGCTGAACCGAACAGCCTGGACTGTGGTCCTTCCGATCGGGTGAGATGAGCCAGAGGATTCTCCGAGTCCGGCTCATTCAGTCCAGCAACCAGGGTGAGCGCACGATTCACCCAGCCCAGAAGCTGGGGAAAGGCATCCCGAAACAAACCGGACATGCGCAGAGTCACATCCACCCGCGGCCGTTCAAGCAAGGTGAGAGGTATCAGCTCGAGATCCACCATCCGTCGGGTCGGGCCGTCCCAGACAGGGCGGACGCCGAGCAAGGCGAACATCTGGGCGATGTCTTCCCCACCATTACGCATGGTCGCTGTCCCCCACACCGACAAGGCAAGGTGGCGTAACGGTTCACCGTGCTCCAGCTCGTAGAGCTCCACCAGCTGTTCGGCACTGCGCCGACCAAGATCCCAGGCTGCCTCCGTGGGCAGTCCACGCAGATCAACGGAGTAGAAGTTACGTCCTGTTGGAAGCACGTCATCCCGTCCCCGGGTGGGTGCTCCGGACGGACCGCTCGATACGCGTCGCCCTGAAATCCCCGCCAGTAAGGCATCTCGTTCCCGCGTCCCACAGTGCTGAAGTCGAGGCCAAAGGTCCGTCCTGATGAACTCAAGCGGTGCAGGAAGCGATGGTCCCTCGAAAACGCGGATCAGCGGATCAGCCAGCGCGAACGAAGCATCGCCTGAAGCTTCGAGCTCTAGACCCAACAACCGTTGCAACAGCCGTTGCGCTTGCCCCTCAAACCACTCAACCGCATCACTGACCCGACGGCAGGCTGGCGCACCCAGGGCACGCAGAACGGTTCTGTCGTGATCAACCAGGAGCAGTCCGTCCTCATCGCCCCAAGGATCAACACTGAGCTTGCACTCGCGAGCAATCCATTGGGTGAGACCCGGTCGGTCTGCAACAGGAGCTCGGGCAATAGCGATTAGCAGTTCGAGAAGCGATGTTGATGAGGGCAGTTCACCCAGTCGATGCAATCCGGTGCGGATCTGGGCTTCCTTCAGCTCGCAGAGATAGGTTTCGACCTGCTCAAGGGTTGCGCTCCAGTGTGAGAACTCGGAGACCGCATCGAGTGTTTCAGGACGACCAGGCCAATCCAATTCAACGAGCAGTGCACTGAGTTGTTGTTCCAGAGCGCGGCAGCGGGACGCGCCGAGCTGACGCGCCTCGATGTACTCATCCAGCAGTGATTCAAGAGAGAGCAGGGATCCGTGTAATCCAGCCCTGCCAAGCGGAGGCGTCAGATGATCAATGATCACGGCATGGCCGCGACGTTTGGCCTGGGATCCTTCACCCGGGTCGTTGACGATGAAGGGATAGAGATGGGGGATTGGACCAAGGGCCAGGGAAGGGGCACACGACGCGCTGAGTCCGACGGACTTACCCGGTAACCACTCGGCACTTCCATGTTTGCCCACATGGATCATCAGCTGACAGCGCTCCACAAGGCGCAACCAGAGGTATTGGGCCAAATAGCGATGGGGAGGAGGAAGATCCGGTGAATGGAGATCACTGAGCTGCTCCGGGTCATACCCACGACTCGGTTGCACCAGCACGGTGACCTTTCCGAATCGGATTCCGTGGATGGCGAATCCGTCGGCATCGAGATCTTCAGCACTACGGGGCTGCCCCCAGCGGCGTTCAATCACGTCACGGGCCGATTGCGGAAGCGTTGACCACCAGCTCAGATAGGTCTCGAGCGGGAGGTGGGTCAGGGGAGGCCTGAGATGACTCTCCGGATCGTTGGTCCGCCCGGCAAGAATCATCGCCATCAGAGCATCGGAATCCTGGGGCAAGGGCTGACGTCCAAGATCGAATCCCTCGTCCTGCAGCCAGCGAAGGATGTTCAGGCAACTGGCTGGGGTATCGAGCCCCACACCGTTCGCCAAACGTCCATTGCGGACTGGATAGTTGGCCAAAAGGAGCGTCAGGCGCCGTTCACTTGCACCGGTCGTCTGAAGATCGACCCAGGCGAGGGCATGGTCAGCGATCCAGTTGATCCCTGCGCTGTCGGGTTCGAGTCGCTTCACGGCCGTGCAAAGCCGATCGTCGGCTTTGAGCACTTCACGGAAAGCGCCGATTCTTGTCGTGATCCGCCCATCCAGTTCAGGAAGAACAACCTGCAGAGAGAGATCGATGGGATCAAGACCCTGAAACGACGACAACCAGGAACTGCGTGGACGCGATGAACTCAGGAGCTGAAGGACTGGACAATCGAGACCGTCCCAGAGCGGAGCGCCCAGACCAGCTTCCGAAAACTGAACCGATGCGAAGGATGTCGTGGTGATCACCAGGGCAACCTGCTGATGGCTGAACATCCGTTGGACGGCCTCCTGCACAGCGGCGTCACGGAGGCTGCTCACCCAGAGAGCTCGGGGAGAGAGTCCGCGCTGGCGAAGAACGTTCAGCAGTGCATCGCACCAGAGCAGATCACCAGACTGGCGATGCGCTCTGTAGAGGAGCACGCCGACCCGTGTGCCCGACTCCTCCTGCCAGTCATAGGGATCAGGATCAGGAGTGGGAACTGCCGTGAGCAACGGTGGTGCCTGGGATCCCGATCGGTCGGGATCGCTCTCGAGAATCCAACGGAGACCCGACAGCCAGATGTCCAGATTGTCTGCTCCACCCTCTCGGAGCAGAAGAGCCATGGCGTCGCAGAAACCTTCAGGAAGTGATCCGAGGCTGTGAAGCTCGCGATCCTGATCGGCGGTTCCAGCAAGAACGAGAAGTCTCCGCTCAGTTCTGGCGGATTCCCAGAGAGAGCACTGGTCCAATCCGTAGGACCAATGCCCCCGTCCTCCGAGGAGGCGCACAACGATCAGGCGTGTGAGCGATGTGCAATTTGAGAGGTAGTGATCGATCTGTGCAGGATGGTTCAGGGCATCGAGCGGGAGTGCACGAATCCGGCCATCCCATTCCTTCGAGGGAGAACCCTCCAAAAATCCTGCCAGAGCAGACAGATCCGTACTGGCACTGCTGAGAAAAAGCACTTCAGCGCTCGGCTGCTCGACATAAGCAACCGGATCGTCGGTATCGCCTCCGGGGAGACTGGTTAAACGATGCATCAGCCCATTGTCCCGAGTGATCGACTCCCCGGTGCGCGCAAGTGAGAAGATCTGATCATCGGATCGTCATCGATGCATCAGTTCCTTCCCTATGCCTGGTTCCAGGGACGCTGCGTTCCGTTCGAGGAAGCCAAGGTCTCGGTGGCGACCCATGCTCTGCACTACGGGACTGGAGCTTTCGGAGGGATGCGAGCGATTCCAGATCCCTCCAAGCCCGGAGGCATGCTGCTGTTCCGACCAGAACGGCATGCACGTCGGCTGTCTCAAAGCGCCCGTCTCCTGCTGGCGGATCTGAGTGAGGCCACGGTGATGGATGCACTGGTGACGATGTTGAGAGCCAATCGACCCGCAACACCGATTTATCTACGACCCTTCGTTTACACCAGCGATCTCGGGATCGCTCCCAGGCTTCACGACATCGAGACCGATTTCCTGATCTATGGCCTCGAACTCGGCGACTATCTGTCACCAGAGGGTGTGAGCTGCAGGATCAGCAGCTGGACACGGCAGGAAGACCGGTCCCTGCCACTGAGGGGAAAAATCAGCGGTGCCTACATCACCAGCTCACTCGCCAAGACGGAGGCCGTGAGCAGCGGATTCGACGAAGCACTGCTGATGAACACCCGTGGCAAGGTGAGTGAAGCCAGCGGGATGAATCTGTTCATCGTCAGGGATGGCGATCTGATCACACCTGGAGTGGATCAGGACATCCTTGAGGGGATCACCCGCGCCAGCGTGATCGAACTGGCGAAATCGATGGGACTGAACGTGATCGAGCGACCGGTCGACAAGACAGAGCTCTTTATCGCTGATGAAGTGTTCCTGACCGGAACGGCTGCCAAGATCACGCCGATCCGTCAGTTGGAATCCACGGTTCTCTCCAATCAACGTCCCGTCATGGATGCCTTGCGTCAACGGCTGATCGCCATCACCGAAGGCCGGGATGAGGAATTCCGTCACTGGGTGACACGCATCGAGCTGGATTCCTGACCGTTTCTCTCAGTGGCAGGAACGGGGGCTGACCGAGGAAGCGCGCTGCGGTTCTTAGGATGATCTCAACGGTTTTGGTGAGATGCAGGCAGTTCAGAGCAAACCCGGTACTGCAACCTCCCGCTTCCTACAGCGTCTTCACGATCCCTCCAAACCTGTTCTGGTGTTTGACGGTGCGACTGGGACATCGCTGCAGCAGATGGACCTAACCGCCGACGACTTCGGGGGGGAAGCCCTTGAAGGGTGCAATGAGAATCTTGTGATTACTCGTCCAGATGCGGTGCAGGCCGTTCACCGTCTGTTCCTCGACGCAGGATGCGACGTGATCGAGACAGACACGTTCGGGGCCGCCTCGGTGGTTCTCGCGGAATACGGACTGGAGAATCAAGCCTTTGAGCTGAATCGCCGTGCCGCGGAGCTGGCGCGTGAGATGGCGGATCAATACAGCAGCGAGAGAAAGCCCAGGTTCGTGGCCGGTTCGATGGGACCGACAACAAAGCTGCCGACCTTGGGGCACATCGACTTCGACACGCTGCGTGACTCGTTCAAGGAACAAGCCGCAGGATTGCTCGCCGGTGATGTGGATCTGTTCATCATTGAAACCTGTCAGGACGTTTTGCAGATCAAAGCGGCCCTGCAGGGGGTGGAAGCGGCCTTCCATGCCAGCGGCCAACGCCGCCCCCTGATGGTGTCGGTGACCATGGAGACCACCGGCACCATGCTGGTTGGTTCCGACATTGCAGCTGTGGTGTCGATTCTCGAGCCCTTCCCTATTGATGTTCTGGGTCTGAACTGCGCCACGGGCCCGGAGCAGATGAAAGAACACATCAAATACCTCTCGGAGTACTCACCCTTTGTGGTCAGTTGCATCCCCAATGCAGGGCTGCCCGAAAACATCGGTGGTGTGGCCCATTACCGGCTTACACCCCTGGAGCTGAAGATGCAGTTGATGCATTTCGTGGAAGACCTAGGGGTTCAAGTAATCGGTGGTTGTTGCGGCACAACGCCGGCTCATATCAAGGCACTATCTGAAATCTCGGAAGAACTCAAACCCGCACAGCGCGATGTGCGCACTCGTCATCTTGAACGTCAGCAACTGCGTTATGAACCGGCGGCGTCATCGATCTACGGAGCAACACCCTATTTCCAGGACAACTCCTTTCTGATCATCGGTGAGCGACTGAATGCGAGTGGTTCGAAGAAGGTCCGCGAACTCCTCAACGAAGAAGATTGGGATGGTCTCATTGCAGTAGCGCGTGGTCAGGTGAAAGAGAACGCCCATGTTCTTGATGTGAATGTGGACTACGTGGGACGGGACGGAGAGAAAGACATGCATGAGCTGGTGACGCGAGTTGTCACCAATGTGAATCTCCCACTCATGCTCGATTCAACCGAGTGGCAGAAGATGGAAGCTGGCTTGAAGGTGGCCGGTGGAAAATGCATTCTCAACTCAACAAATTACGAAGATGGCGATGAACGCTTCTTCAAGGTGCTCGAGCTGGCAAGGCGGTATGGAGCCGGTGTGGTAATCGGTACGATCGATGAAGACGGAATGGCTCGAACTGCTGAAAAGAAGGTTGCCATTGCCAAGCGTGCTTATCGCGATGCCGTTGAATTCGGAATCCCCGCAAGAGAGATTTTTTACGACCCTCTTGCACTCCCTATTTCAACCGGAATCGAGGAGGATCGTCGCAACGGTGCAGAGAC
The DNA here is from genome assembly GCF_000153285.1 of Synechococcus sp. WH 7805. Lineage (NCBI taxonomy): Bacteria > Bacillati > Cyanobacteriota > Cyanophyceae > Synechococcales > Synechococcaceae > Synechococcus > Synechococcus sp. WH 7805. The sequence continues at coordinate 390,829 of NZ_CH724168.1, read as the reverse complement.
CATCGCTGCAATACGTCGTATTCGTAGTGAACTTCCTGGAGTTCATGTCGTTCTCGGTGTCTCCAATGTGAGTTTCGGTCTGTCTCCAGCTGCCCGAATCACCCTCAATTCAGTGTTTCTTCACGACTGCTGTGAGGCGGGCATGGACGCTGCCATCGTTTCACCAGCGAAAATTCTCCCGCTTGTCAAAATTGACGCCGATCATCAGCAGGTGTGCCGCGATTTGATCAATGACACGCGTCGCTTTGACGGCGACGCCTGCATTTATGATCCGCTGACCAAGCTCACGACGTTGTTCGAAGGCGTCAGCGCAAAGGATGCAAGGGCCTCAGGCCCTTCACTTGCTGATCTCCCTGTTGAAGAAAGGCTCAAGCAACACATCATCGATGGAGAGAGGATTGGCCTCGAGGATGCGCTCAACGAAGGGCTCCAAACCTACCCACCTCTCGACATTGTGAACACGTTCTTGCTTGACGGCATGAAGGTGGTGGGAGAGCTCTTTGGCTCAGGCCAGATGCAACTTCCATTTGTACTGCAGTCTGCTGAAACGATGAAAGCTGCTGTTGCTTTCCTCGAGCCTCACATGGAAAAAAGTGAAGGCAAGCGCAGCGCTAAAGCGAAATTCTTAATCGCCACAGTCAAAGGAGATGTTCACGACATCGGCAAAAATCTTGTTGACATCATTCTTACGAATAACGGTTATGAGGTCATCAACTTAGGAATCAAGCAAGATGTTGGCGCGATTATTTCAGCTCAACAGAAGCATGGAGCTGACTGCATCGCAATGAGTGGTCTTCTTGTGAAATCTACTGCTTTCATGAAGGATAATTTGCAGGCCTTCAATGATGCTGGGATTGACGTCCCTGTGGTTTTAGGGGGTGCTGCCCTCACGCCACGGTTTGTCAATAAGGACTGCAGCGATGTTTACAACGGAAAAGTGATTTACGGGCGTGATGCATTCACTGATCTTCGTTTTATGGATGCCTTCGTGGATGCGCGCAAGCAGGGGCACTGGGACAATCTCAAGGGATTCCTCAACGGCACACCCGAGGGGATCAGCCTCGGAGGTGAGAACGAACCATCATCCGAGGAGAGTTCAAATGAAGGAGGCCCTGCATCAGCCAGTGAAGAAGCAGCCGCACTGTCAGTAACAGATGAACGTTCGGATGTCGTTCCTGAAGAACCTCCTTTGCGTCCTGAATTTCTTGGCTCCAAGGTGCTGCAGGGTGCTGAACAGATCCCTTTGAGGGAAGTCATTGCCTATCTCGATCGTCAAGCGCTGTTTGCCGGCCAATGGCAAATGCGTAAAGCCAAGGATCAGTCGAGGGAAGACTACGAAGCAGATCTGAAAGCAAAAGCTGAGCCAATCCTGCAGACCTGGCTGGAGCGATCGCTGAATGAGGATCTGTTGCAACCAGCTGTGGCCTACGGCTACTTCCCGTGTGGCCGTGACGGCAATGCCGTTGCTGTCTTTGATCCCGATTCAAACGATGAACTAGGGCGATTTGCGCTTCCTCGGCAGCGCAGCGGCAATCGCTACTGCATTGCAGATTTTTATCGCGATCTCTCCAGTGGGCACCCCACTGATGTGTTGCCAATGCAGGCCGTCACCATGGGCGAAAAGGCCTCCGTCTTCGCTCAGAAGCTTTTTGAAGCAGATTCCTACAGCGACTATCTGTTCTTCCATGGACTGGCTGTTCAGATGGCTGAGGCTTTGGCGGAGTGGACCCATGCCCGGATCCGTCGGGAATGTGGTTTCGCAGATCCCGATGGCATGCCTCTCAGGGATGTGTTGGCTCAGCGCTACCGCGGCAGCCGCTATTCCTTCGGCTATCCCGCCTGCCCGAATGTGGCCGATTCCCGCCAACAATTGCTCTGGCTTGGTGCTGAACGAATCGGCCTGAGCATGGACGAGAGCGATCAACTCCATCCCGAGCAGAGCACCACGGCTCTCGTGGCGCTCCATAGTGTTGCCAGGTATTTCAGCGCCTGAGGCTGCGGGTTGCTGCAGACTGCAGCGGCCCTTTTCCTTCAGACCATGGATCTCAGCGGGCCTGACGCCATCGACAAGGCCATAGATGCAGGGGTTGATCTCGATGGATCCCCTCTGCCTGATGCAATGCTCTCGCTCTACCGCGAGGTCATGACCCTCGAAGGTCAACGCAAGCGCAGCGGTGTTCGGAAGTCCATGCGCAATCGCGTCGTCCGGACAGGTGCCAAGCACTTCGACCAGGACACGCTCAACAAGCGCTTGCTCGAAGCGGGCTGGGAGGGTCTGAAGGCCAAGGAGATTGCCTTCTTCTTCGGCTGACCCGAACCGACAGCGTGGCTCTGCCGTTCAGTCTTGGCAGAGCTTTTCCATGGTGTCGATCACTTCCTGCTGAAAGGCATCGAGAGCATTCGACTCACTCAGATCAATTCCTTCACCTGCAGCGTTCTGGGCAAGGTCTTGAAAGTGAAAGGCACCCTCACCATTGGCCAAAAATTCAATCGCAGACGATTCCCCACTTTCGCGAAAGGCATCGCAGAGGGCGAGGAACGCCGCGTCTTCAGTGAACTCCCAATCCATCGAGGAGGCATAACTGAATGACCTTTAACGCCTCGCCCCCGGGATCCGTCAACCACTTGGTCGCGCAATGTGGCACTCCTTCGTCAGAATTGAGGGGCTTGAGGGGCCCAAATGACCAGCCTTAGCAATGCTCAAATCGAAGATCAGAGAACGGATCTCAACGTTCTTGGATCAGTGCTCGAGCTCTGCAGTTGTGAACCTTTAACTGGATGGTTCCGCGATGGTCATTGCAAGACCGATCCCTCAGACCACGGACAGCACACCGTGTGTTGTGTGATGACGGAAAGCTTTCTCAGCTACAGCAAAGCGCAGGGAAATGATCTGAGCACTCCGATGCCCGCCTACGGGTTTCCAGGGCTCAAACCTGGCGATCACTGGTGTGTCTGCGCACCACGCTGGAAACAAGCCATGGAGGACGGCATGGCACCCCCTGTGCGCCTTGAAGCGACCGAACAGGGATCTCTGGCAGTGATCCCGCTTGAAACCCTCCGTGAACACGCTCACCAGGGGATGGACTGACCATCCCAGGCCAGAAATGCACCGGATTGCGCAGGGGTCTGCTGGAGCAAGACATCCAATAGGTGACCCGCTGCCCGCTTCGGACTGAAGAGCTTCTCCGCCGGGACGAAGCTCTGAAAGGGTTTCGATAAAGCTGTATCGGTTGTTCCTGGATGCAGCAACGTCACCGTGGCTTCGGGAAAGCGGCGAGCCCACTCCACGCTGAGTGTCCGAAGCATCATGTTCTGGGCAGCCTTGGCGGCGCGATAGGCGTACCAACCACCACTGCGGTTGTCGCCGATGCTTCCGACCCTGGCACTGAGACTTGCGTAATGAAACGGTTGGTTGCGGCGCAGCGACGGCTCAATGGCCTTAGCCAGAAGCAATGGAGCGGCTGCGTTGATTTTGAAGGATTCGATCAGTGCGTCTGGCTGGACATGCTGAAGACGTTTCTCAGGCTGCAGAGAGGGACCGTGCAGGCGACCAGTGGCGTTGAAGACCAGTCGCAGGGGGGAGTGGTCATTCGAGAGCGTTTGGGTGAGCCAGGAGAGGCTCTCGGAATTCTCCAGGTCAAGAGGCCAGTCCGATGCATCTTTCGGTTGGCGTCGACAGAGCGTGACCGTTAAGTGGGGGCAGCGATCGGCCAGCTGGGACGCCAGCACTTCACCGATGCCACCGGCTCCCACAATCAGGGCGCGGCCCGACCAACTTTTTTGGCTTGATTCAGGCATGATTCAGCCGCCGCTATCGCGGATATGAAGTTCTCTCCTTCACTGTTACTGGCCACCTTCACCAGTGTCCTTGCACTGGTTCTCTGGTGGGTGTTTGCAAGCCGCTCCTCACTGCCGGACCCAACAGCCACCGAAACCTTGCTGCAAAGCTTGCTGGATGGTTCCGATGAGAAGGAGATCTCAAAACCGAGCGCTATCACTGTTCCGGCCAGTCCTGAAGCAGGCCGGTCAGCTGATCCTCAGGTCAAGGTTGCTCTCTTGAGTCAGTCGCCGCCCCGCAGCATCTCGCTTCAAAACGGAGCTCGTTGCCGTCGTGCTTCTGGGGAGGTGATCCCAAAAGGGACGCTGATGGAACTGTTGGCCGTCCAGAGGCAAGGTGTTATCAGCTGTGGCGGCGATCGCGGACGCGTTGGAGTGAATGACAGGTCCTATGAGGGAACCATCCATCTTTTGAACCGTGGAAAGGGATGGACTGCAATCAATCAGATCAGTCTTGAGCGTTACGTTGCCTCAGTGGTTGGTGCCGAAATGCCCTCGCACTGGAACAGTGAGGCGCTGAAGGCGCAGGCAGTGGCTGCACGCTCCTATGCCCTTGTGCATGTGATCCGTCCAGCAACAGCCGACTGGAATCTGGGGGATACAACGCGTTGGCAGGCCTACGCAGGCCTGACCAGTAAGACAGCATCCACTCGCCAGGCCACGACTGAGACCAGGGGGATCGTGCTCAGCTTTGAGGGGGGGCTTGTCGAATCCCTGTATGCAGCAACCCGTGAAATCTCAGCAGAAGCCCATGGCCACCTGGGCGCCAGCATGAGCCAGCATGGTGCACAGAGACTGGCAGAGGAGGGCTTGCAGTACAACGAAATCCTCGGCAAGTACTACGTCGGAGCATCACTGGCGAGGATCAGAACGGATGAGAAATGAACGTTTCTGGACATCAGCGCTGAGTCAATCCAGCAAGGCGCTGGAGAGTGGAGCTCTGATTCCTCTAACAACCTCCCGACTGCAATGTCCAGGCCCTGGTGGCGAACGATTCGAACTGCGTCGACTCAATGCGCAGCTTCCGAGACACCATCGACCAGAGGGACCCAAACCGAATCCATTCAGCCCATGGGATCGAGAACTCGAAATTGATGTGATCGGGACAGATCATGTGCTGATCCTCAACAAATACCCTGTTCAGACTGGGCACATGCTCCTGATCACTAGGCAATGGGCGCCGCAGGTGCATTGGCTGACCCAACCCGATTGGACTGCGCTTGTGGAGGTTGACCGTGACACAAGCGGATTGTGGTTCTTCAACAGTGGGCCGAAGGCTGGAGCAAGCCAACCGCACCGCCATCTGCAGTTGCTGCGACGCCAAAGCAGCGAAACAGCTTGCCCGCGCGAGAGCTGGTTTCGCCGCATCCTCGAAGGAGGTGACACAAAACGGCCATCAGAAAGTAGCGACCCGCTGATCGATAGTTGCGCCTTGGTGAAGCGTCCGAGCTGCTCAGACCCAGAGCAGGAGGCCCGTGCCTTGCATACCCTTTACCGCACCCTCGCCATGAGGTTGGCCCTTGGAGATGCCGATGCAGAGCGACCTCCACTCGCTCCCTACAACCTTCTGCTCACACCAGATTGGTTGGCCTTGATTCGGCGCAAGCAGGAGCGTGCATCAGGATTCAGCCTGAACGCTCTCGGTTTCGCCGGCTACCTACTGGCCACTGAGAACTCGGACTTGAGCTGGTTAGAGCACAACGGTGGTGAAGGCCTGCTCCAAGAGGTTGTGAGCGCGATCAGTGATGCCACGGATGACGGCAAGTCCTGAATGAGGACTGGATGAGATGAGTCCCTGCCAAGACAGGGGATCACGAAACCAGTCCATGCAGAAACAAACAACCCAGCGAAATCAAAGGGTGAAAGACCATTTGCAGCTGGTGACTCCGATCGCTAGGCACTACGCCCAACGTTGCGGAATCGATGCCGACGATCTGAGACAAGTAGGACTCATGGGTCTGCTCCGAGCGGCGGAGAACTTCAACACGGAACGCTGTACACCGTTCAAAGCATTCGCCAGACCGCATATCCGTGGAGCCATCCTCCATTACCTGAGAGACAACGCATCCGTCGTGCGCTTCCCAAGACGCCTGCAGTCAGACAAGGAGATGAACGAGTCTGGAAAACAGTGCCATGGACTCTTGCTGCGAAGGGTTTACTGCGGCGATGAGACCGTTGCAGACACCAAAAGCGAAACCATCGAGGAGATCGATCAGATGGAACGCTCAAGACTGATTCAAGAGGCTTTGAAGTCGTTGCGTAGCCCTGAACGATCGGCCATCCAGGAAGTTGTCCTCGATGGCAGAAGCCTCAGAGCCGCGGGGAGAGTGGCAGGGGTTAGCGCAATGACCATGCAGCGGCGCGTCAAGCGCGGGCTTTCGAGGCTTCGGTTGAAGCTCGAGCCTCAGCTTTGGGCCGACTGATCGCGTTCGATCTGCTGTTCAAGTGTTGAAATGGCAGCAGAAACCGCTGCAAGCTGGCGCTCAAGACCATCGCGCCAGAAGCGGAGCATGCGCAACTTCCGAGATTTCTGCTTGTGCTGCCACTCAGCATCGGCACAGGGCATGCAATCAAAAGGAGGGAACATGGATGAACTGCTGGTGACACCATCCTGCCGAGAGAAAATCCGAGTCGCGGGGTCGTAGGCGACTTGGCGGTTTTAGATCTGAGGCTTAAGTTTGGAGCTTGAGCCCTTGCGGGCGACCTTCCCGAGGATCCAGTCTCGCGTGTCTCACCGAATTCCACAACTGGTCCTAATTGGCGTCTCGGTTGGGATTGGCGCGGCTGTTGAAATACGCCCCGTTCAGGCGTTTGTGCCGCTGATGGCAGGCCAGCGAGCCAGACCATTGAATGGAACGTTCAATAATGTTCCGGTTCTGCATTCCAACCAGCCCGAGATTGTTAAGGGACCGGGAATTCTGGTCAATACAGCACCTGGACAAGCCATAGCTGCAGAAACGAATCGGCCGCTCCAGAACGCGACTTATACGTTCAATGGTGAATTTGGCCTGCATATGCACCATAAGTACTACCCGGAAGACTCCAACAAGTTGGGAGGACGTAGGGCCAGAGGACTTCTAACTGTGGCCGCAATAGCCATCAATCCTGGATCAACACCGATTACGCTTCGCTTTCAGCAGGGTTCAGTCAAAAACAGTTTTGAAGCCCCTTATCAAGCCAATAATCTGATGGGGGTAAAGCCTCTGGGTCGAAGGCCCTGGAACACAGGCCCAGGTGATGCAACGGCCGTGCAGATTCTCCGAGGTGAGCTCGATCGCCGACTTCCCGAATCAGTGGTGATTCCACCAAACAGCAAGAAGGTGATTGTGAGCAGCGTTCTCCCTGCTCGGGGAATCATGAACGGACTGCTTCACGGAAAAAGCGATGGACCCTTCCAGATGGCTGTAGTCGCAGCAGAAGAAACGAAAGATGAGAATGAATTGATTGCAGTTCTCAATCGTGGACGCCTCGCTCCCGGACGTATTTATCTCAATCGCCTGAGGGAGATTCAAGCAGGAACAGTCTTTTCTCGTGTTGCTGGCGTCGCTCTAGGTGATGAATACAAGGCATCCATCAGACACGACCTTGATCAAGGACCTTTGCATGTTCCGTTCACAAGTACCCGAAAGCATCACTTTGGAACTCGTGACATTCAAGTCAATCCATTAACCACCAAAATGGTGGATTCTGCAGTGAATAATGTCGGTACATACGGCGTTAGATTCGATATCGATTTGAATCTTTCTGGTGAAGGGACGCACGATTTAGTCCTCAGCCATCCTGTGGCATCAGGGCGTCCACCATTCACTGCGTTTCGAGGGTCGATCGGCATCAAAACTGACGAGGGGTATCAAGAAGTTCACGTTGGAATGCGCTCAGGACAGAGCCTTTCCATTGCCAAACTCAATCTCAAACGCAAGTCTCTAAACAAAGTCACAGTGAGTGTTGTGTATCCAGCGGATGCAACCCCTGGGCACCTGCTGAGCGTCGTTCCTGATACCCAGCTCGCCATGCTCAGACAACGGGAAGAAACGCAGGAAGCAGCTCGCAAGGCCCAGGCTGCTGCCAAAGAGCGCAAGATTCGTCCTGCGACACCACCACCGACAATCACAGCAAAACCGAAACCGACACCAACGACGACACCGGAACCCAAAACTGCCTCAAAGCAAAACACTCAGAAGCCCAACACGTTCACGCCGCCACCGCCACCCCCGCTCATCATTGCGCCTCGTGGAGGACTCAATCCGATGCCACCGGCGATGATCATGCCCCAACGCGTCAACAGCACCCTGGAACAGCGTTATCGCGAAGCGATCAAAGCCCAGCAGGAATGGCTGCGTCGTCTCCAGGGTCGATAGGCTTCCAGGCCTGAGGGCCAGATCGTTTCGTAGATATGCCAAGTAAACGGATCAGCCTCGAACTCCCTCAACATCTTGTTGACCGGCTCGATCAGCTGCGAAAGGAGTGGCATGCCCGATCAAGGGGGGCCTGCCTGGAGCGATTGCTGGAGGAGATTTTTGAATCCGAAAGTGAGACCACCTCGGCTGAACCCCAGTCCGATGGGGACTCAATCACGAGCAAGGTCATCAACTCGGAGAGCAGCGACCCTGTCTACGACGAAGACAGAGCCATTGTGCTGGTTGGTTCCCAGCGCAACAGATCCACAGAGGAGCGTGATGATGACATCGACGTCGAACCATCACCGTCGCGACGCACTGCAGGATCCAACGCAAGTGGGATCGATCTTCCAGGGTTTGTCAGAAAACGGACAGCCGCGATTCGATCCAGCCTGGATGTCACAGACACTCCTGTCGATGCCCCACTGGTGCCATCGATCAGCGAAATCCAGATCAAAGCTTGGTGTGATGCAGCACTCCAGCACTGGATGAACCTTTACGGCTCATCACCAGGTGAAACCGTGATGGAAGCTGTGATGCTTTGGATGGCCAGGGATATCTGGCCGCAGATTGATGGCAGCGAGGGACGAACCTTCACCTGGTCTCAGGTGAAGCATTCAATGGATCAGATCTGTGGAAGCTGGCCTGTGCAGACACCACGATTTGAACAGGTGATCGTTGCAGCAGCGGTGTTGGAAGATCCGTTTGCCACAGCAACGGTGACTGATCGGATCCCAACGTTGATTCGTCGGTTTGTGAACCGGTTCAAACGCAGCCGAAAGGTCACCTCCTTTGAGACTCTTGAATCCACCATGACGTTGCATGGCGCACTACGGCAACTTGAACTGCCAACCCAGGCCGGGCACTCGTTGACCTTGCGCACGATCCGCGATGCCTATAAACGCAAAGCTGTGGAGGTGCATCCTGACTCAGGTGGATCGACCGAAGCGATGCGTCGCTTGAATGAGGCCTATCAGATGCTGAAAGAGCTCTATCGCCAAAAAGATCAAACTGAATAACCGAACAACACCAACCAAGACGTGAGCAGGCAAGTCTCACACGGCACAGACGAGACACTAAATAAGTCTTTTAAAGCGTCTCATTTAGTTCTCCCGAGACATTCTTATTAACAATGTTTTTTTGTCTGTTTTTATCCATGCAGTGACGCACATAGCCGGCCTCCGATGCCGGATTGAGCGATTCGCCGAATAGCAAAGCCGCTGTTTGTCCAACCAGATCAACACCTCGTCCAACAGACAACCAAGCTTTCAAACCCATTGCAAACAGGAGTCCAATCACTTTGCGTACCTGCTGTAGACACAGTGACGCAGTCCTGATGGCCCAATCCAGCACTCCCTGCCGCGCTCACAGAGAAGTCTTGCAATACGCTTCTGAGACGCATGATGCGACGCGTGATGCGTCTCATATCAGACATACAATTTGGTTGATTGTGGTGTGTTCGTGTTGAACAATAAAAAAGGCCCTCGTTAGAGGACCTTGAGTCAACGGATGAAAGGAAGCAATCAGGTGCTGGTCTGCATGCCCTGAATCAGGAAATCGAAGTAGGGCCCTGCAAGCCTCTGTTGATCATCAGAGAGAAGAACCAAGGCAGCCTCACGCATTGCTCGCATGGCATCCACCATTCCTGGCATGGGAACGCCAAGGCTGTTGTACATCTCACGCGCACCAACCAAGCCGATCTGCTCGATCATCTCGGTACTACCAGCCAAAACACCGTACGTGACAAGGCGCAAATACCAGCTGTAATCCCTCAAGCATTGGGCACGCTGTTTTTGTCCGTAGGCGTTACCACCAGGAGCGACATACTCCGGACGAAGACTGAATAATTGGCGTGCGGACTCATCAACAATCTTCTTCTCGTTATCAGAGAGGATTCGCACCACTGAAAGGCGCACGGAGCCTTGGCTGAGAAACTCGACAATCGAATTCAGTTCACCGCTGCTGGGATAGCGCAGATCGTCATCCGCTTTGAGGATCAGATCCCTTACAACGCTCATGACGGCTGGCATGCTGGGAAAAGTTTAAAGCTCCTGAACCCCAGCCATGGATGTGAGGTGTGGGGTGTTACGCCTTTGCAATGACATCACGCGTTGATTCACCCAAGCCAGGCCTGACCATCTCGGTTCAGGGAGAGGATCTCGACCAGCAGGGACGGGGGATCGCACGCTGGAATGGCTGGGTGATCACGGTCCCGGAACTGATTCCCGGAGAGGACGCCAGCGTTCAGCTGCTGCAACGGCAGAGGCGGCTATGGCATGGCAAGAAGATCAAGAGCATCAAGCCCTCACCCGATGCCAGGCGACCACCATGCATCCTTGCGCATGCGTGCGGTGGATGCACGCTCCAGCACATCAGCGTGAATGCGCAGAACCAATGGAAACAGGAACACCTCAAAGCCACCCTGCTGCGGATCGGAGGTGTCACGACCTTGGCTGGGCCCTTGATCAGCCCCGAGGATGAATCCCTTGGGTATCGAAATCGAGCGCTGATTCCCATTCAACGCGGTGAAGGAGGACTTCGGCTCGGCTATTACCGCCGAGGAAGTCACCGCATCGTCAATCTCAATCATTGTCCGGTGCTCGACCCGCGACTGGACGCCTTGATCGAGCCCATCAAGAACGATCTGGCCTTGACCGACTGGCCGATGGATTCTGATTTGCGAGGTGAACCGGGTCTCCGACACCTCGGGCTGCGGATCGGCGTGCGAACCGGTCAGATTCTGATTTCACTCGTTGCGGCAACGGATCATCTTCCAGGGCTGGACCGACTCACTGCGGAGTGGATGCAGCGTTGGCCGCAGCTGAAGGGAGTCACCCTGAATGTGCAACCCAAGCGCAGTAACACCGTGATCGGCGAGCAGACCCTCTGCATTCAGGGCGATGACGTGATTGAAGAGAACTTCTGCGGCCTGTCGCTACAGCTCGGAACCACCACGTTCTTTCAGGTGAACACCACACGAGCAGAGCAGGTTGTCACGATGATTTGCGACTGGATCCATGCGTCAGCACCATCAGCCAACGTGATCGATGCGTACTGCGGCATCGGAACCATTGCCTTGCCGCTGGCAGCCTCAGGCTTGAACGTGGTCGGACTGGAAATCAATCGAGACTCCGTGATCCAGGCCCAAGAGAATGCGCAACGCAATGGGCTTGAAAAGGTTTGCTTTCTCGATGGCGACGTCGCTGAACATCTTGAGCAACTCCTGCCACACCACCAGGCTCTCGTCGTCGACCCTCCCCGCAAGGGGCTGGCACCGGCGGTGTTACAGATGATTCTTGCGATCCCTCCCGCTTTCCTGATCTACCTGAGCTGTGATCCCGCGACCCTGGCGAGGGATCTGCAACAACTTGCAGGACCTGATGGGCCTTATCGGATTGAACAGATCAAGCCTGTGGATTTCTTCCCCCAGACCTCCCATCTCGAGTGTCTGGTGATGATGATTCGCGTCAGCTCCGCAGTTCCACCTCGAACTGCTTGATCAGGGCCTGACGCACCTTCTCATGCACCGGCTGTATCTGATCATCGGTGAGAGTGCTGTCCTTGCCGCGGTAGCGCAGCCGGAACGCCTGACTGCAACGGTCGTCACCCAACTGCTTGGCCTCAAAGCGATCAATGAGTTCGACCGACTCCAGTAAGGGTTTGCCAGCCTTGCGGATGGCCTGCAACAGATCAGCGGACGGGAGGGATTTGGAAACCACCATTGCCAGATCTCGCTCCGACGCTGGAAGGGTGGAAAAAGGCTTGAACTGTGGGGTCCAGCGGTTGCTTCGGGTGGCGGCACTGAGAAGAAGTGCCATATCGAAATCAAAGAGGTAGGTCTCCGATGGCAACTCGAAGTGTTCGCAAAGCGATGGGTGCAGCTGCCCGAAACATCCCAGAGGTTTTCCTTCCACGACAACCGTGGCGGCACGGCCTGGATGGAGACGATCGTCGTCTACGAGACGACGATCCATGCTCTCAAGTCCCAGGGAGGCAAAGAGAGACGTGAGCAGCCCACGTGCTTCGTAGTAACTCAGAGGCGAAGGTTTGCCACTGTTGAGCCACCGGGAGAGCCGTCGCTCACCACAGATCACACCACCGAGGCGGGATGTCTGGCGAACCCCGCTGGCATCGGGGAAGAACACGTTGCCGATCTCAAACAGCCAACAACCGGGTTGGGACGATTGCAGATTGCGCTGGCAGATTTCCAGATGCTCCTGCCAGAGGGCCGTACGCAGGTGACTTGTTTCGGCGAGGAGGGGGTTGCTGATGGCAATCCTGGCCTCATCTGTGTCATCCGCTCGAGTCAGCGAGAGCGTTGTGACCTCCTGAAGGCCGAACGAACACAAACGCTGACGCAGGCGACGTTCAGCCTGTTGACCTAGAGAAAGCCGGCCTGGGCTTAGAGGATCGGGCAGGTGGGATTCAAAACGATCAAATCCAACAAGGCGGGCCACCTCTTCGATGAGGTCAACTTCACGCAGGAGGTCAAGGCGACGCGACGGAGGGACAACCACATCCCATCCGTCCTCTGTTGACGTCAGCGAGCAGCCAAGAGACTTCAGGCATACTTCAACTTGACCATCACTCAGATCCTGAGCCGCTGAATCAGGATCTGTAGGCGCCAGTGGTCCTAATAACTGATGCAGAGCGCTCCGACGTAGACCAACTACGGGCGCTGGACCTGGCTCGGACGCACACTGCCACGTGCGTCCGATTTCGGCTCCCAGTAACGATTCCAGGAGTGAAAGAGCGCGGCCGGCAGCCAACAGAGTGATTTCCCGTGGCACCCCTTTCTCATAACGACTGCTGGAATCAGTGCGTTGTCCCGTAGTTCGGCTACTGATGCGCACGGAGGACGGAGTGAAGAGAGCAGATTCCAACCAGATGCGCCGTGTTTGATCGGTGACCCCGCTCTCCTCACTGCCCATCACGCCAGCAATCGCAACAGCTCGATCGCAGCACGTCACCACCTGCACACGGGAATCCAGGGACAAATCCCGACCATCCAAACCACGGAACGCTTCTTTCTCGCGAGCCTGACGCAGGCCGAAATCGGATGCTGTGATGGGTTGTCCGCAGATGGACTCGAGAGCATCAGCGTCGAATGCATGCAGAGGCTGACCCTGTTCAAGCATCACCAGATTGCCGATATCCACTACCGCATTCACCGGCTTCACACCAGCGCGTTGAAGACGCTGCTGAATCCATTGAGGGGAGCAGCTTGAGCCATCGAGTTGCTTAACCTCAGTGACGGCATAAATGCCACCTGTTTGCATGGCTTCGGCCGATGGTGGGCTGGGATTCAGTGCATCAACTGTTGTGGGTGCTGATGTCTCAGGAAGAGACAGTGCAGCGCCTGTGAGGGCAGCGACTTCACGGGCGATGCCCGTCATTGACAGTCCATCGGGTCGATTCGCTGTGATGGCCAGTTCAAGAACGGTGTCGTCGAGCCCAAGCACTGGGGCGATCGATGCACCCGGTGCTGGAACCTCAGGGACGAGTTCCTCGAGGATGGCAATTCCGTCAACATCACTGGTTTGCCCAAGCTCTGCGAGGGAACAGATCATTCCCTGGCTGCTCACCCCTCTCAGCTCACCGGCCTTGATGGTCAGATTCACAGCCGGAAGGATGGCACCGACCATGGCCACCGGCACATGAATCCCTGCGCGCACATTGGAGGCCCCGCAAACGATCTGAAGTGGAGATTCAGCCCCCACGTCCACCGAACAAACACTCAACTTGTCGGCATTGGGATGTTTGTTCTTCTCCAGCACGTGACCGACAACCACGCCTTGCGCAAAGAGGCTGAGATCCTCAAGCTCCTCCACCTCAAATCCCGCCATGGACAGCCGATCCCCCAGCTCAAGGGCAGGTTCATTCACCTGAACCAGATCCTTCAGCCAGGAGAGGGAAACCCGCATGGGGAAACGTGTCGTCGGTGGGGGATCCTACGAACTCTTTCGTGCTGAGAAGGTGATCCATCAGTGAATGGCCGCCCTGTAGAGTTGTCGTTTGTCACTCGCTTCGCAAGCGCGGCGTAACGTCCTTATGGCCAAGAACAAGGGCGTCCGGATCGTTGTCACTCTTGAGTGCACCGAATGCCGGTCCAGCACCGAAAAACGTTCCCAGGGTGTGTCTCGATACACCACTGAAAAAAACCGTCGGAACACCACCGAGCGGTTGGAGATCAAGAAGTTTTGTCCTCATGACAACAAAATGACGATTCACAAAGAGATCAAGTGATCTTTCGAATCTGAAATTTCTGTACCAACTTCGCCTCCAAATCCATTCCAATGTCCAGCTCCTTTTTCAAGAAGCGTCTTTCACCGATCAAGCCCGGTGATCCCATCGATTACAAAGATGTGGATCTGCTCAAGAAATTCATCACAGAGCGCGGCAAGATTCTGCCCCGCCGTCTGACCGGTCTCACAGCAAAACAGCAACGTGACCTCACCAATGCAGTGAAACGTGCTCGCATCGTGGCTCTTCTGCCATTTGTGAATCCCGAGGGCTGATTTCTGGCGACCGCCAACTTCCAACCCGGTGACCTCGTCGGGATCAGCGAACTGAAATCTCCTCAACTCGCTGTTGTTCTCTCTGTACAGGGCAGCAAGCGTCGCTTGAGCGTGGGTTTCAAAGCCAAAGAGCAGCTGCTCCCGGCCCGACAGATCACTCTGATTGCCTCCAATGCTTCCTCCTCTGATGTGGCAGGAAGACTGGGGGCTTTTCCATGGGAATTCACCGAGAAAGACCTAGCACTCGCAAGTCTCAAGCGTCGCGACTGGGGCCAGGCATGGGTCTTACTTGCTGAATCAGGTGAGACTTCTGAGCTTGAGGAATTCGCTGATCTTGTTTACGGAACCAGTGATGCACTGCACTGCGCAGCAACCTGGTTAGCGCTAAAGGCTGAAGAGCAAGATTTATTTCGAATCAAGCAAGAGCGGATTTGCCCACGGTCGCTTCAAGAAATTCGAAACCGACGTCACGATCGCCGGCGACAACACCTTGCGCAGATCCGGTTCAAGCGCTGGATGGCCTTCCTCAGCAAACAGGGTGAAGGAGACAAGGAGCTGGATCCACTTCACAAGGAGTGGATTGAACAGCTCATCCGTTTCTCCGCTGGAAGCATCAACCTGGACGACCTGTCGACAGAGCTTCGTCAGTCTTTGACGAGTTTGCGCCTGGATCAGAACCGGGGGGACGTTCGCGAGCGCCTCGTGACCCTTGGCCAACTCGATCCTCACCAGCTCTCCTCGATCGCGGGAACGGCCTGGACCAACGGCTTCAGCGCCGAGCTCATCGCTGAAGCCGAGCGTGTGCTCAATGGCTGCCTGGACGATCACCCCGGGGATTCAGAGCGCATTGATCTGACCCATCAGACTTGCGTCACCATCGACGATGCCGAAACCAGGGATATTGACGATGCCCTGGGGCTTGAGCGACTGGCTGATGACCAACTCCGGATTTGGATTCACATCGCAGATCCTGGTCGTCTGATCACAACCGGCTCTCCTCTGGATCTCGAAGCTCGCCGCAGGGGGAGCAGTTTGTACCTGGCCAGGGGAATCTTGCCGATGTTCCCCTCGAACCTGTCAACCGAGGTGTTCAGCCTCAAAGCAGGTCAGCGAAACGCTGCCTGGAGCACTTGGGTGGATCTTGATCACACGGGAGACGTCAAAACGAGCGGGATGTGTCGTAGCTGGGTGACCCCTCGTTACCGACTCACCTACGAGGATGCAGACGAATTGATTGATTTCGCGCCACCGGAAGAAGCCGATCTCTCCAATCTTCATGCACTGCTGGCCACCAGACGTCGTTGGCGCCTCGAACGCGGAGCGTTGTTGATGGATCTACCGGAAGGTCGGATTCGCTGTCGCGATGGGCAGCCAACCGTTGAAATCACCGAGCCCAGCCCGTCCCGAGAGATGGTCGCCGAAGCCATGATTCTTTGCGGCACCGTTGCCGCCACAAAGGGCATTGAGAATGCATTGGCGCTCCCTTTCCGAAGTCAGCTGCCTGCAGAGCTTCCATCGGCGGCTCAACTCGAGGAACTTGCTGACGGTGCCGTTCGGTTCGCCGCCATCAAGCGCTGCCTCAGTCGTGGATTGATGGGAACCACACCGGCAGCTCATTTCAGCCTTGGTGTTCCTGCCTATACCCAGGCCACATCACCGATCAGACGCTATGGCGATCTGGTGGTGCAGCGGCAGTTCGCCGCCATGCTCTCACCAGATGGACATGACGACCCTCTGGATACGGAGTCATTGCAGACTCTTCTCCAACAGATAGAAACAGCGGTTCGCGAGGGAATCGCCGTGACCCGCGAAGATCAACGACACTGGCAACAGGTTTGGTTCGAGCATCACTCCAGTGAGCGCTGGCCGGTTGATTTTCTGCGCTGGTTGCGTCCCCAGGATCGTTTGGGACTGGTGCGTATCGAAGACCTGGCTCTTGATATCGCTGCAAGCTGTCCGACTGGCTGTGAACCCGGTGATGCGTTGGTGCTGAAGGTGGCAGGAGTTGATTCCATCCGCGATCAGTTGCATCTGGTCGCGGACGTCAACGGGACTGTCTGAACACAGAATCAGGCCAGCAAGGCCCGGAGACGTCGTGCCAATGCCTCGAGAGGAGCACCATCAGTCGGGGCTGAGCACCGTTCACCGGTCTCCCCGTTCATCCAGACCGGGTGCTGTCCGTGCCAAAGGATCGGTCGTGCGGGCTGATCGAACCAAGAAAGGGTGAGATTGAGATCGGACCCGCTGCGGTAAAGCTCAAGCTCGAGATCATTGTCCACGAGACGAATCCCATGGGCATCGCGGCATTCGATCCTGCCGCAGTAATCCTCAATGGTTGCACTGTCCGCTGAAACAACAGCATGAAGCAACGGCTTGCGACAGAGATCAGCCGCTGCTGCGATCAGTGTTTCAAGCGGCGCACAGGACACGATCTCAGAAGGCTTCAATCGAACGGATCAAGAGCTGGATGGATCCAGATCGGTAGCCGGGGTTGGCCTCGCCGTCGTCACCGAATCGGGAATGGAGCAGCTGAAGGCGCGTGATGCAGGAAGAATCAAACCGGAGTGGCAATTTGATAGGGCTTGCCCTCACCACAGGCTTGAGCTGAGCAAAGGGAATCTCCACCACGGTTAGTCCATTCGGCTGGGTCGGCACGGTGGACACCCATCGCAACCCGCCAGGAATGAGCTCAGTCAAACCAAGAACACCATCGCGGCAGGCCACCGCAAACTTGAAACTCCGCCCCTGACCATCCAGGGACAGGCGAAGACCGCGGTAAGCCGTCAGATCCAACGGCGGCTTGAAGACCGGAGAACGGCAACTGACGAATCCACCGCCTTCGCTCACCACGTCGCCTTCCAGCAGCAGTCCGTCATCGGTGATTCGACAGCCGGCTCGGCTTGAGCCACCCATGATCGTGTCGTTCAAACTGGACCAAGCGTTAAAGGCCGCCCCAGATGCAATCACTCGAATCTGGGGAGCGGGCTGGGGCGGTGGGGTTGTCAAAGACCTTGAGATGCAGCCTGATCAGCGAGCACAAGAATCTCTGTGCTCGGAGACACCAGTTTGGCAGGAGTCCGTTCGGCAGATTCCGAAGGATCAATCAGGCGAGACAGTGCCTGATGTTTGCCTTCTCCACTGACGAGGAACAGAACTTGTCTTGCTGCACTCAACACCGGCGCAGTGAGTGTGATCCGATCGAGTCCCTTGCCTCGACCGATCGTGGTCCATTGATCAAGCACCTTCGGCGCTTCCGTCCCTGGAAACAGCGAAGCGGTGTGGCCGTCATCACCAAGTCCGAGAAGCATGAGATCAAACACCGGCGGATCTCCCGCACAGACCTTGGTCACCAAGGAAGCAAAAGCCTCCGCACTGGCTTCTGCCGTGGGCAGCTCCACGGTGGGTACTGGATGAAAGCAGGCGCGTGAACCCGGGTAACCAGCTTTCAGAAGCGTGTTGCGCAACATCCGAGCATTGCTGGATTCATCATCAGCGGCGACCCAGCGTTCATCTCCAAGAAAAACATCCACACGGTCCCACGGCAGATGCGCTTGACCAAGAATGTCGTAAGCACGTGCTGGAGTGCTGCCGCCAGAAAGAGCAATCTGAGCACGATCGCGCTGATCCAGAGCCAAATCGATGGCAGCACCAATGTGCTCAGCGGCGCTGCGGGCCAGATCCTGAGGATCTGAAGCCCGCTCGATGCGATAAGAGTTCATCAGTCTGCGTTCAGTTCAACCACTCAGTGTGGAAGACTCCGTCCTTATCAACACGCGCATAGGTGTGGGAGCCAAAGCAATCGCGCATGGCTTGCACCAGGTTCTGAGGCAAACGGGAGGTGCGGTAGCTGTTGATGTAATCGAGAGTGCTGCTTAGGCAGGGAACGGGTATACCAGCTTCGGCAGCACCGGCCACCACCTTGGCCAGCCCAGGCAGTCGGCGGTTGACCTGGTCCGCGAACCAAGGATCGATCAGCAGGTTGGCCAACTGAGGATCAGCATTGAATGCATCCTGAATGCGTTTCAGCAGCCGGGAACGAATGATGCAGCCACCCTTCCAGATCTGAGCGATCGCAGGCATGTGCAGGTTGTAGTTGTGCTCAGCAGAGGCAATGCGCATCAGCTCCATCCCCTGGGCGTAGCTGGCCATGCAGGCCAGAACCATCGCATCCATCAGTGGAGCCATGCCATCGGCGGGGGTGCCCATGTCGAAGGGCTTGATCGCTGGGCCCTTGAGAATCGGCTCTGCCTTGATCCGCTGTTCCTTCATGGAACTCATCACCCTTCCGTTCAAGGAGGCGTAGATGGTGGGAACGGAAGCACCCATTTGGAGAGCACTCACCACGGTCCATAGACCTGTTCCCTTCTGCCCGGCCTTGTCCTGGATTTTCTCAACCAGATCAGATCCGTCATCAGGATCTTTCGTGCGCAGACACACCTCGGTGATCTCAACGAGATAAGAGCACAGCTCTTCAGTGCTGTTCCAGTGCGCGAACACATCGGCCATCTGGGTGCCGTTCATGCCTCCCACGCGCTTCATGAGGTCGTAGCCCTCAGCGAGAATCTGCTCGATTCCGTATTCGATGCCGTTATGAACGGTTTTGACGAAGTGACCTGAGCCACCGGGACCGATGTAAGTCACGCAGGGGCCGTCTTCCACCTGTGCGGCCATTTTTTGAACCAGGCTTTCAATGGCGTCGTAGGACGCTTTGGTGCCTCCAGGCATCATGCTTGGCCCTTCAAGAGCACCCTTGGCGCCACCCGAAACGCCCATACCGATGAAACCGAAACTCTTGCTCTCCAGCTCAGCAACACGACGCTCGGTGTCGTGATACTCAGAATTTCCACCGTCGATGAGGAGATCTCCCTCTTCGAGATATGGAGAGATCTGCTCAATCACCGCATCAACCGGACCACCCGCCTTCACCATCATCAGGATGCGACGAGGACGCTCCAGTTTGCTGACAAAGTCCTGCAGGTCTGTAGCACCTTGAATGTTCTTGCCGGCACCACGGCCTGACAGGAACTCCTCGGTTTTGGAGTAGGTGCGGTTGTAGACAACGCTTGAGAAACCGTTGCTCTCGGCATTGAGGACGAGGTTTTCACCCATCACACCGAGACCGATCAGACCGAAGTGTGCCTTGGACATGGTCAGATCAAACCATTCACTGGCGTCAGTGTGACCATGCCACCGGGGTTCGGCTGCAACCTGGACAACCTCTGTCAGGAATGAGTGATCAGATCACCGTTCCATCTGGAATGGACGCGTTCTTCACTACCACGACAATGCCGTTTCGAATGTAGAAACCATGCTCAGGGCGATCCGCCTCTTCGACGTGATCCTTGTTGACGATGGTGACGTTGCTACCGATGCGCGCGTTCTTGTCGAGAATCGCCCGTTTCACGGTTGTTCCCTTTCCGACACCCAGCGGGATGCCCCCCCGTTCCTTCAGTACAGCCCGTTCGCTGGAAGACTCGAAGAAATCTGATCCCATCAGCAAGGAATCCTGTAAGACCACGTCGTCCTCAACGCGGCTTCTTACACCGAGTACAGAGTGGTGGATGCTGCAGGATTTGAGAATGGACCCTTCACCGATGATTGAATCTGTGATCTGAGAGTCCACCAGTTTGCTGGGTGGCAGGTAGCGCGGTCGTGTGTAAATCGGAAACTCAGCGTCGTAAAAACTGAACGGCGGAGTTGGTTGCTGCGTTAAGGCCAGGTTGGCTTCGTAGAACGCGCCGATTGTGCCGATGTCTTCCCAATAATCATCAAAGACGTAGCTCTTAAGACGATCGCCACGTGCTAGTGCTTCAGGGATAATTTCTTTGCCGAAATCCTTGTGCGTTGGATTCTGGTGAAGCAGATCAAACAAGGTATCGCGGCTGAAGACGTAAATCCCCATCGAGGCAAGGTAGGGGCGCTCCTTCGCTGAATCGGCACTCAGTCCGAATCTGGAGGTATCGACGGCCATTTCCAGGAGGGAATCACCTTTGGGCTTCTCTCTGAATTCCAAGATGCGACCATCCTGATCGGTGCGCATCAGACCGAAGGCTTCAGCTTGCTTGGCGTCAACGGGGAGAGCCGCAACGGTCAGGTCCGCTCCGGTACTGCGGTGATGATTGATGAACAGGCTGTAGTCCATTCGATACAGCTGATCACCCGAGAGAATCAGATATTCATCAACGTCCCACTCCTGAAACAACCACTGGTATTTGCGAACAGCATCAGCTGTTCCTTCAAACCAGGAAGGACTTTCGGGAGTCTGCTGAGCAGCCAGCACCTCCACGAAACCCTGACCGAAGCCGGCTGACAGGTTGTAGGTCTGACTGAGGTGCCTGTTGAGAGAGGCGCTGTTGAATTGCGTCAACACATACATCTTGTTGATGTTTGAGTTGATGCAATTACTGATTGGAATATCAATCAGTCGGTATTTACCGGCGAGTGGCACTGCAGGCTTCGCCCGCATTTTTGTGAGGGGATAGAGGCGCGTACCAGCGCCTCCCCCGAGAATGATGGCCAGAACGCGCTTCATGCCGCCCCCGCAGATCGGCGTTGCGGTGCAAACTTACCGGACTTTTCGCTCTCTCAACCGGGGAAAGGGGAAGATCCACCAAGATTGGTGCGAATCACTTCTGGACAGCGCCAAAAGCAAGGATTGACGACCTCAACGGTCGCTGTCCTCCTCCGGCTGTAGAGCGAACAGACGCTCAACAACAGAGAGTGCATTTTGTCGGTCCGAGCGTGGCTGTGGGCTTCTCAGAGCCGTGACAGGGGCATGCAGAATTTTGTTGATGATCCCTTTGCTAAGGGCTTCGACCACTTTGCGTTCCCGCGCTGAGAAATCCGGACCCATACGGCTGAGAGCCTTCATCAATTCCTCAGAACGGATGGACTCCAGCGATGAGCGCAGACGGTTAATCGTTGGGACGGCTTCCAACGAGTCCCACCATTCAAGGAACATCCGACTTTCCTCGTCCAGAAGCCCCTGGGCTTCACGAGCCACCTGCTGTCGGGCCTCTTGGTTGCGTTCCACCACCTCTTTGAGGTCGTCGACGTCATGGGCTTCAACGCCCCCGAGTCCCACCACATCCGCTGCGATATTGCGTGGCACTCCGATGTCGATTAAACGAAGTAAGCTCCTCCGGTTCAAGGTGGATAGACGCTGGGCATCGATGATCGGATCGTCAGCGGCTGTACTTGTGAAGACCAGAGAACAAGTGCTCAAGCAAAGATCAAGATCCTTCAGCGGTCTGCACTGGACGGGAAGGCTCGGAAAATCTGCAGCAAGGGCCTCGGCTCTCGCGACCGTTCGATTCAGCAGGACAACACCGGTAGCGCCTTTGGCCTGGAGATGTTGCAGTAGCAGGCGGCTCATCCGGCCTGCACCGACGACGGCGACCTGCTCATCCTCAAGCGTGACAAGCTCGTCGAGACCGCGGGTCTGACCAAGCTTGAGCTGGGCCAATTCAACAGCAGCGGAACTGATCGACACGGCTCCTGTGCCGAGATTTGTTTCCGAGCGGACGCGTTTACCGGTACTGACGGCCTGGGTAAGAAGCCGATTCAAAATTGGGCCAAGGGACTTGTGCTCCTGGCCCAGACGCATCATTTTTTTGACCTGGGAGAGGATCTGGCCTTCGCCGAGCACCAGACTGTCGAGTCCAGCAGCCACACGCAGCAGATGCGCGACAGCATCCTCGTGGTGGTAAGCGAAGAGATGGGGTTTTAGATCCCTGGTCTCCAGACCGGAGTGTCCACTGAGAAACTCCCTAACGGCACTAATTCCCAACTCGGGATTGCGCACCAGTGTGTAGATCTCGAGACGGTTGCAGGTGCTGAGAATCGAAGCTTCCAGCACCTGGTCATGACCGCGCAGGTTCTGAAGGGATTCCTCCATGGTCTGCTCAGGAATGCTGAGCTTTTCGCGCACTTCAACCGGTGCCGTTCGATGACTGAGGCCGACAACGGCGATGTGCATGGAGAAATCCCTTGTTGCGTGAAAAAGAGGTCAGCTCAGCGCGATGCTCTGGGCGCCGTCCTTGATGTGCACCGTGTTGGTGAAGCGGCAGGTGTTGTCCAGGTTGCTGATCACCAAGCTGCTCGTTCGGGTGCAGTCCGACTCGAACTTAACGCCATGGAATAGGAGGCCATCAGTGATGCCACTGCCGGCAAACACCACATGCTCACCAGAGGCCAATTCCTCAGCCTCATAAATTTTATCGGGATCGGCGATGCCCATTTCAGCCAAGCGGGCGAGGTTGCCTTCCTTGGTGAGATCCGCCCACTCCTTGGTCTGAGCAACCGCGGGGTCGTAAACGAGCTGACCCTGGAAGTGGCCGCCAAGGGCGCGCATGGCCGCCGCAGAAATCACGCCCTCAGGAGCAGCACCGATGCCCATCAGGCAATGGGTTCCTGTGCCAGCAAATCCACAGGCGATCGCAGCCTGAACATCACCGTCTGAAATGGGCTGAACACGGGCGCCGGTGGCGCGGATCTCAGCAATCAGATCTTTGTGGCGAGCACGATCCATCACCACGATGGTGAGCTCACTGGCCGCCATCCCCAGGCATTCGCTGAGGATTTTGATGTTTTCAGTGGCCGATTTGCGGATATCCACCTTGCCTTTCGCAGCCGGAGGTGCAGCGAGCTTCTTCATATAGAAGTCTGGAGCGTTGAAAAGGCCACCACGATCAGAAGCAGCCAGGACGGCCATCGAGCCCCTCTGATTGTTGGCGCACAGATTCGTACCTTCACAGGGGTCAACAGCGAAGTCGACACCAGGACCAGTGCCGCTGCCGACCTCTTCGCCGATGTAGAGCATGGGAGCCTCATCACGCTCGCCCTCACCGATCACGATGCGGCCCTGCATTTGGATTGTTCCCATGCGCTGTCGCATGGCCTCAACGGCAGCAGCATCGGCTTCATCCTTTTTGCCGAGACCAGTGAGGCGGGCGGAGGCGATAGCCGCCTGCTCAACGACCTCGAGAATTTCCTGGATGAGAGTGCGATCCACGGGAGTGCGGCGGGGGAACTGGATGCGAAGAGTGTCAGCTCACTGGGCTTGGTGCCACTGGGCTCATCACTCAAAAGCGCGGCTAACTGTATCAGCGACTTCCGCACTCCTTACAATCACTGGGTCTCAGCAGTCTTCTCGTCATGAGCACCAAGTCCCTGGTGGTCTCCCCATCCATTCTTTCAGCGGATTTCTCACGACTCGGCGAGGAGGTCAAAGCTGTTGACCAAGCCGGTGCGGACTGGATTCACGTTGACGTAATGGACGGCCGCTTTGTGCCGAACATCACGATCGGTCCCCTGATCGTTGACGCACTTCGACCGGTCACGGCCAAGCCTTTAGACGTGCACTTGATGATCGTCGAGCCTGAGAAGTACGTAGCAGATTTCGCCAAAGCCGGCGCCGATATCATTTCTGTTCAGGTTGAGGCCTGCCCTCACCTGCATCGAAATCTTGCTCAGATCAAGGATCTCGGCAAGATGGCTGGTGCTGTTCTCAACCCCAGCACACCGCTCAGCACCCTTGAATACTGCCTCGAACTGTGCGATCTCGTGCTGATCATGAGCGTCAACCCTGGTTTCGGTGGCCAGAGCTTCATCGACAATCAGGTTCAGAAGATTCGTGACCTGCGACGGATGTGTGAGGAAAAAGGTGTAGATCCCTGGATCGAAGTGGATGGTGGCGTGAAAGGCGGAAATGCCTGGAAAGTGATAGAAGCTGGTGCCAACGCCATCGTGAGCGGTTCTGGAGTGTTCAATCAGCCTGATTACGCCGCTGCCATCCAGGGCATTCGTGACAGCAAGCGACCGGAAGCTGTTCTGGTCTGACGCCGTCGTGAGCTGGTCCCACTGATGGTTCACCTTGCTCGGTGAGTCATCAGTGGGAACCCCTGAATCAAAGGAAATCGCAATGATCGTCGTCGCTGTCTGCTTCCCTGGCTTGGATGGCTAGTGCAGACAGAGGCAAAAGAATTGCAAGACCAACAAAAATTTCCATGAAGAGGTTTCTTGGAAAACCAAGCATGGGGTGATTTCTCGACAGGAACTGCAGTAGTCAATACCTTTCAAGGAACATATTGATTTTCCTGGGAGACGTCCATTTTATTCATCATTAAAGTTCACACGCATCCGTCACATCAAGCACAATTGCGAACGACTGGAAACCATTAGCTTGAATTCAGCTAGTCAAGGATCAATGACTTCAAAGCAGTCACCAATTTCCTCATCGGCAAAAAGTTCATTTACCAACCGGACCTACGCAGTCGATTACTATGTTTGTGACAACGATCACAACTGTAGAATTGTCCCTCATTCTTGGCTGGCCGAGCAAACATCTAGATTGACGATGCGATATTCTCAATCAGTCCTTGAGACCAAAACTTGCTTCACTTTTCCTGAATAGCATCAATTGCAAGCATCTTCACAAGAGGGCACAAATACAGACACTCTCAAGAAAGACAGCGTTAGCTCAAAACTGAGAAAACAAGATCCTATCGGCCGACGGCAGAACCAGAGCCCTGGCAGCAGTGCAGCGATTAACGCTAGGACAGTCATAATTTTTGTCGACGAGTGATTTAAAAGCAAAATGCAACCACCCATGAATTTCATGCAACTTGCCAACAACCAGCAAGTCGGAAATTTACTCAGATTGTACTAAAAGTTCTAGGCAAAACCATATCCTCAATATCCAAGACAAATATAGACCCCTCTAAGAGCAATCACAGAATACTCTCATACAAAGCAGAGCACTTAAAATATAGTTAAGACAGGAGGGAATTTTCACGCTCCAATGTCCAATCAATGTGCCAATAAAGCCATGCAAGTCAACAAAACTGACAACACAATCACAGTGACAGGCTGTGGGATGAACAGCCAGACCATCATCTTCGACAAAGGCTATGACACGCTATGGAGGATGCGCCAGTTCACATCAGAAGGAGTACGCATTCCCGGATGGTCTTACGAGGATGTTCAGACCTATCTGAACACACTGTGGTAATAGAGAAAGTCCTCAAAATCAAAGAGACCAACGTTAAGCTCTGCAGGAGAGGCGTGTCACAGACAAGGGTTATAACGAATCTAATCGTTTACAACTTTCGTGCCATCAACCAAAACCTCAGAGATTGTTGTTACCCAAAAAACCATCCATAACTATGCAATCCGATGCCGAGTAGATTCACTCCGATATAGCAAACAACAATGACAAACAAACCAGCGACTGCGACCAGAGCTGGACGTCGTCCCTGCCAGCCGCGGCTGAGACGGGTATGGAGATAAGCCGCATAGACAAGCCAACAGATCAACGCCCAGGTTTCTTTAGGATCCCAGCTCCACCAGCTTCCCCATGCTTCGTTAGCCCAAACGGCGCCACTGATGATTCCTACGGTTAGGAGAAGGAATCCCACTGTGATCGTTCGATAACTGAGATTATCGAGCTGCTCACTGCGACTGAAATCCAAGGAAGACAACTGCAGATCCGGTGAAGCTTGCAAAACCACAGAGCCATCACCGACTGGCGCTGGTATCGCCCGGCGAAAGGCACCCGTTCCGATAGAACTGCTTCTCAGCTCAAGCTGCTGCTCCCGGTCCGTGAAAAGAACCGCTACCGAAAGCAGCGATCCCACCAGAAGAGCGGCATAACTCACCATGATCACGCTCACGTGCATGACCAGCCAGCTGCTGCGAAGAGCGGGAACCAGAGGAGAGGCCTGCTGAAGCTGATCAGGGAGAGCAAAACTGGCAAAGGCAATGCACCCCAGGCCCATGGGTGTAGCCGATGCCGCCACGAGCGGTGAGGGCCACTGACGCTCCACCAGCAGCTGGGTGAGTGTGCAAGCCCAAGCGAGGAAACAAAGAGATTCGTAGAGATTGCTGATCGGGAAATGACCGGACTGCCACCAACGCAGCACCAACTGCGCTGTTAACAAAAGATTGGCCATTCCAAGAAGAGAGCGGACAGCGCTGGAGCTGCGACCATTCGACAGAGCCCAGAAACTCCACGGCAGCGCTGTGAGCAGAAGAGCGAAGGCAATCAAACCAAGAAGCAGAACAGGTTCTGAGACGATTGATTCAAGATCGAGACTCCCCAAGACAGACACCGGACGAACTATGGATAAATGAAATTCTGCCGGAAAGGATCAGCGGCTGGCCTGCCGAAGCAAGAAACCGCCACCTGCCAGAGAGATCAACACCGGCGACCAGGCCGCGAGCAGCGGAGGCAGGGTGCCCTTCACTCCTAACGAGCTGAAGCTGAAACTGAGTACGTAATACACGAGAATCAACACAACGCTGATACCGAAACCCTGACTACGGCTCGTGCGGTTGTTCGGTTTGGCTCCGAGACTCGCACCGATCAGACCGAAGACCAAACAGGCCATTGGCAAGGTGAATTTTTCCTGAATCCTTACCTCCAGCCTGCGTGCTTCCTTGATATCTCCTGCTTGTTGCAGCAGGTCCTTGGCTTGAAGTGCTTCAACCACCGTCATGTTGTTCGCATCCTTTGGCAACTTGGCAATACGGATCGGTGCTGCGCTCAGTGGATAGAGGTATTGGTCGAAATCAGCGGAAGTGGTACTTCCTGAAGGAGTCAGGGTGAGGATCTGCCCATCGAAAAACTGCCACTTTGCCTGACTCTCATTCCAGACTGCTCGATCAGCAACAAGCATCTGAGTGAAACCAGCGCGGGTGAAATCAAGAACGGTCACTTCGTTCATCACACCATCTCGAAACTTTCGGGCATAAAACAACTGCGCCAGGCCTTTATTAGAAGTGCCATCAGTTTCTTGAAGGCGACCGAAACGGGAATAGACAATATTGGTTCCCTTTTCTGTTGCAATTGCCTTCCCTAAAGCTCGAGCGAGAGTCGTTTCAGCCGAGCGATTGGCTCTCGGTACGAGTGCGTCGTTAAATATAAAAGTTAATCCGGACATCACCAATGCCAAGATCAGAGCAGGCACGATCATTCGCGTAGCAGTCACTCCCACGCTGCGAAGAGCGGTGAGCTCACTGTTGGCGGACAATCGGCTGTAAGCCAACAACGAAGCCATCAGTGTGGCCATCGGAAATGAAATCACCAGAAAACTGGGCAGGCGCTGTAGAAGCACCTGCACTGCAATCCCCACTGGCAGACCAGATTCAACAATCTGACGCACCAGTTCGAACATCACCCCAACGGAAAGGGACACAACGGTGAAAGCGGCGACAGCGAAGAGCAGAGGACCCAGCAGCTCACCAAGCAACCAACGGTCCAACAAGGGAATCCGATGGATGAGACGTTGAATGGAGGACTTCATGGATTCGATCACAGTTGAAATCCCTCGCCGAGATAGTGGCGCCGCACCAACGGGTCATGAGCGACCTGCTCAGAGAGACCGGAAGCCAGGATGCTGCCATCAGTGAGGATGTAGGCACGATCT
Source organism: Synechococcus sp. WH 7805 (assembly GCF_000153285.1). NCBI lineage: Bacteria > Bacillati > Cyanobacteriota > Cyanophyceae > Synechococcales > Synechococcaceae > Synechococcus > Synechococcus sp. WH 7805. Next base: position 362,650 of record NZ_CH724168.1, on the reverse strand, counting down.
GTGATCGCCAGGGTTTCACGGACGTTGTGATCGGTGATCAATATCCCCATGCCGCGTTGCCGCAACGAATGGATGAGTTGCTGAAGGTCGGCAACGGCCAAAGGGTCCACTCCAGCGAAGGGTTCATCGAGGAGCAGGTAACGGGGGCCTTCCAGACCTACGGCCAAAGCACGAGCAACCTCGCATCGGCGCCGCTCACCTCCTGACAGTTGATAGCCGCGACGATTAAGAAACGGCTCAAGATGAAAGTCACGGATCAACTGCTGAAGACGCTCCCTGGACTGGGATCGGGCGAGTCCGCTTTGATCAAGCACCAATTGCAAATTTTCCCGCACCGTGAGCTGGCGAAAGACGCTGGGTTCCTGGGGGAGATAACCGATGCCAAGCCGAGCACGCTTGGGCATGGAGAGGCTGGCGACGGGATGACCATCCAGTAGGACCTCCCCACTGTCCGGCCGGAGGAGACCGATCACAAGATTGAAACTGGTCGTTTTTCCGGCACCATTGGGGCCAAGTAGACCAATCACTTCACCTGGTTCCAGGCTGAGGGTGAGATTTCTCACCAGTGGACGACCTCCCAGGCTGAGGGAAACGCCATTGAGGCTCAAACTCATGGCGTTAGTGGTGTCTGTGCAGGCTGCTTGGCGCGGATCATCATCGTGGATCTCACCTGATTGCCCTCGGCGGGTAGGGCCACAGCCCGCTCATCGTCAAGGCTGTACGTCACCCGTTCCGCCCGCAGTGTGCTGCCATCCTCCTGAATCAGATCAACGTCGCCACTCAAAACCAACCTCCCTTCTCGGCTGAAGTATTGCGCCTGCCGGGATGTTGCAACCATGCCCCTTGCTGGATAAACAATTCTCACGTTGCCTGAGGCCGTGACGACACCGGTGAGGTTGTCGGCGCTCTGGCTGTCGGACTCGATACTGATCAGACCAGCTTCAACTGATTCGACGTCATCAACGGGTGCGGGCAAAGACTGAGAACGCACCAGTTCGACCGATGCCATTGCCAGGAGAATGGCCAATGGTCCAGAGAGCCATGACATCGGAGCCTTCGTACGCGACTTGAAAAGCAAGGGAGCGTCTCAAGAGACAATCAAGATGTCATGGTCCCACGGGATCATGACAGGAGGAGAGGGATGGGGGCGGAAGCTGCTCTGGGTCCCCATCGTTTTGAAGAACAAGTAATCGAGCGCTCGCCAAAGCGTGCAGGAGTGTGAGATCGAGCCCCAGCGCTGTTGGAAGTGATGCCTTCAGACGGCCGATTCCCTCACCGAGAAGGATGGTGGCTCCGCGTGCATTGCCTCTCTCAAGGTGGACATGCGCCACAGCAATCTGAATGATTCCCTGAAGCAGGCGCCGCTCAGGATTGACCTGCTCATGCCAAAGCTCCTCGAAGGCATCGTGAGCTTCATACCAGGCTCCTGAGTTAAAGAGCTCAAGAGCCATAGCGAAACGAGGATCGTCGACAAGCTTCAACGCTTGGCCATCCTCTTGGCAGGCAACTTGCGGAGACGGATGGACTCCGGAGTGACCTCAAGCATTTCATCGGGGCCGATATATTCCAAAGCTCTCTCGAGAGTCATCTGAACGGGAGACTGAAGCGTATCGAGTTCTTCCGCTCCAGCAGATCGCATGTTGGTGAGTTGCTTGGCCTTGCAGACATTGATTTCCAAATCCTGCGGGCGATTGTTCTCACCGATAATCATTCCCTTGTAGACCTTAGTGCCAGGCGAGATGAAGAACTGACCGCGATCTTCGGCATTCTTCAGGGCGTAAAACGTGGCTGTACCTTCCTCAAAGGCAATCAGAACACCATTTCTGCGGGTATCGAAGTCACCCATCATTGGCCGGTATTCAAAGAAAGAATGGCTCATGATCCCTTCGCCCCGTGTGGCACGAATGAATTCACCTCTGAAACCAATTAGACCGCGGGACGGCACAACAAACTCCAACTGCGTGCGTCCATCCTGACCGGTCTCCATGTTTTGCATCTCGCCCTTTCGGGTGCCGAGTTTCTCGATACAGGAGCCCACCGCCTCTTCAGGCACATCCATAACGAGAGTCTCCACAGGCTCACAAGGAGTGCCATCAATTGTTCTGAAGATCACCTGAGGCTGGGATACCTGAAACTCATAACCCTCGCGGCGCATGGTTTCGATCAAGATTCCCAGGTGAAGTTCACCCCGGCCACTGACAGCAAAGCGATCTGGAGAGTCGGTGTCCTCCACCCGCAGGGCCACGTTGGTGAGAAGTTCACGTTGCAGACGGTCCCGCACCTGACGACTCGTGACGAACTTGCCTTCCTTCCCCGCGAAGGGAGAGTCGTTGACAACGAAAGTCATCTGAAGGGTGGGCTCATCCACCTTGATCAGTGGGAGTGCCGTCGGCTCATCGGGGCAGGCAATGGTTTCCCCGATGTTCACATCATCGAAACCGGCAACGGCAACGAGATCGCCGGCAGCGGCGTTCTCAATTTCAACCCGTTGCAGACCTTCAAAACCGAGAAGCTTGCTGATGCGTCCCTTCTTGACACTGCCATCGTCTTTGATGAGTGAAGCGCTTTGCCCCTGCTTGATCACGCCGTTGTGAACGCGACCGATAATGATTCTCCCCAGGAAATCGGAATAATCAAGGGTCGTGATCTGGAGCTGAAGAGGCTTCTCTGGATCACCGACCGGGGGCGGGACATGACGCAGGATCGCATCGAACAGCGGACGCATGTTCTCGCTGTCGGTTTTCATATCGGGTTTGGCAAATCCTCCCAAACCACTTCCGAACAAATAAGGAAAGTCGCACTGATCATCGTCAGCACCCAGCTCGATAAACAGATCCAGCACCTTGTCAACAGCCGTCTCGGGATCCACGCGGGCCCGGTCGATCTTGTTGACGAAAACAATCGGCCGCAGTCCCTGTTCGAGCGCCTTCTTGAGCACGAAACGGGTCTGGGGCATGGGTCCCTCGTTGGCATCAACGATCAGCAGACAGCCGTCCACCATGCCGAGGACACGCTCGACCTCACCACCGAAGTCGGCGTGGCCAGGGGTATCAACAATGTTGATGCGCGTTTCGTTGTAAGTGACCGCAGTGTTCTTGGAGAGAATGGTGATGCCGCGCTCACGCTCCAGATCATTGGAGTCCATCACGCAGGTGGGCACGGCTTCGTTGTCGCGGAAGATGCCCGATTGGGCCAGCAGAGAGTCGACCAAGGTCGTCTTGCCATGGTCAACGTGGGCGATGATCGCGATATTGCGAATCGCCTTTTGCTGGGCACTCATGGGGGTCCGTGGAGGGGGCGAAGGGTCGCTGTGACGCCCGTAGGCGCAGCCGGTGAAGACTATCTCAACGTGAGATCAATGTGGTTCCCTGCGCACGATCTGCGCGAAGACTGCCCCTGGTGACGCCGAGACGATGCACGATCTGTTCGTGACGCCAAACCTCAGCAGAAGGCATGCGCCCTTGGATTGCGTCGCCGTAAAGCTGCACACGCCGTTTGGTGGCCTCAGCATCTTCATCGAGGAGATCAAGCCGGAAATGCCTCAGGCCCCGAGCGCGCATAGCTGGAAATGCCTCAACACCGGTTTGTGCGGTTCCGTTGAATAACGTGTTCCGACATCCGAGGTCAGCCCGCAGAGGGTGTTCGATGCCGCTGCGATCCCTCAGCAGAACGGTGTGGGTCTCACAGGGTCTACCGCAGTCCGTGTGGTCATGCCCATCAGACAGCAGAGAGCAGAAGAGACAATGCTCCATGTGAAACAGAGGCATGTGCTGGTGCAGCACAACCTCCAGACGATCGGAAGGCACGTTCTCGGAGAGCTCCAGCAGCTGGTGAAGGTTGAGGTCACAACTCGCTGTGACGCGTTGAAGTCCCCAGTGTTCAAGAAACCAGAGCAGCGTTAGGGGATTCGCCACATTCAGGCTGAAATCACCCCGACAGGGACCCGTGTCGCTGAGACGTTCGAGCTGATCAGCATTGCGCACCAGGAAGCCATCGGGTTTGGCGCGCAGGAGCGGCTCCAGAGTCCATCCCTCATCGGGACGCGTCACCCTGGGACCAGTCAACCAGATGCCATCACTCCAGCAACCCCGGGCTATGGCAACGGCCTCCTTGAGGTCTCGGGGCTGCTCCAGGTCAGCAACGACCCCTTGAATCGGGGTCTCGTCGCCGAGTTCCATCAAGCCCTTGAGCTGATCGAGACTTCTCACCAGCACAGTGAGTCGAGGGGTCTGATCGGCAGTGTCAGCCGGTAGACGGTTGATGCAGCTGCGAATCAGCTGACGTCGCTCATCGCGGTTGGATGCTTCAAAACATTGGCGTTGTGTTGTCCCAGGGTTCCCAGGAACAATGCCCGCGTCCGCCATCACCTGAAGCAAAGCCCGACGCAGACGGTTGAGCTCGCCGATCGGCAGAAAAAGGGACTCGGGGAGATCAAGACGCAAGTGATCAAGTCGCCAGCCTGTTCCTCCAAGACGCCCCAGCTGAGCCATCAGACGCTCCCGATTCAGTCCGTGGTCTTTCGCAGGCTCTAGAGGTCGATCACTGACGACGGTCAATGATTGGCCATCCAGCGATTGTGGTGACTCCAATGCGAGCACGAGTGGTTCACCATCGCGACCGCTGACCGCCAGAGACAGCGGAAGATCAAGGGGAGGAGTCTCTCGACTGGCTCGCCGGCTCCAGGTTGATTGCCACTGGGGATCACTGGTGAGCCAGACAGGAGCTCCAGCGCACAGACCCGCCGTATCAATGCGGCCTGGTCCAAGCATCAGTCGCCAGCACTGATCGCCTAACGGCTCCACCCTCATGATTCGACCGCCAACTTCTCGGGGAATCTGAAACGGTCCACCCTTGGATGAAGCGACCTCAAGAACCACTCCCTGACCGCACTGAGGCTCAGTCTCAGCCTGAATCTTGAGCCAACCACGGGATAGAACCGACAGGAGCCGACCGAGGCACGGTCCACGTTTCTTGCTCCAACGACCGTGAACAAGGGCCGGATGGTCAATGCCCTCAAGCCAACCAGTGGTCAGGCCCCTTGAAAAACCAAGTTCAAGCTGATTGCTGATGGCGGCAGGTTCACTGACCACACCGTCAAGAGCGCGGCGGTAAACATCAGTCACCGCGGCCACGTAGGCGGCACTTTTCAGCCTCCCCTCAATCTTGAGGCTGCAGATGCCGATCCTGGCAAGTTCCGGGATCAGTGACCATGCAGCAAGATCCTGGGGTGACAACAAATAACGCTGCTCGCCTAGGTCACGCTCCTCACCATCAACGATGAGCTGGTAGGGAAGTCGACAGGCCTGGGCGCATTCCCCACGGTTGGCGCTGCGTTGACCGAGCGATTCACTGGTCAGGCACTGCCCCGAATAGGCCACACAAAGAGCACCGTGTACAAACACCTCGAGCGGCACATCAAGGTGGCGCTGCTTGAGCTGTTGTTGCACCCGTTCCAGGTCTCTCAGGGTGAGTTCGCGGGCCATCACAACCCGCTCACATCCAGCTGCGGCGGCCTGAGCCACACCAGCGGCACTGGTCACCGACATCTGGGTGGATGCATGAAGAGCGAGATCAGGCACAAGCTCTCTGGCGAGCAGGCACAGACCAAGGTCCTGAACAATCAGGGCATCGACCTCAGCCGTCCAACAGTCCACAAGGAGCTCAGAAACCGTCTCGAGCTCTTCGGTGAAGATCAGCACATTGAGGGTGAGGAAGCCCTTGACCCCTCGGGCGTGCAACCAACCCATGATCTCCGGGAGATCACGCCGATTGAAATTCTCAGCTCGCAGACGGGCATTGAAGATCTCAACTCCGAAGTACACCGCATCGGCTCCTCCAGCAACGGCGGCCCGGAGTGCCTCCCAGTCTCCAGCTGGTGCCAGGAGCTCTGGAGAGATGTTCACTGTCAAAGACCGTCGGCCAACCGTCGCGCCGGTTCGAATGCGCGCAGTGCCTGTGAAGACCCTTCAAATCGCCAGTGCCAGGGCTCGTAGCTCACGCCCTGGGGATTGACGACTGGGAATGACAGCGTGAAGTGATAGACGGCGGCGTTGTCCTGAAGCCAGCGAAATGCGCGTGTGTTTTCGAAGGATTGCGAGAGATTCGTGGCTGGATCAGCACCGTCCCCGAAGTCAACGGCATAGCCAGTGCTGTGTTCTGAATATCCCGGTGGTGCAGAAACCTTGGCCCGTTCGGCAGCGGTTTGGTTCCGCTCCGATTTGACATCAAAAAAGATGTTTTTCTGTAGATCGTGAGATCGATAGCCGCTGAGAAGGCGCAGGTCCACGCCATCAGCGGCGGCCGCTCGACGCATGGCATTCAGAGCCAGAGCAGCATCACGATGAAGCTCAATCCCAGCCTCCACCGGCACGAGAGCGTCGAGGCTCACCTCTGGATAAGGAAAATGTCCGAGGAGACGACCATCACGCGAAGGTTGGGCATCGATGCCTTCAACAAGCTCTGGGGAAGGCTCTCCAGGCCCGTTGAGCAACTCTGGAACCATCGGAATCAGCAGAACCGCGGCAATGGACGATGCGAACACCACCCCACTGGCAAGCAGTAAGCCAAGACGACGACGTTTCGGAGCGGCGGCGGGACTACGACGAGCTACAGGAATATCGTCGCGTCTTTGATCGCGAGATCTGCTGCGTCTGGCGACAGCCGGAGACACGACTTCATTGCAGTGATGTATCGATCGTAAGGGGAGGCGCCAGGGTGGCCCCCGGATCGGTACTCATCGGTGATAGCTTTTCAATAACAATCCAGCGGAGTGAGCTGAGATGCTGAGAGTTGCCGTCGTCGGAGGTGGTCCGAGCGGATCCTGCGCAGCTGAAATTCTTGCCAAGGCTGGCATCAGCACCTGGTTGTTTGAGCGAAAGCTCGACAATGCCAAACCCTGTGGGGGAGCCATTCCGCTTTGCATGGTCGAGGAATTCGATCTTCCGGAGTCGATTATCGACCGCAAGGTTCGAAACATGAAGATGATATCCCCCTCCAACAAGGAGGTTGATATTCAGCTTGATCCACTCGGGTACGACGATAATGCCTATATCGGCATGTGCCGCCGAGAGGTCTTCGATGCTTTCATGCGCAACCGGGCTGCTGAGCTCGGCACAACCCTGATCAACGGTCTTGTCCAGAAGATCGACACGGGCAGCGCTCGTCAAGGTCCGTACACCCTTCATTACGCCGACTACAGCTCTGGTGGACCAACCGGTGAGTTAAAAACCCTCGAGGTGGATTTGATCATTGGCGCCGACGGGGCTAATTCCCGTGTCGCCAAAGCCATGGATGCTGGCGATTACAACGTGGCCATCGCCTTCCAGGAACGCATCAAGCTTCCTCCTGAAGAGATGACCTATTACGAGGATCTCGCCGAGATGTACGTCGGAACCGACGTTTCTCCCGATTTCTACGCATGGGTTTTTCCGAAATACGACCACGTGGCCGTTGGAACCGGGACCATGCAACAGAATCAGTCCCTAATCAAGGGATTGCAAAAAGGAATTCGTGAGCGGGCCCGCAAACGCCTGTTCAAGGGCGAAGTGATCAAAGTTGAAGCTCATCCGATTCCGGAACATCCCAGACCCCGTCGCGTTGTTGGTCGGATGGCCCTGGTTGGTGACGCCGCCGGTTATGTGACCAAGAGCTCCGGTGAAGGCATCTACTTCGCAGCGAAAAGTGGCCGGATGTGTGCCGAAGCCATCGTTGAGATTTCAGCGAACGGCAGCCGCGTACCCACGGAAAAAGAGATCAAATCCACGTACCTCAAGCGTTGGGACAGAAAGTACGGAGCCACTTACGCCGTTCTCGACATTCTCCAGCGAATTTTCTACCGGAATGACGCGGCGCGAGAGGCATTCGTGGAAATGTGCGATGACCGAGATGTACAGAAACTCACCTTTGACAGCTATCTGTATAAGAGGGTGGTGATGATGAATCCGTGGCAACAGGTGAAACTCACCCTGCGCACCCTTGGAAGTTTGCTTCGGGGTGAGGCCCTCGCCCCAGCTGGTTACGACGCCGTTCCTTCCGCTGTGGGACGTTCGGAGGGAGATTTTCTAGCGGATGAAGCGGCTCAGGCCATCAAGGCTCAGGTTCACACTGAATCGTCAACAGAGACGAAGGAACGACCGACCGTCACAACTGGGTGAAGACTCCATAGCTGAATCTGCGTTTTGCAGATTCAGCTGCAATCGTCCCGTTTCAAGACTGAATGTTGTCGAAACGGGCCAACACAAACGCTTGGTTGCGCAGCACGCCCAGCAAATTGAGGCGATTGCGCCGAATCGATGGATCATCGGCCATCACCATCACACTTTCAGCACCATCAAAGAAGGCTTCAAGTGCGCGTGCCGCACCCTGGAGTTTCTGAGCCAAGCCTTCGTAGTCTCTTGCGACGGCGAGCGGACTCATCGCTTCGAGTTCCACTAACAGCGAAGCCTCGCTGGGTGAATCGAAGAGTTCGGCGTCCACCACACCTTCGACACACAGGCTGGACAAAGGCAGATCACCTTTATCGGCCAAGCGGGATGCACGTTGGACGACAGCCTGCAATCCCTGCAAACGACCAGAAGTCCGGAGGTTGTTCAACAGAAGCAGGCGATCCCTTGCATCCACTGGATCCTCCAGCAAGCGGTCAGTGCTGACCCCATCGCCGCTGACTGCCTGCACCAAATCAATTTCAAATCCATCCTCTTCGAACTGAGACACCATCCGCTGACGGAGAAGTTGTCCCAGATCATTGGCCAAGGCTGAAGCTTCAACCTTGAAAGCCGGGAAACGTTCAGCCCAATGCGTTGCTGCCGTTTTGAAGAGTGACTGCAGGGGGAGTCTCCAGCCACGATTCCACAGGATCTGAACAATTCCATTGCCTGCTCGCCGCAGGGCATAAGGATCAGAAGATCCAGTAGGGCGCTGACCCTTCGCAAAGATGCTCAACAGCAACTCGATCCGTTCCGCGAGAGCCAGCAGAGCTCCTGCATCACTGGTGGGAGGAGCATCACCGGCACCAGCAGGCTGGTAGTGCTCTGCCACAGCCAGAGCCACGTCACGGACTTCTCCTTCCTCAAGAAGGTACTTACCGCCCATCAACCCCTGCAGCTCAGGGAATTCCCCCACCATCTGACAGACGAGATCGTGTTTACAGAAATGGGCAGCGCGTCTGGCATGGCTGGCGATGGGCCCCTCAAGTTGAAGCGCGAGCAGCAGTTGGTCCATGACCCAACTCATTCGCTCACTACGGTCCAGAAGCGTGCCCAGACCCTCGGCAAAGGTGACCTGTGCCAAATTTGCCCGCCGTTGCTCACTGGACTGACGACGATCCACAGTGAGAAAGAACTCGGCATCGGCCAGCCGGGCTCCAAGAACGCGTTGATTGCCGCTCACAATGGTGTCCGAAGCTGGTTCCAACCCATTGCTCACCAGAAGGAATTCCGGCCTCAGAACATTGCGGGACTGAAGTTGCAGGGGGTCTGAACCTGCCTGCGGATGCAGGAGTGGGACATAACGCTGATGGGCCTGCATCACCGTGACAATCACCTCCGGCGGTAGATCAAGAAAGCGATCCGCGATCTTGCCCTTCAACACTGAGGGGGTTTCAACAAGATCCACAAGCTCCTGAAACAGTGACTCAGGACAATTCGCTTGTCCACCGCAGCGCTCGGCCTCCTGCGCGATTGCCGTGCGGATGGTTTCAGCGCGTTGTTCACGATTCACCATCACCCCGGCTCGGGCCAGTTGAGCCAGAAGTTCCTCGGCGGACTTCACGTCCTTCAGTGGTTGATGAAGACGATGACCACGGCTTGTGCGACCGCTGGTCACCACAGGATCAGCCGCATCCAGAGTCACAGGGATCAACGCATCCCCGAGGAGGACCACTAACCAGCGAACCGGTCGACTGAAGCGCTGCTCTCCACATCCCCAGCGCATAAATCGACGCCCCTGAAGAGCATCGATCCAGCGAGGAACGTACTGGCCGAGTAGAGCGGAACTGGCCTGCCCTGGAGTCTTGACCTGCGCGAACAGACAAGGGCCTTTCGGCGTTTCCCTGGGCTGAAGATCCGATGGATCTACACCGCAGCGTTTGGCAAAACCGATGGCAGCCGGACCAGGCCGACCATCCACGAAAGCCGAGGAGACAGGTGGTCCTTTGCGGTCTTCTTCCAGATCCGGCTGAGAGTCAATCAGGTCTTTCACAACCACAAGCAGCCGACGCGGCGTTCCTGTCACCGACAGCTCACCGTGGGCGAGCCGCAAATCGTTGAGATCACTGCGAACCCTCTGCTCCAATTGCCGAAGGGCCGAGGGAACGAAATCGGCGGGGAGTTCTTCAGTGCCGATCTCAAGCAGAAACGTGTTCGCCACAGCACGTACGTGTCCAAGACGCGACTGTATTGGAAGCCGCTTCGCTAGCTTCAGAGAGTTGATGCAGCTCTTTGCCGGTGAGTCAGTCCAGTGTGGAATCCGCCACGGAATCAACCACTGCCAGGCTGCCGAAGGCTGAGCAACGCAAGCTGGACAGTCATCATCTGCGGGACCCCCTGCTAGATGAACTCTCGAATGAGCTCCCCTACTTCAGTGAAGACGCGCTTCAGCTGCTGAAGTTTCACGGGAGCTATCAGCAAGATGACCGGGATAAGCGAGAGAAAGGGAAAGAGAAGACCTGGCAGATGATGCTGAGGCTGCGTAGCCCAGCAGGACGCATTCCGGCAAGGCTGTTCCTCGCCATGGATGATCTTTCCAATCGCCTTGGCGATGGCACCCTGCGAGCAACGACCCGACAGGCCTTTCAGATGCATGGCATTCCAAAAGGTGATCTGAAGGAAGTAATCGGAACCATCGTTGAAAACATGGGGTCCACCCTGGCGGCCTGTGGAGACATCAACCGCAACGTCATGGCACCGGCTGCGCCTTACGCCAAAGGTGCTTATCCGGCAGCGCGTCAGCTGGCTGATGAAATCGCGGATGTTCTCAGTCCCGAGGCTGGTGAAGCGTCTTATCTCGAGCTGTGGATCGATGGTGACCTCAGTTATCGAATCAATCCTTCGCGGATGGTGAAGGCAGCCCGTTCACGTCAGCGTGATGTTGGAGTGTTTTCAGGTAGCGACGATGAACCGCTCTACGGAGACACCTACCTACCCAGAAAATTCAAAGTAGCGGTCACGGTTCCTGGAGATAATTCCGTCGACCTTCTGACCCAGGACATTGGTCTTGTGGCCTTCACCGATGCCACAGGTGCCCTGATCGGCTGCAATGTTTACGTGGGTGGCGGCATGGGCCGCACCCACAACAAGGAAGAAACGTTCGCAAGGATCGCTGACCCTCTTGGATACGTCGCAGCGAACGATGTGCTTGATCTAGTGCAATCGATCTTGGCCTTGCAGCGTGATCACGGTGATCGTCAGATCCGAAGGCACGCCAGGATGAAATATCTCGTTCACGACAGAGGTGTGTCCTGGTTCAAGAGCGAACTGACGCAGAACTACTTCCGTGGTGAGTTGAAGAGTCTTCGCAATGAGCCGAAAGCAAAACTCACCGATTACCTCGGCTGGCATCGACAGCAGCCTGGAATTTGGTTCGTTGGGATCCCTCTGCTCTGCGGGAGGCTCGAGGGTGCGTTTAAGGCTGGGCTTCGAGAGATCGTTGATCGTTACCAGCTCGAACTGCGTTTGACGCCTAACCAGGACGTGCTTCTGTGCAACATCGGCAGCTCCCAGCGCAATTCTGTTCGTGATGCATTGTCGAATCTGGGAATCAAAACGCCGGAGGCACCGCCACCGCTGGCACGTCATGCCATTGCCTGCCCTGCCCTGCCCACCTGTGGGCTTGCCATCACTGAATCTGAACGCATTCTTCCTCGGGTTCTTGAACGTCTGGATGCGCAACTCAGCAGGCTCGAAATCGAGAAGTCCTTGCTGTTTCGCATGACCGGATGTCCGAATGGGTGTGCCCGGCCCTACATGGCAGAGCTTGCGCTTGTCGGCAGCGGTGTGAATCAATACCAGCTGTGGCTTGGTGGTAGTGCCAATCTCCAGCGTTTGGCGAAGCCTTTCCTGCAACGCATGCCGTTGGATGAACTCGAGAGCACCCTGGAACCATTGTTCGTGAGCTGGAAGCAGGCTGGTGGGCGAAGAGGTTTTGGTGACCATGTGAGCCAGCTCGGTGACGAACGGGTTGCCGAACTGCTTACTTCCGCCCGTTAGTGGCCATCCACTCGGCCGTAGACGGCCATTGATGCCTTAACCGTCCAAGCCCACAGCTGATCTCCATAGCTGTAATGCCACCATTCATTGGGATGTCGGACCAATCCGGCATGTTGCATGGCCGCATGCAGGTTGGAACGGCGTCGGTGCCAAAGGGCTTCAGGGCTGTTGGGATTAGCCCTTGCAGCAGATGCGTGGTGGTCTGGGAGCGATTCAGGACCGATGGCATCAATCGCTCCCCCCATGTTCAGAGGCGCTCCACGCTGATCGGCCAGCGTTAAATCAATGGCTCCCCCCGTGCTGTGAGGAGGCGGCGTCGACCGATCGTCACTTGGCGGTGCCCAGAAGCGTCCAACATCGCGCTGCACGTCCTCCAGCGCCGTCGCCCAATGAGGCAGTGTCGGTTGAAGGCCTCGACGCACACATTCTTCCTTGACCGCGTGCTCCACCATGAAGGCCTGAACACTGACGGGGCGCCAGGCATCAAACACAAGCAACTGGATCGGGCCGATCTCAGGATCCGGATGCTGGGTGAGGTGGTTCTGGGCTTGAACGAGACGGGTCAAAAGGCTCGATCGCACCCTGAAGGGATCACCCTGATCTCCGTAGGGGGCACCAAGTTCTGCGTAGGGATGGGGCTCAAGGCAGAGAAACGTCCCTCTGAGCGACTCCAGCGGTTCACCGCAATCCTTGATGGCCACATCACTCCAGGGCCGGCGCATCGTTGGAATTCAAAACAGAAGAACTGTATTCACTCGGTCTCCGACTGAGAGCCCTTCCATCCTTTAGATCCAGACTGAACGGGGCATCAGTTCAACTGCGCTGCTGAGGTCACACGGTTGCGTTGATCATCGAGCAAGCAGCGAAGCACCGGGTGATTGTTCAGATCAGGATCGTTGCGGAGGATATCGGCCGCTTCGTCCCGGGCCTCCTCCAAAACGGAGCCATCATCCGCCAGGCTGGCCAATGCCAGGTCTGGCAAACCAGATTGGCGGGTTCCCAGCACTTGCCCGGGGCCACGAAGCCTGAGGTCCATTTCGGCGATCTCGAAACCGTCCGTGGAACGCACCAACACCTCAAGTCTCTGTCGAGCTAGCGGATTACGGCTGTCGTTAATCAACAGGCAGCGGGATGCCGCAGCACCGCGGCCGACTCGACCTCGCAGTTGGTGAAGCTGTGCCAGTCCGAAACGATCAGCATGATCAATCATCATCACGCTCGCTTCAGGAACATCCACACCAACCTCCACAACAGTGGTGGACACCAAAACCTGCGTTTCCCCGCGCGCGAAAGCCTGGATCACCGCCTGCTTCTCCGCACTCGGCAGGCGTCCGTGCAGGAGCCCGACCTTGAGATCCGGAAACTCCTCCTCCTCAAGCTGACGATGCACGTCAACGGCAGACCTAAGGTCCATTTTTTCTGACTCCTCCACAAGCGGAAGCACCACATAAGCCCTCTGGCCCTTCTCCACCTCCTCACGGATCACGCTGTAGGCCTGATCACGCTCCGAGCCTGCCAACATCGTGGTCAAGATCGGCGTTCGTCCCGGCGGAAGTTCATCGATCTGACTGACATCCAGATCTCCATGGAGTGACAGAGCCAGCGTTCGCGGGATCGGTGTCGCTGTCATCGTGAGGAGATGGGGCTGGAGACCTTTTCCAAGCAGTCGATTGCGTTGGCGAACACCGAACCGGTGCTGCTCATCCACCACCACCAATCCAAGACGCTCGAACGCAACAGGGTCCTCCAGCAGGGCGTGAGTTCCCACAAGAACCTTGCAGCCCCCTGAAGCCACATCAGCGAGAAGCTGCCTCCGTTTCTTGAGAGGTGTGGAACCGGTCAGGAGCTCAACCGTGACATGCAAAGGAGGAAGCCACTGGCAGAGACTGCGGTAGTGCTGTTCCGCAAGCACCTCCGTCGGGGCCATCATTGCCCCTTGCCATCCGGCCTGGATGGCCTTGAGCAAGGCAGCAACAGCAACAACCGTTTTCCCACTGCCCACATCACCCTGCACCAGCCTGGCCATAGGCTCCGAGCGCTCGAGATCCTCATCGATCTCCGCCAACACTCTGGTCTGTGCCCCTGTGAATTGGAATGGAAGATTGTCAAGGAAGCGAGCCAAGAGACCGTCGCGATCCGAGGCGATCCTCAGTGATGGTGCCGCTCGCTGACGCAGTGCCGCCCTGCGTTGCATCAATCCGAGCTGAAGCAGCAGAAATTCATCAAAGACAAGACGGTGACGGGCCTGCTGAAGCTGCTCGGACGTCTCCGGTCGATGAATGGCCGTCAGCGCCTGATGCCTGTCCAGCAGCTGCCTAGCTTGGCGTCTTTGAGGTGGCAGTGGTTCAGGCCAGAGACGGACGGATGGCAGCGCCGCTTCCACCAAGGTTCTGAAACGATCGGCCGTCAGACCTTCCGTCAGGGAGTACACCGGCAACAGCCTGCCAATGCGTTTGGATTGCAAGGGGGCCTGAGCACTCTCCATCACTTCAATTAGCGGATCCTGAAAGCTCAGGCCGTAGGGACCATCCTTGACCAGACCGCTCACTGCAACGGTGGCTCCATTTGGATAGAGCCGGGTCTGTCCATGGAGATAGGAGGGATTGCTGAAACGCCGACCTGCCAGAAAACGACTGACCTTGATGCGTCCGGTGGGGTCCTGAAGCTGCAGCTCGAGAATGGAGAGATTGGGATTTCTCGGACTCGTGAAGCCGTGACAGCGACGGACGGTGGCAACGATGGTGGCTGTTTCCCCGGGAACCAAGGCCTCAATCCGGCGCAAGGCGGAGTAATCCACATAGTCCCTGGGGTAATGAAGCAATAGATCTCTGACCACCAGGAGACCGAGGCTGGCCAGGCGTTCCGCCTGCTTGGGGCCGATGCCACGGACCCGTGACAGTGGTGCGTCCAACGGCATGATTCCGTGGTGAGTCGCTGGAGCTGCCGGGCTGCTCGTGGCAACCTTCAATTTGGGAGGTGCCATCGGTCGGGTGGGTTCCAGGCGCTGACGAAGGGCATGGAGCCACTGCCTCACCGTGGTGACTAGGCGCCGACGCGCTGCATCACTGAGAGAGGGATAGGACTGAAAATCATTGGAGAACGCCTGCAGGCGTTCCTTGCAATCGGGCGGAAAAGGAATTCCTGGTGGTGCACCCAATTCACGGCTTAGGAAACTGTGGAATGTCTCCTGCCGGCCTTGAACATTGACGAATCCTCGCTCCGCCTCAAGCGACAGCGCCTGCTGGAGCGGGCGAATCCAGATCTGAAAACGCTCCAGAGCCTGATGATCCAGGCCAGGACTCAATGGCGCGGAGGGATCTCCGTTCGGTTGGGCCACCAATGGGTTTGAACCTCCCTGGTGCTTGAGCGACGTTGCCAGTGTCGCTCCTTAACCACAAGAGTGGAGAGATAACGCCGTTGCTGCTGAATGCGTTCGCGGCAACGGCGCAGAGAGGGATGATCGAATTCCAGCTCAGAGCTGCGCAGAAGTAGGCAGTGGCTTTCAAAGGACTGCTCATCAGCAGCAACGGGCAGCGGGAGATGGAGTCTCAGAAGATTGGACTGGGAAGCCTGAGACGGCAGCTGACCGTTCATGGCGGCCTCCAACAACTGGATGGGTAGAAGACTTCTGATGATTCCCGCGCGCATCAGCTCCACATTGAGCGCATGGGAAAGATTGCGGAGGCGTCTGCAAAGGGCTGCATCAAGTCCCTCAATCCAGGCCAGCAGATCGCTCGGTGACGCTGGCATCAACTGATTCGATGATGAAACCGACCGCAGCAACGAGCTCTCCGAAGGTGTCATGGCTTCACCGGAAGACACCTGGGCCTCTCTTGTTTCCATTGACTCACTGGCCAAGACAAACAGGGAACGGAGCAGATCCAGTTCCGTAGCCTCTTGAATCGGTGGTTGTTCTTCCTTAGAGAACTGATCCGCTTCAGCTCCACCACGGTCTGAAGATTGCGGGTCAGGGACCAAACCATCGATCAAGTCAGGACGATCGAGGGGAAGCGACAGTCCGAGATGAATTTCATGACAGGGCTCTGAGGCAACCAGCGTTTCAGAGGAACTGGCCATTGCCTGAACCTGGAGGAGGCGGCTGCGCTGGGCATCCGCCCTTAAACGTTCGGCCGTGACGAGCAGCTGCTCGACAGTGATCAAGGTGGTGGTTTTCTGAACAAGTGCATCAACCCGGAGATGGATGCTTTTCAGGCCATCCCCTCTGCGGATCCGTGCGTCCACATCGGGGTCACAGAGAAGATGCTTGATCGCGGTTCGGACGGCCTTGGGGAGCTGATCGCGAACAATCTGAAGGTAGAGCGCTTGCTCCCGGTAAATCGAGGGGGATAGAGAGCGACATCGCTTGGCCAAACGCTCCAGCTGGAGGTCTGGATCATGACGATGGCGACTCTCCGAGTGAACCTCCAAAATCAGCCCTTGGTCATGGATGCCACTTCAGCGGCAAAATCGTTGTCTTCCACTTCGATGCCCTCACCGAGGGTGTAACGAGTGAAGCGACGCACCTTCACATTTTCACCGATCTTTCCTGCCGTCTGCTTGACGAGTTCGGCAACGGTGAGAGAACTGTCTTTGATGAAGGGTTGCTCCATCAGGGCCAGTTCTTTGAGTCGCTTGTTGATCCGACCTTCGACAATCTTTTCCTTCATTTGCTCAGGTTTGCCATCGAGATCATCACGTCCCATCTCAATGGCCTTCTCTCGCTCACGGATCTCGGAAGGAATCTCATCGGTGTTGACATACTCCACACCTGGGCAGGCAGCCACTTGCATGGCCACGTCCCTGAGCAACTCCTGGAACATCTCGCCTCGGGCGACGAAGTCGGTTTCACAGTTGACTTCGATCAGCACGCCAACACGGGCTCCGGTGTGGATGTAGCTGCCAACAGCACCTTCCGCAGCGGTGCGTCCTGACTTTTTCTCAGCGCTGGCGATACCTTTCTGACGAAGCCATTCGATGGCTTTGTCAGCATCGCCGTCAGTGGCTGCAAGTGCTTTCTTGCAATCCATCATTCCAGCGCCGGTCTTGTCGCGCAGGTCCTTAACGAGCTTGGCGGATACGGCAGCGGCCATCAGAAGAGAAGGAGGGGAGTGTTTGGGCAAAAAGCCGCCTTTCCAAACATTCGGAAGGGCGGCGTGAACTTAGCGGCTCGAGGGACTCAGCCTTCGCTGTCGTCACCACCACGCTGTTCATTGGAGCCATGACGGCCTTCATTGATGGCATCGGCGAGACGGCTCAGCACCAGCTGAACGGAACGCACGGCATCGTCGTTGCAGGGGATGGGAACCTCGCAAAGATCAGGATCACAGTTGGTGTCCAGCATGGAGACCAGAGGAATATCCAATTTGCGGGCCTCGAGCACCGCATTGGTTTCACGACGCTGATCAACCAGCACCACTACATCGGGAAGACGACGCATGTTCTTGAGGCCGCCCAGATATTTCTGGAGACGGTCAAGTTCACGACGTAGAACGGCGCCCTCCTTCTTGGGACGCATGGCGATCGCTCCGCTTGCCTCCATGCGCTCAAGATCCTTGAGGCGATCGATTCTGGCTTTCATCGTGGTCCAGTTGGTCAGCATGCCGCCCAACCAGCGTTGATTGACGTACGACCCACCACAGCGTGTGGCCTCTAGAGCCACCACTTCAGAAGCTTGTTTCTTCGTGCCGACAAAGAGAAAACGTTTGCCGCTCCTCGCAGCAGAACGCACCCATTTGTAGGCGTTATTCATGCAGACAGCGGTCTGCACAAGATCAATGATGTGAACCCCATTCCGCGCGCAGTAGATGTAGCGCGACATTTTGGGATTCCAACGACGAGTCTGGTGACCAAAGTGGGCACCAGCCTCCATCATCTCAGAGAGAGTGACAACAGCCATAATTGTTTGAGGTTTCGGGTTGGCCTCCACCTGTCAGGGATCACGTGCGGGCTTATGCCCAGACGATCAGCACCCGAAACAGACAGGTGTGCGGTTTGAGAGAACGTCTTGAATTTATCAAACGGTCGGTTTAATGCAGACCGTTGGCCCTGGCCTCGCTGTAGAGAGCCTCAACGCCCAGTCGGTTCAAGGGGAGGCGCAGAAGTTCGAGGGCCAGAGAGGGCTGTCCTCGATGGATGAGCCAGGAGAGAAGCGGCTTGAGTGATCGCTCATTGACCAAACCTCCCAGGGTCAAAACGGACCAGAGAACCCTGTGCATCCAAGTGAACTGAATAATCATGCGTACTCGGCGACTGGGATGCTTTCTGTAGAAGACAAGGCCCATCCGCGCGCGCTCTTTCTCCACACGAATCAGATCGGGAATTTGCTCAAGCCGGAACGCGGGATGCCAGTGATAGCCGACAGCTTCAGGACAGCGAACGAGCTCCACACCCATCTGCCTCAGACGTTCACCAAGTTCAAGATCTTCCCAGCCATAGAGACGGAATCCCGTATCAAAAAGACCGGACTGCTCGAGAACGGAGCGGTCGATGGCGACGTTGCCGGTTGCGAAATAAGCCCAGGAGAGATCTCGAAGCTTGTGCCGCTCCTGCGTTGGATTCTCAAAATTCGCAGTATTGATCACAGCGCCGTAGGTGAAGCACAAACGATGTCCGCTTCGACGCCACTGAGCAGAGAGCGCTTTGGCATGACTGGCCAGAAACGTTGGTGTAACCACCAGATCACTGTCGATGAAGACAATGACGTCACCCCGAGCGTGACTGACGCCGCGGTTCCGACCTTCAGCGGGTCCACCGTGGCTCTGTTCGATCAGACGCATGCTGGGGAAACGACTGCTTGAGGCTCTCAACCAGTCCGGCGTTCCATCGGTGGAGCCGTCGTCGACAACGACCACCTCATAATTTTCAATCTCCCCACTTGGAGTCTGCCCTTCCAGTGCAAGCAGGCACTTTTCCAGGATCGAGCGTCGGTTGTAGGTGGGAATGACAACGCTGATGAACATCCGCGCTTCACGGTGATCCGATTGACGTCAGCCTAAGGGCACAAAAAAAGAGGGGGGTAGCCCCCCCTCTAACAGCAAAGCCGGAACTCAATCGGCGGCACCACCATTGTTGGCAGTCCCTGTGACACCGTTGCCAGCACCTTCGCCACGACCGTCATTGCGCATCTTGCGCTTCTTGAACTTGCGTGCGTAGGCGCGGTTGCGCTCCTGCTTTTCTTTCTTGAGGTTTCTGCGCTTGGACATGCGTTGGTTGAAACGGTTCCTGTTGTCACCCCAACCTACTCAATGGCCTGAAAAAGGCGGCCATCTTCCATCCGCACCAAACGATCGGCCACATCGAGAATCCTGGGATCGTGGGTAACCATGAGGACGGAACAGGATTGTTCCCTCGCCAAACGTTTCAACAATTCCACCACTTCTCGCCCCGTTGCGCTGTCGAGAGCGGCCGTGGGTTCATCAGCCAGCAAGAGTTTGGGCCTGGCGGCAAGCGCTCGGGCAATGGCGACGCGCTGTTTCTGTCCCCCTGAGAGATCGTGGGGGAGTTTGCCGAGTTCATCGTCCAGGCCAACAGCACGCAACCACTGCCTGGCTTGATCACGCCGGCCCCGATAACTGAATCCGGGGAGAAGATCGGCACCCATCTGAACGTTCTGCTCGGCTGTGAGGCAACGGAGAAGATTGTGGCCCTGAAAGATCATCCCGATCCGGCGCCGAAGCCTCTGCCGCTGGCCCCGTCTAGCTCCCTGCAACTGCTGACCGAACACGCGAACGTCGCCCTGCTGCACTTGACGCAAAGCTCCGATCAACGTGAGCAGCGTGGTCTTTCCACATCCGGATGGCCCTGTCAGAAGCACCACTTCACCGGCAGCGATCTCTAGATCAACTCCCTGCAACACCTGCCGACGGTTCGAACCCTTTCCGTACCAGTGACTCAAGCCACTGATACGCACACTGAGCTCCTGTCGAGAGCCTGGCTTGTGGATCGACTCTGAAAGCGCGCTGCTTGACATCAGAAGATCTCCGCCGGGTCAGCATCCACGAGGCGACGCATCGCCAATCCCGCCGACGCCATGCACATAATCAAAATCATGGTGAACACTGTGAAAGCTCGGCTGAAATCCATGGCAACAGGAAGCTGGGTTGCATTCCTAACGAGCAGGTACAGACCTTGGCCGGCGGCATAGGCCGGCAGATATCCGAAGAGAGCAAGCAGTAATCCTTCACGAACCACAACGCCGAGAAGTGTGTTGAGGCGATATCCCATTGCCATCAACGTGGCGTATTCAGGCAGGTGATCACTCACATCGGAATAGAGCACCTGGTAAACGATCACACACCCCACCACGAAACCCATGGCGGCTCCGAGGGTGAAGATGAAGCCAATCGAAGTACCGGTTTTCCAATAATTCTGCTCAAAATCGATGAAGCCTTGTTTTGTCAAAACGGAGACGTCATCTGGGAGCAAGGTCTTTAAGCGCTCCACAGCCAATGCAGGGTCTGCATCGGCCTTGAGGCGAATCAATCCCACCTCAATGCTTCCAGGGGGCGTGTTGGGGAGCAGTTCAAGGAATGTTTCGCTGCTGGTCAGGAGATTTCCATCGGCACCGAAGGACGTTCCAAGTCCAATCAGGCCGGCAACACGAACACGCTTGCCAGCAATTTCGCTTTCCACAACGCGACCTTCGCGGAACCACTCAGCAACAGGCCCGAACTCAGGACGCGATTTTTCATCAAACAGAACTCTGCCTTTTTGAGTGAGCTTCTTGGCTTTGGGCGACAAAGTCGGATCGGTAAATAAAGGATCACCAGGTTCGAAGCCGAGAGCAAGAATGGATCGAGTTCCACGGGTTTCAGGATTTCTCCAGAGGAGAAGATTCCAGTTCACAGGAGTAATGCCTTCCACTTCCGGAAGCGCCATGGTCTGTACAAGCCGCCTTTTAGGAAAGCCAGCCATACTCACCGAACTGGTAGAACGCGGGCTGATTAGAACAATGTCGGCATCAAATAAGCGATGCACAGTGACACTGGCATCAAACAATCCGTCTCTGAATCCCAACTGCATGAACATCAGGATTCCAGCAAAACTGATTCCAGCTAGAGCAACAGCCAAGCGCACAGGCTGTCGGATCAACATCAGTGAAGCCAGGGGAATGCCTCGGCTAGACCAGAATCCACCGCTCATGGGGCTTTGAAGCGAGCAATCACTTTCAGACCAGCCAACGTTTCAACCCGACGTGCCGAATCGCGATCAAGGCTCACCTGAACCTCGACAACCCTGGCATCGGCATCACCTGTGGGGTTCGTGGACAAAACCTCCCGTTGTCTCACCTGGGGGCTGATGCGTTCGACGCGCCCCGTGAGGCTTCCTTCAAATCCACCGTTCTCGCTAACAAGCGTCACCGGATCATCAACAGCAATCCGGTTGATGTCGGATTCATACACCTCAATCAAGGCCTCCATCGACTGGCTGGCGCCCACTTCGAGCACACCATCGGCACCGGGACGCTCCCCGACCCTGGCATGCAATTTGAGCACGGTGCCATCGATCGGAGACTTCAGTTCACTGTCCGCCAGGTCGGCTTCAAGGATGCGACGTTCGGCGATCAGCTCGATGCGCTTACGTTGAGACAACGTCAAGGCGTTCTGCTTCTCTTCAAGAATCACCATCGAAGCGGCGCCAACTTTGGCAGCCTGTGAATAGCGCAATACCTGTCGGCGAAGCAAAGGAATTTCCGTCTCCACAGAGCGAATCTGAGCATCAAGAGCCGAAAGATCAGCTTCAATCTGGGGGCGGCTATCGAAGACAGCCAGCACCTGGCCACGGGTGATCGCATCCCCCTCATTCACCAGAAGCTTCGAAACTCGGGGGGTGCCTCCGAAGCCGCTGACCGGTGCCGCAAGGCGGCGAATCTCTCCAAGAGGGCGAAGTCGTCCCAGAGCCGCCACAGCCTCCGGTGGTCGGGGCACATCGGTCTGAGGAGCCTCCGCGACAACAGTGGCAGGCCGTTGGAGATAAACAACAGTCCCAACGATGACGAGGAACGAGAGCGTACCCGCCCCGATCCACATCGCCCGACGCGACATCAAGGGCAGGCTGGTTCGTCGAAAAGAAGCTCTTCGATGTACCGATCGGCCCAGTTCGTTCCGAAGGCTTTCTCCAGAACCCGCCGGGTTTTGTCGTTGCGTTTCTGTTGCTGGCAATACGACACCTGCCCGTGGTATCGGGCAATCGTAAGCGGATCGCTGGCCTCCGATGGTTGTGCACACTCCACAGCACGACTCAAGATGCTCAGGTAGGTCTCAACAAGCGCCACAAACCAATCCTGTTCGACGCGATTGGCAGGTCTGATAAAGCACACGAATGGTGAAAAAATCGTGGCCCAGGCAGGGAGATCACGAACCTGTTCAAAGGCAGGAATGTCGATGTTGCTGAGGCCTGCGTCGATCGCAGCAGGAAGGTGCTCACCAACGGGAGAAAGATCAACGATGGCCGCGGAAATGCCGGCTGGACTGGCAACGATGTCAGCTCCGAACACAGGAAGATCGAAGCGTGGGTCAGGGAAGAACACGCAGTGGAGAATCTGCAGGCCGACTCCGAGTCGGGCCGTTTCGAGATGCATCTTGCGCAGTCCGCGACAGCTGTGCACCTCATTGCGGATGAACAAAGCCTCCCCATCAAGACTGCCGATGATCTCCTCGAGATCCGCAGGAATCGCGCGGTCCTGTAACTCGGGAAGGCCCTCACGACACCGACGGATGCGATCGGCCAGGGACACCAGCAACGGATGAAGCTCCGGGCCACTCGAGGACTCAGGCATCAATCCGATCCGTCATTGCACAGAATGGGACTTTGCCACGGGACCCTGACAGCGATCTCATCCGGTCCTCTACTGGAATACTTCACTTTCACAAACGGCAGCACCCTGGTGTCCGCAGATCTTCCGGGAGCCAGTCTCATCTGCCTTGATTTCTGGTGCCGGGGGGGCAGCTTCTGGGAACAGAGCGGTGAAGAGGGCATGGCTCACTTTCTCGAGCACATGGTGTTCAAGGGGAGTGAACGGTTGCAACCAGGTGATTTCGACCGCCAAATCGAAGCTCTCGGCGGCAGCAGCAACGCCGCCACCGGTTTCGATGACGTGCACTTCCATGTTCTTGTTCCACCCAAGGAAACATCAGCAGCGTTGGACCTGTTGCTTGATCTGGTCCTGCATCCCTCCCTCGATGAAGGTTCGTTCTCCATGGAGCGTGAGGTGGTTCTGGAGGAAATTGCCCAGTACCGCGATCAACCCGATGATCTGGTGTTTCAGAAAGTGCTGGAACGCTGCTTCCCCAAACACCCCTATGGGCGCCCGGTTCTGGGAATCGACTCCAGCCTGAAAGGAATGAACCCCCAGGGAATGCGTCGCTATCACCAACGCCGCTACCAGGGTCCGAACTGCTGCCTTGCCGTAGCTGGAGCCATTCCTACTGACCTGATCAGCCAAGTCCGGGGGAGCGCGCTCACAGCATTGAGCAACGGGGCTGATCCCTCACTTCCGAACCCGCCTGGCGAAGGCAGCCGCTCAACGGAGCAGCTGCCTTTTCAAAGCGGAAGGGAATGCCACGGATTTCCCAGGCTTGAGTCTGCGCGCTTAGTGATGGTCTGGCCAACCGCTGCAGCTTCCGATCCAATCGGAGTAGCAGGAGCAGACTTAGCGACGACGATTCTGTCTGAAGGTCGCAGGAGCCGGCTGGTGCAACGTCTCCGCGAAGATCTGCAGATCGTCGAATCCATCGACATGGACGTGACGACACTCGAGCAGGGAAGCCTGGTGATGCTGGAGGCATGCTGCCCGGAAGAACAGTTGGAACGGGTTGAACAGGAGATCAATCAGGAACTGCTGCGCAGCGCCGAGGAACCGATGCTGGAGGAGGAACGGAGCCGGGCTCTGCAACTTGTGGGCAATGGCTACCGCTTCAGCCTTGAAGCCCCGGGATCGGTGGCGGCCTGCGCAGGCTCTCAGGCCGTTTGGGGGCGGCAGCGGCAGCTGCTTGAACCACTCAACGATCTCGAACTGTGGAGTGCGACGGCTCTGCAGGAGCAAGTGATGCAACGACTCCAGCCAGACCAGGCGTTCACCTTGATCGCCCGCCCTGCGGAAACAACATGAACGGAATCACTGAGTTGGTCATTGACCCGGTCGCAACGACCGGCGTCTTATCCGCAAAGCTCTGGATCCGACGGGGAAGTGGTGCAGATCCTCTCGGACAGCGGGGTGGCCATCAACTCCTCGGCTCCGTTCTCAGTCGCGGCTGTGGACCGCTGGACCATGTCCAGCTGGCGGATTTGGTGGAGGGCTGCGGAGCAGGGCTTCGTTGCGATACCCATGAAGATGGAATTCTGGTGAGCCTCAAATGCACGCAAACCGACGCCGAAAGGCTTCTGCCGATTCTTGGATGGATGCTGCAGCAGCCGCATCTGAACCCAGCTCAGATTGCGCTGGAAAAGGAACTCAGCCTTCAGGCTCTCCAACGGCAGCAGGAAGATCCGTTCCAACGCGCTTTTGATGGCTGGCGACAACTTGCCTATGGCCAGGGTCCCTATGGACACGATCCTCTCGGGGTCCCGGGGGATTTAGAGAACCTTCATCACGATCACCTCATCGCCCTTGCGGACAGACTCAATGACGGTGGATCTGTTCTAGCCCTGTCCGGAACGCTTCCTGAGGGAATTCAGACGATTCTGGAGAGCTACGAAGAATCAGGCAGGCGAGAGAAGACCTCACACTCACCAGACTGGACAGCCGATCCAGGACAACCAGACAGTTCGTTGACACTGAACCCAGTGGAGACGGAACAGGTTGTGATGATGCTCGGTCAAGCCACCTTGCCCCACGGCCATCCGGATGATCTGGCGTTGAGAGTGCTGCACGCACACCTGGGATCGGGGATGTCGAGCCTTCTGTTCAGACGTCTCCGGGAAGACCATGGTGTTGCTTACGACGTGGGAGTTCACCATCCAGCCAGACAGCATTCGGCTCCTTTCGTGATGCACGCCTCCACAGGCGTGGAACGCGCGCAACTGAGCCTCGAACTGTTGATGAAGAGCTGGGAAGAGCTTCTGGACACCGTGATTGCGAAGAGGGACCTGGATTTGGCAATGGCCAAATTCCGAGGACAGCTCGCTCACGCCTCCCAGACCACGGGCCAGCGGGCGGAGCGTCGTGCCCAGCTCCGCGGGCTAGGGCTACCGGATGATCACGATCGCCGCTGTCTCGATCAACTCGACAACCTCACAGGTGTCGATCTCAGAACGGCAGCCCGCCAGCACCTGAAGAAGCCGACGCTCAGTCTTTGTGGGCCCAGTTCAACTCTGAACAGACTCGAATCCGTTTGGAGAAATGGACCATTTCCGTCAACTTGACGCTTGATTGTCGACAAGGGACAACGCATCAACCGCCAAGAGAAATGTTCCGCGGGAGAAACGCACTGCGACGGTTTCTGCAGGGAGCAGAGAAACAACGATGCCGACGTCATCGAGATCCACGAGATCGGGAGGACGGAGCATCGGCATCGGATCCGCTGTCTTCAGGTAGGGCTGGGCGCGGAGCAGTCGCACATGGTCACCAATGGAAACGGTCATGAAAGCTGGGCAATGCCTTCCTCTTACAGCAGGATGGTGCCAGCTGACGACTGCCCGTGAGGGCTATAGCCACGTGGAGCGGCGCTGTCGCCGGACTGTTCCTGATTCTTGTGGGGAGCCTCATTCAGGCTGCCCTGGTGATTCCATTGCCTGAACTCCCGCCACCGGTGTTGTCTCTGCCCAGTACCTGGCAGGTTCCGGCACTGCTCATCTGCTCCCTGGTGGCAGGACCTCGAGCCGGTGTGATCGCTTCGGTTGCTTACCTGACCATCGGTCTGGTCGATCTCCCTGTGTTTCACGGTGGCGGGGGCTTTGCTTACGTGCTCACACCGGGGTTCGGATACCTAGCGGGATTTGTTCCCGCAGCATGGCTGACAGGACGGTTGTCCCAGCAGAGCGGCATGAATGACATCACCCGACTCACGTTGGCCGCCATGACGGGTCTGCTGATCATCCAAGTGTGCGGTCTGCTCAATCTCATCATCGGTGCTGAGTTCGAACGATGGCAGGCCCCCCTTGCCGAACTCTTGTTCAGTTACAGCCTGGGACCTCTGGCCGCTCAACTCGCTCTTTGCTGCGCGGCGGGTCTTCTGGCCCGTGGGATCCGGAGTCTCCTGTGGGTGGAATGAACGCAGCAGGACGATCAATGAAACGCAGCCACCGTTCTTTAGGGCGCGGATCACTGCTCCTCATCAGCGCCTTGATGGTGATTCTTGACCAGTGGAGCAAGTACTGGGCTCATTCCGCCTTGATCCTTGGCAGGCCGGTGTCGTTCATTCCCGGATTTCTGCAGCTGCGTCTCGTGCAGAACAGTGGAGCCGCTTTCAGTTTGTTCACCGATTCCACGCTCTGGCTTGGTGTGCTCAGCTTGCTGGTGACGCTTGGAGTCACAGGCTGGATCTGGAGTCAGCCCAAACGTGGTCTTTGGATGGGACTGGCTCTCGCTTTTCTGCTCGGGGGAACCCTCGGCAATGGTATTGATCGCTGGCGATTGGGTTATGTCACCGATTTTCTTGAACTGATTCCGATCAACTTCCCCATTTTCAACTGGGCTGATGTCGTTATCAATCTCGCCGTCATCTGCTTCGCCATCGACGCCTTCCATGAACGCCATGGCAACGCCTAATTCAGAGGATCAGGGCACGGCCCGACTGACCATTCATCAGCACGACTTCCCCGATCACAACCTTCATTTGCATGGAGAGGGGTACCGAATCGGTCGCGATCATGACTTGGAAATCTGCATCGAGCATCCCGCCGTGAGCAGGCAGCACGCGATGCTGCAGCGCCGCAATCGGCGGTGGCGGCTCCAGGATCTGGACTCAACCAATGGGCTCTGGTGGAAGGGTCGCAGGGTCAGGGACATTGAGCTGAAAGACGGCGACCGAATCAGCCTGGCTCCTTCTAGTGAAGCCGGAGCACCAACCCTCCTGTTTGAAAACCCAGCCGATCGTGCTGTGCAGCGGTTCCGACGCTGGCTCGGCATCGGACTTCTACTGGCCCTCGGAGGATCAGGCACCCTGCTGCTTCTGGCTGGCCTGGATGTTCCCGTTCGGGGACGACTGGCCACTGTGCGCGGACCGGTGGCCATCTACGACGGCAACAACAAACCTCTTGATTCCGTTGATTCCAGTCGCCACCGCGAACTTCCCTCTCTGTCGGATTTTTCACCATTTCTGATCAATGCTCTGCTCAGCAGTGAAGACAACCGTTTCTGGTGGCACCCAGGAGTTGATCCGATTGGAACGGTGCGGGCCTTCGCCACAAACCTGAGTGGTGGCAAGGTTCTGGAAGGTGGAAGCAGTCTCACCCAGCAACTGGCCAGAAGCCTTTACCCGGATCTGGTCGGGGAGGGGGACACTCTGGGCCGGAAATGGAGAGAACTGCTCGTCGCCCTGCAGCTGGAAAGTCGCTTCAGCAAAGGTGAACTTCTTCTGAGCTACCTCAACAGGGTTTATCTCGGCGTGGGATGGGGCTTCGACGATGCAGCCCGAACTTTTTTCAACAAATCAGCCGGATCGCTCACGGTGGAGGAAGCGGCGCTGTTGGTGGGCCTGTTGCCATCGCCCAACGGCCATGACCCCTGTCAGTTTCCGCAGCGAGCCCTCGAAGCCCGCAACAGGGTTCTCAACAAAATGGCCGACGCCGGCCGTCTCTCCTTGGATGAAGCACGCGCTGCGCGGCGTCAGCCCATCAAGCTGGCTCAAACGGCCTGCAGCAGCAAAGCCACGCGTCGATCCGCTCCCTTTTACACCGACCAGGTTCGAAGAGACCTGACGGCTTTGGTAGGCCCCGAGGTGGCAGCGGAAGGCAATTTTCTGATCGAAACCCACCTTGATCCGGTTCTTCAGAGCGTGATTGAGCGGCGCCTTCGCAACTTGATCAGCAATGCCGGCGGACTTGGTGTCAGTGAGGGTGCTGCGGTCGTGATCGATAGTCGCAGTGGTGGAGTTCTGGCAATTGCGGGTGGACGCGACTACCGATTCAGTCAGTTCAACCGTGCCTCCATGGCGATGCGACAGCCAGGAAGCACCTTCAAGCTCATGACGTACCTCGCTGCTCTGGACCGAGGAATCAAGCCCGGTGAGAGCATCGACTGCAGCGCTATGGAATGGGGGGGACAGCGGTTTGAAAGTCCTTGCAAAGGGCGTCTGACGCTCACCAATGCTTTTGCGTCGAGCAGCAACACCGCTGCTCTACGACTGGCCAAGCGTGTGGGACTCGAGCAAGTGGTCCGTCAGGCTCGTGCCTTGGGAATCACAACCCCTTTGGACCCTGTTCCCGGTCTAGCTCTCGGGCAAAGCGAGGTGCGCTTAATCGAGCTCACGAGCGCCTATGCCGCCGTGGTCAACAAAGGGCTGTGGAAACCACCCACCACCATCCGACGTCTCTTGGATGCTGAAACCTGCCGACAGGACAATCAGCTGGGATGCACCAGTCTCAGTGGCGCAACAGGGAACAGCGTCAATGCCGGCCGTCAGGCCATCCGTCCAGAGGTTGCCAAACAGATGCAGGCCATGTTGAGAGCGGTGGTGAGAAACGGCACAGGAACAGGAGCGTCTCTTGGAGGTCAGGAAGGAGGAAAAACCGGAACCACCAATGACGGGCGCGATCTTTTGTTCATCGGCTACGAACCAAGTCTTCACTGGGTGCTGGGTATCTGGCTAGGAAACGACGACAACAGCCCATCGACCAGCTCAAGTGCTCTTGCGGCCTCGCTCTGGGGCGAGATCATCCGATCGGCAGGACGCGGCGGGCTCAATACGCGATAACAAGCGGATGAAACAGCAGACCCGCTTGCTACTGGCAGGAACCGCTGCTCTGGTCGCTTTGATGGTGATCGGCTTGGTGCTTCAGGCCATCCGCAACCTGCTTTGGGATCTCAGCTACTGGCTACCCCCATGGCTCGTTGGCCCCGTACTTCTCATCGGGACAGTGCTCCTGGTGGCGGCACTGATCCAAGTGGGTGTTCCGTGGCTGAAACGCTGGAAGCAAGGACGCCGCTCTCAGGTGGCGGACTCTGATCGCCCCGAACCACCTGGCAACCGACGGGAAGCAGCCCGTCAGAGTCTCGACAGTGTGGACCGACTTCTCGCTCGACTTCAGGACGATGTCGCGCGCCGATCATTGCAGGAAGAACGGGAGCGGGTGGCTCAGCAACTCGAGCGTGGCGATCTGGAAGTGGTGGTGTTCGGGACCGGATCAAGCGGAAAGACCTCCTTGATCCGTGCCCTGTTGCAGGACATCGTGGGCAAGGTTGGGGCATCCATGGGATCGACCAATGAAATCCGCTCCTATCGCCTGAGACTGAAAGGCTTGGAGCGAGGCGTGCTTCTTGTGGATACACCCGGAATCCTTGAAGGAGGACAGGATGGCCGCACCCGCGAGCAACAAGCCAGACGAAGGGCATCGCGCGCTGATCTGATGTTGGTTGTCGTGGATGGTGATCTGCGCAGCCAGGAACTGGCCGTTGTCCAAAGTCTCTCTGGTCTTGGCAAAAGGCTGCTCCTTGTCCTGAACAAATGCGATCTGAGGGGTGAGGAAGAGGAGCGACGGCTGATGATGCTGCTGCGGGAACGCTGCCTGGGATGGCTGGCCCCCGAGGATGTGGTCGGCACGAGTGCAGCACCCCAGTCTCTGCCGAGACCAGGCCAGAAACCTCTCCAGCCACCTGCGGAGGTCGGGCAGCTGCTCAGACGCCTGGCCGTCGTCCTGCATCAAGACGGCGAGGAGCTGCTTGCCGACAACATCCTTCTTCAGTGCCGATCGCTTGGTGAGACCGGCCGCAGCCTTCTCGATCGGCAAAGGGAGAGGGAGGGCCGTCGCATCGTCGATCGCTACACGTGGATCAGCGCAGGTGTGGTGGCAGCCACTCCCTTACCGGGAGTGGATCTGCTCGGAACAGCTGCGGTCAATGCCCAGATGGTGATGGAGGTGGCTGCTGTGTATGGCGTTCAACTCACGCGTGCAAGGGCGCAGGAATTAGCGATCTCAGTGGGGAGAACGTTGGCAGGCCTTGGCGTTGTGAAAGGTGGGGTGGCCATCATTGGAACAGCACTGAGCGTGAACCTTCCCACGCTTCTGCTGGGCAGGGCAGTCCAGGGTGTGGCGGCTGGATGGCTCACCAGGATCGCCGGTGCCAGCTTCATCACGTTCTTTCAACAGGATCAAGATTGGGGCGATGGCGGCGTTCAAGACGTTGTGTTGAGGCATTACGACCTCAACCGTCGCGATCGCTCACTGAAGGAATTTCTTGAGACTGCGCTGCGACGGGTGGTGGACCCCCTTCAACAGCAGGTGAAGAAACGACTTCCGCCCCGACCAGGGCCTCAGGCGGAGGGGGACGCATCGGACCGCGGCTATCGAGAACCGTGATCAAACCGAGATAGAGCACCCCGATCAGAATCGAAATAGCGCCGGTGAGCACTGCGATCCACCGACCTCGTTTCGGTTGTGCCTCAGATCCTGCCATCAGTGAACACTCCGAACGATCGATTGATTGATGATCATCCCCAAATGTTTGATCAGCGCATCGGACGTATGTGGATTGCCCAGGACAACCTTGATGTGGTGACGCCCCCGGTAGCAGGGTCTTGACACCATGATCTGTTCATCGAGTAGACGCTGGCGAAGTTGAGCTGACCAACGATCACATTGGTCAGCATCAGTATTTTTCGGTGCACAGGCCAACAGATGAAGCGGACCCGACACAACATCCAGCGCCTGACCGTCAAGGCTTTGCTGCAACCGCTCTTTGCGTGCCAAAGCATTGCTCAGAAGCGAGTCGATTCCAGCCATTCCGAGTTGACGCAATCCGAGCCAAAGCTTGAGGATTTCTGCTGGCCTGCTTCCCTGCAGTCCGATCTCACCACCATGGGCACCAACGGTGGCAGGCTCCATGTAAGGAAGTCCGGTTCCGAACGCAGCGTGAAGGGTGGACTGATCGCGAACCAGCAACAGGGAGGACGTTTTGGCGATCCCGAGCAGTTTCTGGGGATTCACGGTGATTGAATCGGCCTCTTCTAATCCGTCCACCAGTTCACGGGTCTTCCCCGACAGTGCAAAGACAGCGCCGATGGCGCCATCCACATGCAACCAGGTGCCATGGTTGCGAGCGATCTCCGCAATCGCACGCAAGGGGTCGATCGCACCACGAACCGTCGTGCCAGCCGTGGCGACAACGGCCAGACATGGACGATTCTCAACCGCGAGAAGGTTTAGTTCGTACTGAAGAGCATCCAGCCGAAGACATCCACTGGCATCGACGGGAATCCGCCGTAGTGCATCGGCGTTCAAACCCATCACCCTGCAGGCCTTGGCCAAGGACACATGGGCATCGTCGCTTGTCAGAACGACAGCTTCAGAAACTGCATTCAGCCCAAGAGAATGTCGCGCTGTGACCAGAGCAGTGAGGTTGCTCAGAGTGCCGCCACTGGCAGCAACGCCTCCCGATCCCATCGGGAGGTCGAAGCAGGACGCAAACCATTCACAGAGTTGGCGCTCCAGTTGCGAAAGGCTCGGTGAGAGTTCCTCAGCGAGAAGATTGTTATTAAGTCCCGCACAGATCAGTTCCGCAGCAATCGAGGCCGTGTTTGGGGGTGGATCCAAATGGGCCAAGGCACCGGGATGGGAGGGTTGGTAAGCACCATCCATGACCTGCTGAAGATCATCCAGAAGACGCTGTGCCCCAAGCCCTTCCGTTTCGGGAAAGGCATCAGGAAGCAAACGGAGCGAAGGCAGGGGTGAGCGCTGGTTTGCGGTTCCGAACCATCGACAAAGTGAGGCGCAGGCCTCTTCCAGAAACCTCTGCAACTGAGGATCAAGGGCATCAGGTGATGCAAAGGCAGCCAACGGGTCCAACGCTTCAGAAGATGTCCGAGCAGGGCCGTGCAAGTAAGAGTTGCGATCAAAAACCATTGTCACCTGTGGTGGCACATTGGATGGAAAGCAGGGATGAACGGCCGTGCGGGCGGACCCGGTTCAGCTGACAGACAAGGCGTTGAAAGCGTGGATGCAGCGACTGCTCAAACGGGCTGAGCGCGTGGGAGCGACTGGAGAGATTCCTGTCGCAGCTGTTCTTCTCGATGAAGCAGGACGGTGCATTGGCCACGGTTCCAATCGCAGAGAAACCCACATCGACCCCCTTGGTCATGCGGAATTGATGGCGTTACGTCAGGGCGCCTGGGTCCTCGGTGACTGGCGCATGAACCACTGCACCCTGTTAGTGACTCTGGAGCCATGCCCGATGTGTGCCGGTGCTCTCGTGCAAGCCAGAGTTGGACAGGTGATTTTCGCTGCCAAAGACCGCAAGCGCGGTGGGCTTGGCAGCACGATCAACCTCGCTGACCATGAAAGCGCCCACCACCACATGCACGTGATTGGGGGAGTCATGGAAGAGGAAGCCTCTGCGCTCTTGGCGGGCTGGTTCAGGCAGCGACGCAGGATCCTTCGCGGAAACGAGGAAGCTCAGACTCAAACAAATTGAGGAGCCGATCCACATTCTCTGGAGTGGAGTTGTAACCCATCAAACCGATTCTCCAGATCTTTCCTGCCAAAACACCAAGACCACCGCCAACTTCGATGCCATGGGTATTGAGCAGATGAGAGGAGAAAGCCTTTCCATCCACATCGTCGGGGATCTTCACGGTTGAGAGGGTAGGCAGCCGTAGTTCCTCAGGTACATGCATTTCAAGCCCAAGGGATTGCAGTCCATTCCAGAGCGCTTCGGCATTGCGGCGATGCCGTGACCAGGCATTCTCCAGCCCTTCCTCAGCCAGCAGGCGTAGGGCTTCACGCATTCCGAAGTTCATGTTCACTGGAGCTGTGTGGTGATAAACCCTGTCACTTCCCCAGTACTGATTCAGCAAGGAAACATCCAGATACCAATTGGGAACCTTGTCCTTGCGTGCAGCAAGTTTGGCTTCCGCGCGGGTGCCCATGGTGAAGGGTCCCAAACCAGGAGGGCAGCTCAGGCCTTTCTGACTGCAGCTGTAAGCCATATCAACCTTCCACTCATCCAGATAGAGGGGAACACCACCGAGTGAGGTGACTGTGTCGAGGAGAAGCAGACAGTCGTGCTGACGGCAGAGATCACCAACTCCATCCATGGGTTGGCAGACGCCTGTGGAGGTTTCGGCATGAACCATCGCCAGGATCGCAGGCTTGTGATGCTCCAGGGCGGCGGCCAACTCATCAAGAGTGAACGCCTCGCCCCATGGCTTTTCGATCACCCGAACATCGGCCCTGTAACGGCCTGCCATGTCGGCAAGACGATTTCCGAAATACCCCTTAACCGCTACTAAGACCCGATCTCCGGGCTCGACCGTGTTTGCCAGGGTGGCTTCCATCGCCGCGCTCCCCGTGCCACTCATGGGCAAGGTGAGCCGATTGTCCGTCTGCCAGGCGTAGCGGAGCAACTCCTGAACCTCACCCATCAGATCGACATAGAGAGGATCCAGATGACCGATCGGAGTTCTCGCCAGTGCAGATAGAACTGTTGGATGGGCGTTTGAGGGACCGGGACCCAGCAAGAGGCGGTCAGGGGTATTGATAGGGCCAACGGATCGGCGATGGCGCGATTCGACCTGGGGAAGAGAGTGCGTCATCGGCAGGCCGGAAACCATCATTCAATGGCGGAAGCCTACGCAGCGAGAGGGCCGATTTGAGCGAGAAAGCACCGTTCCGATGCCGCTTGAAACGAACGGAAATTCCTTGAAGGAATCAGCGTTGGCGAACGTCGCTTGCAGCCAGCCCTGCAGCCATGTGCTCAAAAGGCGAACGAGCCAATCCAAGGCAATTCGACGGAACTCCTTCCGAGAGGAGACGCTCACAGAGAACATCAGCGAGGAGAACCATGCTTCTCACCGTCGGACCGGTCGGTACTCCCAGACTTTTATAGGTATCGTCAAGCCCGTTTAGGACCCGCTCGTTCAGGATCGTGCTGTCGCCAGCGATCAAGGCATAACTGGCGTAACGCAGGAAATAATCCATGTCACGAAGACACGCCGCCAGACGCCGTGTGGTGTAAGCGTTTCCACCGGGGAGTAGCAATTCCGGATCCCCTTGAAACAGTCGCTGACTGGCTTCACGGACAAGATCTGCCGCTTCCCTGTTGATCAACTCAACAGCCTTCAGCCTGATGGTGGATTCATCGAGATAAGCCTCAATCCGGTCGATGGCAGAACGATCGAGGTAGCGGCCAAGCTGGTCGTAACGACCAATCAATCCGGTGATGGCATCGCGCATGCAGAACCCTGGCCACGTTGGCCGGAAGCTAACACCACCATCGACGCAAAACCCCTTCCAGCGCGTGGGATCCCGGGAACTTGACAGAAACGGTTACCAAGGGAGCACCAAGCCCTCATGAATAGTGACAAGAGAAAAAATGTACTGACGGATACAAAACGGGTGCACATCGATCCCTACGTTCAAATTGCTATCCAAAGAACCACTGACGCCAATGGCTACGACCGCCCAGGATGTGCTCCGTCAGATCAAGGATGAAGGCATTGAACTCATTGATCTCAAGTTCACCGACCTCCACGGCAAGTGGCAGCACCTGACCATCTGTTCCGATCTTCTGGAAGCTGAGTCCTTCAACGAGGGACTTGCCTTTGACGGATCCTCAATTCGCGGATGGAAGAGCATTGACGCGTCCGACATGGCGATGGTGCCAGACCCATCAACGGCCTGGATCGATCCGTTTTACAGCCACAAGACTCTCAGCTTGATCTGTTCGATTCAGGATCCGCGAACCGGCGACGCTTACGATCGCTGCCCGCGTGCTCTCGCTCAGAAGGCACTGGCCTACTTATCAGGCAGCGGTCTCGCTGACACGGCCTTTTTCGGACCTGAGCCTGAATTCTTCCTGTTCGATGACGTGCGATACAGCTCCAGCGAAGGAGGAAGCTTTTACAGCGTTGACACCATCGAAGCCGCCTGGAACTCCGGACGGCTCGAAGAAGGCGGAAACCTTGGCTACAAGATCCAGTTAAAAGAGGGATATTTCCCCGTTTCACCCAACGACACAGCGCAGGACATCCGTTCTGAAATGCTGCTCGTGATGGCCCAACTTGGGATCCCCATCGAAAAGCATCACCATGA
Organism: Synechococcus sp. WH 7805; assembly: GCF_000153285.1. NCBI lineage: Bacteria > Bacillati > Cyanobacteriota > Cyanophyceae > Synechococcales > Synechococcaceae > Synechococcus > Synechococcus sp. WH 7805. The sequence goes on along the minus strand of NZ_CH724168.1, from coordinate 327,263 downwards.
AGTTGCCGGTGCAGGGCAGCACGAACTAGGCATGAAATTCGCCGAGCTGATCCAGGCGGCGGACAACACCATGACCTACAAATATGTCGTTCGCAATGTGGCGAAGAAGTACGGCAAAACCGCCACATTCATGCCCAAGCCAGTGTTCAACGACAACGGCAGTGGCATGCACGTGCACCAGAGCCTCTGGAAAGGAGGCCAACCGCTGTTCTTCGGCGAAGGCACTGAGGCCAACCTGTCCCAAACCGCCCGCTGGTATATCGGCGGGATCCTCAAACACGCGCCTTCATTCCTCGCATTCACCAACCCCACCACCAACAGCTACAAGCGCCTGGTGCCGGGCTTCGAAGCACCAGTCAATCTCGTGTACTCCGAAGGCAATCGCTCAGCTGCGGTGCGTATCCCTCTGACTGGACCCAATCCCAAGGCCAAGCGCCTTGAGTTCCGCTCCGGAGACGCACTGGCCAACCCTTATCTGGCTTTCGCCGCCATGATGATGGCCGGCATTGATGGCATCAAAAATCAGATTGATCCGGGCGCTCCCACGAATGTGGACCTCTTCGAGCTGTCCGCAGAACGCCTGAGTGAGATTGACACGGTTCCAGCCTCACTGAATGGTGCTTTGGAAGCGCTCAATGCTGATCATCACTACCTCATGGAAGGTGGTGTGTTCACCAAAGACTTCATTGATAACTGGATCGATTTGAAGTACGAGGAGGTGCAGCAGCTTCGCCAGCGTCCGCACCCCCACGAATTCACCATGTACTACGACGCCTGAATCCAGGCATCAGCGGTGTCGCAACTGAGCCATGGCGCTGTCGCGGAGATGCCTTTCGTGCATCCTGCGACGCGCCAACAGCTCTTGCTGAGCAGCGGCACTGCGCTGATCCAGCCCTTGGAGCCCCCCACGTTGCACATGGGCAGCTTCTTCACGGGCAATCACGTGAGCATGGTGATCGGCCCACGCCAAATACTCCGCAGCTGCTCGTTGACGACGCTCCAGCACATTGCCGGAGTACTGAATGACCGGAGATGTTGCTTGCGCTTGCTGCATCATCGCTAAGCCCCTTTGTGGATGATTCAATTCTGTAGCAACCGCTACTTATTTTCCTTCTTCTTCACAAATTGTTCTGTGGAAACGCAAGCCACGGCCACAGTGAGCTCAAGGATCGACTGGAATGATTCGGTTTGATCAGGCCAAGTCATGGCGCCCAGCATCACCGAAATCGCGTATCGGACCCTTCAGCAGGGACGAAGCCTCGCGGGGTTGGTGCATAAGGAACTGAGCACCAAGGTGATGGAGGCTGTGGCTCCGGATGTCGTGCCGCAGACCCAGCCGGTTCCAGCGGAGATGATGAATGCCCTGAGGAAGTCACTCGATGCCCTGCAGGACCGTGACTGGAAGGATGCTGAGGCAGGGATCTATCCACAATCCCTTCTCTTTGACATCCCCTGGTTGGAATGGGCTGAACGCTATCCCCGGGTGTGGCTAGACCTTCCTTCCAACTGGTCCAGACGTCGGGCCAGAGACGTGCAAGATCTTCCGGATCTTTCCAATCGCGAGCTCTATCCCGAGTACTACCTCCAGAACTTTCACCACCAAACCGATGGGTACCTTTCAGACCACTCGGCAGAGCTCTATGACCTCCAGGTCGACATCCTGTTCAATGGCGCCGCCGATGCGATGCGCCGCAGGATCATTCCTTTCCTTCAAGCCGGTCTGAAGCACTTTTCCAACCGCAACCCAGGGAGTCTGCGCATCCTCGATGTCGCCACCGGGACAGGACGAACCCTTCATCAGATCAGAGCGGCCCTCCCTGCATGCACGCTGATCGGGGTCGACCTCTCCGAGGCCTACCTGCGTCAGGCCAATCGTTGGTTGAATCAAAGCCGCAGCAGCCTTGTTCAGCTTGTGCAAGGGAATGCCGAACGCATGCCCTTCGATGAGGGCGGCTTTCAAGCCCTCACCTGTGTGTTTCTGATGCACGAACTGCCCGCTGAGGCCAGGCAGGCCGTCCTTCAAGACTGTTACAGGCTTCTAGAACCAGGAGGGGTCCTGGTACTCGCCGACTCGGTTCAGCTGAAAGATTCCCCCCAGTTCGACGTAGCCATGGACAATTTCCGTCGCGTGTTTCACGAGCCTTACTACCGCGATTACATCAGTGACGACATTGATCAGCGGCTTCTGGACGCAGGATTCTGCAATCTGCAGGCAGAGTCGCACTTCATGACGCGGGTGTGGTGCGCAACCAAGCCGGACTGCGGCACGAAGTGATTCCCTGACAGACAGTCTTGCAAGGGTGGTATGACCCCATAAGGTGCAATCAATTGTGTGACCACTGATGACGAATCCTTTCCGGATCCGCTGGTTGCAGGGCTGGACCTTTCAGTTGGTGTTGATGGAGGGCAAAGTTCAGGTAGAAGCGCATGGCTTCGGAATCTGTCTGCGTACTGCCGTTCACCCAGGCGAAAGTCCCCGTTCAGCGGCAGATCGACTAGTCCTCGCAGAAGATCGTCGTCGTCGGGCCCTTCACCAGGCCTGGATCAAGGGGAACACGCTCACGAACACCAGCGGCACTGATGTTCCTCCCCTGGATGGTGCAATCCCAGAACCCCCCGATTCCCTGGTTGTCGTGCAGCAGTCTCTCGTTGCTGTCTGAATCAACTTCGGCTTAACCACCATCCGACCAGGAGTCCAGGCCCACTCCATCGCAGGGCCTTCCAGAGGAGTTGACCTCGTTCTCGATCGACAAGCCAACGAAATCCCTCTGGGTCGGCGTCAACGCATTGCTGAATCAGTTGACGCTGCTGCCTCCGACGCCTGGATTTGAGATCTGAGCCTTCCCATTGTCTGGGCTGCAGACCTGCAAGCCGGCTCAAATGATGAAGAGCTCGTTGCTGAAACCGGTGAAGCTTGGTCACCGCTGTCACGCGTCGCCCATTCAGACTAGAAAGATCTCTACGCACGGATCGGCGTGACAGTGAATCCCTGGCCTGACGGTGCCGTGGAGCAAGCCAAGGCTCTGCATCAATCACTCAGCATTGGAGACCGCGATTGGCACCGGCTGAAATCCAATCCGGATCGACGGGGAGCAGAGCTGCTTGCTGCGGCACTGACTCAGCTCCTCCAGACAGGCGATCGCGGCGATGTGGAAGCACTGACCGAACAGGCGCTGGGATGGATCAGACGAGAACTGAAAGATCCCGGGTGCCCACACCGTTGACCACAGCAGATGATCGTCCAGGTCGACGACATGCGAGCTGAACACGGTTACCGCGCGAGCTCCAGCGGATGTCATCAAAACACTGATGCATCAGGAACAGTCCCCGACCATGATTCGCATCCAATTGCTCAGGCAGGCAGGCGATACGCGCGGGGCCTGGAAGCCCATCGCCCTCATCTTGGATCTGCCAGATCAACCAGTTGGGAGTGAGAATCCTGCGGATGCGCAGACATTTGTCAGGGTCACCTGCATTGCCATGACGCACGGCATTCACAATGGCCTCCTGCAATCCCAGCTGCAACCTGCAAGAGGTTTCCTGGCAATCAACAGGATCGAGAAGCAGCTCCAGCAGAGGGCTTAACTGCAGCGTTGAAGGGAGGATGAAATCAGCCCACCGAAAGACAGGCAGATAGCGGCTGAACATTCGGACTGATCCATCCTTCTTCGACCATAACGAGGGATGAAGACCATGCCAAACACCAAGGAGGCTGGAGGCCTCCCCAGAATTCAAACTCTGGGCTGAAGTCCAGGATGAGACAGCAATGCATCCATCAGACGGACACCGCGAAGCTGATTGATCAATGGCATGTGCCCTTCCGGTGCATCCATGGACCACTGGAAAGCGCCTGGATACCGGGTCCAGGTGCCGTCAAGTTTCCAGCCAATTCTCGGCCAAAGCCTGTCATATCGACCATCCAAAGCCTTCAGCAGTCGCGCCTGAACCGTGAATCCGAAGCGGCCCTGTGAGTAGGCGATCCAGAGCCGATCCAGAGTGGTCAGGTCGAGTCCTTCCATGGGTGGCACCTCGCTGAAATACACGTACCCCCGCTTCACGGCCTGATCTCCTGCAAGCTCACGCAGCACGCAACTGGTCAGACGATCGGCTTCTTCGAAGTCCTCATCAAGCAACGCTCGCTGCATTGGGCCGTAGTCGATTCCTCGAGCCGATGGGGCTTGAAACCAGCCACCCGATTCAACTCCGGGAATTCGGGCGAGAGCGTCAGGTTGGTGACGGCGAAGAACTTGGAGGATCCACCCGGCGGCCCAGTCATCCCCACTGGGTTCATAGGGCTTCAGAGCATCTGTTGCAACGTCAGCCAAGGCATCGGCAGCCTTCTCCAGCGCAGCAGCTGTCGCGCGACGCTGCCGGGCCGAGCCGTTCGCGAAGCGGTCGAGGAGCTTGTCGATGCTGAGATCTTGAGCTGGAGTTCTTCCGGAGAGCATGACGTCCTGCCGGCTCGGCAGGGTCGACGTTGGCCCACTATGTCAGGCATGGGCATCACGACAGCAGTCAGTGTCGAGGCATTCCGCGAAGCGGCAGGTCCGCTGGTCGACGTTCGCACCCCCAGGGAGTTCGCTCAAGGTCATTGGCCCGGAGCCATCAACATTCCTCTCTTCACGGATGAGCAGCGCCACGACGTCGGGCTCACGTACAAGCAGCAGGGTCGCCATGCTGCGATCCAACTCGGTTTAACCCTTTGCGGCCCTCGCCTAGGGGATCTGTCGGACTCCCTCACCCGAACCGCTGGGGGAGCAGCGCAACCCTTACGCCTCTACTGCTGGCGAGGCGGGATGCGATCCAACAGCATGGCCTGGCTGGCGGGCTTGAGTGATCATCCGGTCTGCCTGCTTGAAGGCGGATACAAACGTTATCGGCAGTGGGTGCTTCAGAGCTTTGATGCTCCCTGGCCCCTCAAGGTGCTCGGAGGACGCACAGGCACCGGCAAGACAGACCTGCTTCTGGAGCTGGAAGGTCAAAACGTGGCAGTGGTGGACCTGGAAGGCCTTGCCCATCACCGCGGAAGCAGTTTCGGCAATCTCGGACTGCCTGAGCAACCAAGCACGGAGCATTACGAGAATCAACTGGCCGAGACGCTTGAAGGACATGCGCGCCGGAGAGCCTCTGAAATCTGGCTCGAGGCCGAAAGTGCCCAGGTTGGCCGCTGCAGAATTCCTGGGGCCCTGTTTCAGCAAATGCAGTTAGCCCCTGTTCTTGAAATCCGCCGCAGTGATCAGGAGCGGATCAACCGTCTCGTGGATGTGTACGCCGTGCACGACGCAACCGCCTTGCGGGAAGCGACCGAACGAATCCAGCGGCGGTTGGGGCCTCAGCGCACACGGGTCGCCCTTGAAGCCATCGATCAGCAGCGCTGGGACGATGCCTGCTTGGCAATGCTCGCTTACTACGACGGTTGCTATGACCGGGAGCTGGAACGCAAGCCAGCATCTTCAACGATTGACCTTGAGGGAATCGATCCCAAAGAAGCAGCCGAACTACTGGTTGAACGAGGCGTCGTCACAGCAATGGTCTGCTCTTAAGATCGCGTCTTGCGCGGTAGTTCGATCCATGGCAGACGGCGACAAGGCAGCGATTCAGTTCTTCCGCGGTACAGATGAACCCGTTGTGCCTGATATCCGGCTCACCCGCAGCCGGGATGGACGGACCGGTCAGGCCACATTCATCTTTGAGCAACCTGAGGCTCTGGCTCCTGAAACTCTCGGCAATATTGCTGGAATGTGGATGGTGGATGAGGAAGGTGAGATGGTGACCCGAGAGGTCAATGGCAAATTCGTCAACGGCAAGCCATCGGCCTTGGAGGCCACTTACACCTGGAAAACGGAGCAGGATTTTGAACGCTTCATGCGTTTTGCTGAACGCTACGCCGAGACCAAAGGACTCGGTTATTCGCAAAACTCGAGTGACAATGAAGGCGCCGACGAAGAATCTGAAGTGTGAAGTTTCAGCATTGGCTTGGGTTAGCGGCATTGCTGATTTCCGGGCTACTGCTCTGGAGCCTGCGTGACGTTCTGATTCACCTCTTCGCAGGGGTTGTGTTGGCAATGGCTCTCTGCACCTTGGTGGGAGCCCTACGTGAGCGCTGGTCCCTGCCGAGGCCATTGGCACTTCTGGTGTGTTTGCTCGGGTTGGCGTCCGTGGTCGCCATCGCGGTGGCGGTGATTCTTCCTCCGTTCTTCAGCCAGTTTCAGCAGCTCCTGCTGCAACTTCCGGCTGCCGCCAGGGCACTGCAGCAGATCGTCACCGGATGGCTGAATTCTGCTTCATCCCTTGTTTACGGCCAGGACGCTCAACCTGCGTTCACCCCGTCGAATCTCTCCAACGGCCTCTCGGGACTCCCGAGCGGCTCGGCTCTTGCCTCTGGAGTGACCGGAAGCCTCAAAGGAGTTCTTGGGTTGGCAGGAAATGTCGGCAACGGTCTTGTTCAGCTGCTGTTCGTGATTGCCGTGACCTTGATGGTCAGCATCCAGCCGATGGCCTATCGGGAGGTGGGGATTCAGTTGGTTCCCTCGTTCTATCGACGCAGAGCGAGAAGCATCCTGCTCCAATGTGGTGAAGCGCTCAGCAGCTGGATGATCGGTGTGTTGATCAGCTCGTGCTGTGTGGCAGTGCTTGCCGGCATTGGCCTGACGCTACTCGGCGTCAAACTGGTTGTCGCGAACGCACTCCTGGCTGGTCTTCTCAACGTGATCCCAAACGTGGGACCAACTCTCAGCACGGTGTTTCCCATGTCGGTTGCCCTGGTGGATGCGCCTTGGAAAGCTCTTGCCGTCTTAGCTCTTTACGTGGTGGTTCAGAACGTCGAAAGCTACGTGATTACTCCTTCAGTGATGCAGCACCAGGTGAATCTGCTTCCGGGTCTCACGCTCACTGCCCAATTCATCTTCACGGTGCTTTTTGGCCCACTGGGTCTGCTGATGGCCCTGCCGCTCGCGGTTGTCCTTCAGGTGATCATCCGTGAAATCGTGATTCACGACCTTCTCGACCCCTGGAAAAAGAGACGGGTTAACGCATGAATCCTCGCAACCTGCTGGCTGCTCTCACCTTGGTGGTGCTGGCCCTGCTGGTGTGGCAGCTGCGTTGGGTTCTCCTCGTCCTGTTTGGTGCTGTCGTGCTTGCTGTCGCTCTGGATGTGCCGGTGCACATGTTGATCAAACGCTTCAGCATGCAACGTCCTCTGGCACTCCTTCTCGTGGTGGTGGTGCTGGCAATCGGTGGAATGGTGGTCATGCGCCTGCTTCTACCAGAGCTGATCACGCAGTTCGGGCAGCTCACGTCTCTTCTGCCAAGCCTTCTTGGGAAAGTACGCACCATCCTGTCAAGCCAGCCCCTGCTTGCGGAACTGAATCAATCCATTCCAGACCAGTTCAGCTGGGACAAGGTTCAACCCGTGGGGTTTCAGCTCCTGGGAGTCGCCGGTGGAGCTGCCAACGGCTTCATTCAGGTTTTGCTCATGAGCCTTCTTGCTGTTCTCCTCGCCCTTGATCCCGAAGCTCATCGCCGCATGGTGATCGCGGCGACTCCAAGGCCTGCACGGGACGCCATGGCTGAAGTGCTCAACCGTTGCAGGGCGGCTCTCGGAGGATGGTTGGCTGGAATGACACTTTCGGCAACAGCTGTCTTTCTTCTGACCTGGGCCGGTCTGGCCGCCCTGCAGGTTCCGCTTGCATTGTTGAGTGCCTTGGTCTGCGGCGTTCTCACTTTTGTCCCCACAATCGGCCCAACCGCTGCCACGGTTCTTCCCCTGGGAATCGCCCTGCTCATCTCTCCGACCCTGATGGTGCAGGTGCTGGTGCTGCGATTAGTGATTCAAAACCTCGAAGCCTTTCTTCTCACTCCCATCCTTTTGCGCAGAACCGTGAATCTGTTGCCCACGGTGGCACTCACGTCTCAACTCAGCCTGGGAGCACTGCTCGGACTTCCAGGCGTTCTCTTAGCGCTCCCTCTCGTCGTTGTACTTCAGGTGGGGATGGAGCAGATCGTGGTCAAACGCATCATGGACCGATGGACATAGCCATCAACAAGAGATGCCAGGGCGGAGCTACAGCTACTTCTCGCTGTAGTCCTCCAATTGGCGTTTTTGGTCGTTGAGCTGACGCAATCTCTCGACGTGTTGCTCATGCTCCCCGCTGCTCCAATGTTGAGGGAAAGCAACTCGGGCTTGAAGCTCCGAGATTTCGTTATTGAGTTCTCTCGCTGGGTCCTCTGACCATGGGGCTTCTTCACTGTGGTCCATCGCGAAGGGAAGGCCACAATCTTCATCACCCTCCGTACTGCCAGCCCGTTGCACTGAGCTCGAGTGCAGGAGCATCGCGATGGAGCAGGGAAGATTTCACTTCACCGATAAAAACCGTATGGTCGCCGTGGGCGAGCTGGCCTACCACTTGGCACTCCACTCCCCCAAGGCCATCTTTGAGAATTGGCAAACCGAGAGGCCCCAATTCATAGGGTGCTGCCTCGAAGCGTCCACCAACGGCGGATTGAGGCTTGAAGAAAACCGCAGCCAGGTCTTTCTGATCGCTGGCGAGCACGTTGAGCGAAAAACGACCTGTGCGCTGAATCATTCCGTTGCTGGTGCTGTCGGCTTTCACGGCCATCACCACGAGAGGTGGTTCAAAGGAACCCTGTGTCACCCAGCTCGCCGTGAATCCATTCACCGCATCACCCTCGGCAACGCCGCAGATAAACAGTCCATGGGGGATTTTCCGCAACAACGTTTTCTTCGCTTCAAGATCGAGAGTCATGACCGTCTCCTCGTTTTGACACCACATTAATGGGAGTATTTCTCAACTCGGAAATGGATGGGTGCACGCCTGTACCAAACTGCTAGCTTTCCGCTTCGTCTAGGAAAAATCGTTGGAGAAGCCCTCCTCGCTGATTGTATTCGCGACAGTGGCGGGAAGCGGCATGATTGGACTTCTCCTGTACGCCGGCCTTTTTTATGCCAATGCCCGGCGCTCAACGTCTGCGCCGGAGGCAAAAAAAATCCTTCCCAACTACCCCTCCAGAGAGGCGGCACAGGCCGAGTCCGAACGGTGGGTGCAAGAGGGTGGAGAATTCGTCGTAAGAACAACGCGGCGAGTTCGCCGATCCGTACCCCTGAGCAAGCAAGAACGTCTCAAGCTGACAATGCTTGCCGACGAACGCCTGCGCGCCCGGATCGAAGCGGACTACGCCAAGTGCCTGGAGAGAGCAGACAACAACCTGGCCAAAGAACTCTGCTCGTTCCAACAGACCAGCGAACAATCACAGGAGCAAGCATCCCGGGGCTATGAAGCCAAAATTCCCAACACAAAAGTGATCGAGGATGTCGATGTTGCAGAGAGCAAAGAACCTCGTCGAACGTGCACATTCGCTGAAAATTACCGTCGCTTCAATTGCATTGAACTGGACATTAAACGCAATGCAGTGATTGATGCAGCTCCGCGAAAGTCTTTAGCTACCAAAACCTATAAACAGTTTAGATACTGATGATTGAGAACACTGCATGTAGACATCAAGCGCTCTAATCAGCAGATCGTTCTTTAATGCGACCGCGTCGGTAATGGGACCAGAGAGAAGGCTGGAGCATCAGCACGATCACGGCCAGAGTGTGCTGTCGAAAGGCAAACATCAGCGCTGTCAACGTGATGTGATCCAGAAGAAGGCGGAGTTCTGTGCGTAAATCCAGGAACGCAAGGATCAATAGCAACAGCGGAACCCACTGTTGAGAGCGCTCCCTCTGGCCTGTCTTCACCTCAGGCACTGGCCTGGGCACTCGTGCGACTCGGCCAAAGGCTAAGCAACGAGGGTGCCAATGCAATGCTGGACCAGCTCCCCACCACAACGCCAAGGGCCAGAGCGACAGCAAACCAGTACAGCGTTGATCCACCAAAAAGAATCAGGGCAATCAAGGGGAGCAACGTGGTGCCACTTGTGTAGAGCGTGCGCGTCAACGTTGCGGAAACCGCTCTGTCGACTTGCACCGTGAGGTGAAGATCGCCGTCCTCCCGTTGGCGTTCACGGATGCGGTCGAACACCACCACCGTGTCGTTGACGGAATACCCAGCAATCGTGAGGAGAGCAACGGCAAACAGGCTGTCAACCTCAAGACCCGTGATCAAGCCGAGCCAGGCAAAGACACCACAAACAATCACGATGTCGTGAGCCAATGCCACCAGAGCCAAAAAGGCAAAGCGCCGGTCGTAGCGGATTGTGATGTAGATAGCAATTCCGGTGAAAGCAACCAAAAGAGAGATCAAGCTGCTGCGCAGCAACTGAACGCCGAGGCTGGGACCAATCGTGTCAACCGACTGACCTCCAGCGACAAAGGGGCCGGCAACGGGCTCCAGGGCCTGGATCACAGCCTGCCCCTGCGATGCCGTCAGAGCTGGCATACGCAGAACAACCGACTGCCCCCGATCGAGAAGCTGAACCCTGGCTGTGTCCAGATTGGGAGCCCTTCGGCCTGGTTCAACGGGGAGAGGGATGGCCGTCAGGGTGTTTTCGATGGTGCTAACGCTTAGATCAGAGCAGGCCTCTGCAGCACAACGACGTTCCAACTGAATCTTGGTCCCTCCAGTGAAATCAAGCCCAGGCCTTAACGGAGACCGAATCTGAGGGTTGGTCCAGCTCAGGACAAGACCAGCCACGCTGATCAGAAGCACCACAGCAGAGATCAACCACACCTGACGCCTGCGGCTCGTCAAAGGAAACCGAAGTGAACGGTCTTTGGGATCAGGATTAGAAATGGGCATAGCTCAGGCAGCCGACGAGGGAAGTTGCCCGGCGGGCAGAAAATTAGTGGGTCTGCGCAGACCCTGGTAACTCATCAGAAAACGCAGCAGGGTGCGTGTGCAGGTGAGGGCAGTGAACAAACTGAGAATCACACCGATGCCAAGGGTCGCCGCAAAACCTTTCACCAGTCCTGTTCCCAGGAAAAAGAGGGCACCACAGCTGATCAGGGTGGTGAGATGGCCATCAAGAATCGAAGAGATGGCTTCCTGAAAACCGGTTTCGATGGATCGAATCAGCGTGTTGCCACGGCGCAGTTCATCCTTCACCCGCTCAAAGATCAACACGTTGGCATCCACAGCCATGCCGATACTGAGGATGAAGCCAGCGATCCCCGGCAGCGTGAGGGTGACGGGGATAAGGGCATACACCGCAAGATTGAACAGGGCGTAGAGGCTCAAAGCCATCACCGCCACAACCCCGGCCAAGCGATAGGTCAACACCATGAAGAGGCCTACAAGCACAAGGCCGGACAAGGCAGCGATCAGGCTGCGACGCACGTTGTCTGCACCAAGCGTGGGACCGATGGTGCGAACTTCGAGGATCTCAACGGGAAGAGGCAAGGATCCGCCCCGAAGCTGAACCTCGAGATCTCTGGCCTCTTCAGCGGTGAAATTGCCGGTGATCGTCGCGGCTCCACCGGCGATACCAGCCGCCTTGAATTCAGGTCCAACACTGGCTTCACTGATCGGCCTTCCATCGAGAACGATGCCCAGAAGCCGATCAGTTCCGGCGATGGATTGGGTGAGCTTGGCGAAGCGATCACCTCCCTCAGCATTGAAACCGAGGGTGACCTCCCAACCTGAAGAATTCTGTCGTTGCTGACGTCCGGCAGTCACCAGATCCTTGCCGGTGAGAGCCGCTGGTTCGAAACGATCAACGATCTCAGCATTGGTGCGCTCGAGGAGCTGCTGAAGCTGCTCCTCCTCACTGTTGGCGTTACCGTCCAAGCCGAGGGCTTCCTGGACCTTGGCCAGTTCCTCGGGATTGATGGACGCGTCATCCGCTTCGGAGGCGTCCGCTTTGACAGCTAAAACACTTTTCAACTGAGCACGGAGCTGCAGAAGGCTGCGCATCTCCTCTTCAGTCCCGGGTTTCTGCGCCCTGAATTCCAGCAGAGCTGTGCTGCCGAGAACACGGGCGGCACGGCTTGGATCCGTCACCCCAGGCAGCTGCAGAAGCAGTTGGTCATTCCCGACGGTCTGGAGGGTGGATTCTGCAACACCCAGACCATTCACCCGTCGTTCCAGCACGAGCTTCACCGCATCAAGCTGTTCCGGCTTGATCGCAGTGATGGAACCGGCTGGCTGGACTTCCAGGGTGAGTTGACTGCCGCCGCGCAAATCGAGTCCGAGCTGCAGAGGAAAGCTGGAAAGAACAGACGCTGCCGCGATCGTCAGCGCAAGGATGAGGGCAAACCAGCCCTGTTGACGGGCCATCGATCAGAGCCCCTGGCGAACAATGGTCTGTGCTGCTTCAACAATCTGGTGCGGCTGAATGATCGTGAGATTTTCAAGATTGCCGTTGTAAGGCGTTGGGATGTCCTGGCTCGAAAGGCGGATCGGTCGGGCGTCAAGATCATCGAAACAATGCTCGGTGATCAGAGCGATTAACTCGGCTCCGATGCCGCCGGTCTTCATGCATTCCTCCACCACGATCACGCGATGGGTCTTGCGAATCGATCGGGCGATCGTTTCCATATCGAAGGGCTTCAGACTGATCAGGTCGATCAGCTCCACATCGATACCGTCCTCCTCAAGCTGCTCCACCGCCTTCAGGCAGTGGTGGCGCATGCGTGAGTAAGTGAGGATCGTGACATCAGCCCCTTCCTTAACAAGGTCAGCCTGATCAAGAGCGCAGGTGAAGTCTCCTTCCGGTAGTTCCTCGCTGAGGTTGTAGAGCAACACATGCTCGAAAAACAGCACGGGATTGTTGTCGCGAATCGCGGCCTTCATGAGCCCCTTGGCATTGGTCGGGGTGCTGCAGGCCACAATCTTGATGCCGGGCACGGCGTGGAAATAGGCCTCAAGACGCTGGCTGTGTTCAGCGCCAAGCTGGCGACCGACACCTCCAGGCCCCCGAACGACTGTGGGGATCGTGAAATTGCCACCGCTGGTGTAGCGAAGCATCCCCATGTTGTTGGAGATCTGATTGAAGGCCAGCAGGAGAAAACCCATGTTCATGCCTTCCACAATTGGCCGAAGCCCCGTCATGGCAGCACCGACGGCCATTCCTGTGAAACTGTTCTCGGCGATCGGTGTGTCCAACACCCGCAGTTCGCCGTACTTCTCGTAGAGATCCTTGGTGACTTTGTAGGAGCCGCCGTACTGGCCCACGTCCTCACCCATCACGCAGACATGAGGATCCCGAGCCATTTCTTCATCGATGGCTTCGCGAAGAGCGTTGAAGAGGAGCGTCCCTGCCACGGCGTTGCTGCAATCCCGGCCATGCCGGCGTCAGCGGCCAAGCTATCTCAGCCCAGGCAACTTCAGCCTCCAGCGGCAAAAGTAGCCAGCAGAAGTACGGAAAGAAGCAGTCCGGGGGACAGCAGCAAAATCAGCTGGCCAAGATCATGAAGGGTCATCAACAGACCATTTCTCTTTCGACGCTAGGCAGCGTCACCATCCGGTCTTGTGAAAAGACTGCGAAGAAAGACAAGAAGCAGGCCCAGGCCGATGAACGCGAAGCTGAAGGTGGCCAGGAAGCACATCCCTGTGAACAAGGTCTTCAATGCCGAAGCAATGCTCTGGGCGATGGCATTGCTGAACGAGGGGGGATGGGCAGCGAAATAAGCCACCATCCCTTTACTAAGTCCGAGGCTCAACCAAGCCAGCATGAGGCTGGTCAGAGAGCCTGAGAGAAAACTCAGTGGTCCCTTGCGGGGCCGGGAATCAACGGCCTGCTCGGGACTGATGGAGGGATTGGCCTGATCGGCCTTCTGGCTCTCGGTCATGACATCAGCTTGACCCCGTGGGGGATTAACGAGCAACTCCAACTCCGCAAACCCAATCCATCAAGTTGAGCCTCCACAGCCTCCTTGGCCCGATCGGCCCCACTCCGGTCGAGAAAGAGTCCGAAACTGCTCGGGCCCGAACCACTCATCGCCACCTGCAAACAGCCTTGCTGGGGTCGCAGACACTTCATCGCGTTCCGCACAGACGGCGTTAGAGGCGCAACGACGGTTTGGAGATCGTTGCGTAACGGCGGGATGTCCTGGCCAAGGGGGTGCAGCCATCGGGCGGAGCGGAGGTCCTGACGACGGCGTTCAAACGAGGCCTCGTCTTGGAGGTACTGATGGCCACGCTGGCGCCGGTACTCGCCGTAGGCCCAGGGCGTGGACACACTGACCTCGGGATCTTTCACCAGAAGAAGTCCAAGCTCGGCCTCCACAGGCGGCAGAGGCTCCAGTCGTTCGCCACGTCCAAAGCACAATTGAGTCCCACCGGCAACGCAGAACGGCATATCCGATCCCAGGTCGGCAGCCAAGCGCTCCACTTGGCTCTCAACCAGGCCCAATCCCCAGAGTTCGTTGAGTGCAACCAGCGCAGCGGCACCATCGCTCGACCCACCCGCCAAGCCAGCGCCGATGGGAATGCGTTTGCTCAGATGCATCCGCGCACCAAGTTCACTGAAGCCGGAGCGTTCCCTGAGCAGTCGAGCAGCCCGGAGGATCAGATTGTCATCACCACAGCTGAGATCTGGCTCGTCACAGGTCAGAGAGAGAGTCCCGTCCGCCGTGTTCTCGCAACGAAGCTCATCCTTGAGATCGATGCTCTGCATCACCATGGCCAGCTCATGAAAACCGTCGGCACGCAGGCCAAGCACCTCGAGGTGCAGGTTGATCTTGGCGGGCGCAGTGACGCAAACCGAAGCCGTCATGGCGAGGACGCAGCGGAGTCGGCCTGATTCAAACCCCTGGCGAGCTTCACCCAGGCGTTGGGAGCCACCTCTTGGGGACGTTGGCGTAGATCAATACCGGCCTTCAGCGTGATCTCCTCCAGTTCGCAGAGGGGCTGGGACACGCTGAGGGTGTTGCGCAGCATTTTCCTCCGCGCCAGGAATGCCTGCTTGAGCAGACATTCCACGCGACGGCACGTGACTGGGTCTGGACGCTGCTCCTGGGGAAGGGGGTCAAGGCGGATCACTTCCGAGTGCACTTTCGGAGGAGGCTGAAAACAACGTGGCGGAACTGAACACACGCTGCTGCAATGGGCAAGCAGCTGCATACGAACGCTCAGGGCGCTGAAGCTGCTCGCTCCAGGCCTCGCACGGATGCGTTCAGCCACTTCCTTTTGCACAAGCAGCACCAGGCGTTGGTAGGGAGGATCAATCGGCTGATCCAGCCGACCGATCAGGCGCTCCAGAAGGGGGCCGGTGATGTTGTAAGGGATGTTGGCCACGACCTTGGTGGCCCGCTGACCATCGGGAAGGGTCAGCGGCACCTCGAGGACATCGCCTTCGCGCAGGGAAAACTGCGGGGAGTCAGCAAAACGATCTTGGAGTCCTGCAACGAGATCTCGATCCAGCTCCACGGCGTGCACCGCAGCAGCAGTGGATGCCAGAAGCCTTTGTGTGAGTGCACCTCGCCCAGGCCCCACCTCCAGAACCCGGTCATCGCTGCCAAGCTCGGATGCGTCAAGAATTTGATCCAGCACCCGTTCATCGCGCAACCAGTGCTGCCCGAAACGCTTGCGTGGCGAGTGGCCTCCGAAGCTCATCACATCGACGTCATCCGTTCACTGTGCATCAGCAGGTCTGCGCCTCCTGACTGATCCTGGTCGGGCCTTCACAATGAACTTCTGCCGAAGGTCGACTTCTGGAAGGCTCTCAGACGCCTTTGATCTGTATCTGCGGTCCTTCTGCAGCAGGGAAAACGGTGTTTTCTGGTTTGCTGGCTGCGGCACTCCAGAACGAAGGCATTCAAGCGGTCGTGATTGGTTGCGACGACTATTACAGCGAGCATTGGATCCCAGACCCGTTGTACGGCTTCGACACGGTGGATGCCATCGACGTCGACAGCCTGATCAACGATTTGAACGCGCTGCGCTTAGGACAACTGAAACATCGCCGTCGGTACGACATGGGCACCCGTGCCGTGCTTTGGACCCCAGTCGAAGACAAGGTCGATGATGCAGTCGACGTGGTGCTTCTAGAAGGAGCCTTCGGACCTCAGCTGCTTTTTGAGGAAGTGCCCCCTGATCTGTTGATCTATGTGGAGGAATCACTTCCGATGAGAGTGCTGCGCCGTCTGCGACGGGACACCCGAGAGCGACAGAGAACGGTGATCTCTGTGCTGAGGCAAGTGCTCAGGCAGATGATTCCTGGTGAACAACGCTTCATCAAACCTCTCAAGGAAGAGGCGGATGTGGTGGTGAATCGAAGCGATGAGGGATTGGCAGAGGTGCTGACGCGGATCAGGGTCCTCTGCGCAGACAGGCGGAAGGATTGAAGCCTTGCTGCTGGGATTTCGTTGTCTCTTGGCGTTTCAACCCGTTGCACTGAGATCCGTAACACTGAGCCAACGCACCGCCCGATGGCTCGGGGGCAGTGGAACCAATGCAAGAACCACTTCCAGCTGACTCGTTGCGTATTCAGGGTTGAAGGCGAACCAACAGTTCAGGGTTCGGGCCAGGCGACGTCGCTTCTGCGTATTCAAAGCCGCTTGTCCCCAGCCATCTGGTCCGCAGCGCCGGCGCCCCTTCACCTCAACCGCCAACAAGCGGGATGTCTTCCCACTGTGTTTGCACATGAGCAGATCAATTTCCCCGTAACGGCAGCACCAACGCTGATGCAGCAGGACCCAACCACGGGTTTGCAGAAGATCCAGTGCCCGTGCCTCAGCCCAGAGGCCCGACGATGCAGTGCTCAACCTTGCCTTCATGCAATCAGGAGAGATCTGATCTGAAGCATTCCCCGCAATGTTGCAGCGCTAGAACAGCTCAGAGGCGCCAGATGCTCGTGCGAATCGCCATCAGCGGAGCCCATTCCCAGGGGAAAAGCACATTGGTCTGGGACTGGGTGAAACGCAATCCTCATTACATTCGCGAAGAAGAACCGTTTCGAGCCCTTCACAACGAGGGCTATGACATTCAATTTCGCCAGGAATGCAATCGTTTGCATAACGGCATTCAGTTGTATTACAACGCCAGCCGAGTCAATGCCTATGGATCCAGAAACGAATGCGTGATTTTCGATCGCGCACCAGTGGATTACATCGCTTACTCGCAGTACACAGCGGACTACGGCACGACTGATATCAACAATGAATTCGTTGAAGCCATGGTTCCCAGGGTGAGAGACACACTTCAAAACCTTGACCTGATCGTTTTCATACCCATCAGCGAGCGATGGCCGGTGGAGATGGAAGACGATGGCATTCGCCCTATTGATCTCCCTTACCGCAGTGAAGTTGATGCCATTTTCAAACAGATTTATCGCGACAAGCGATTCAATGTGATGCCAACGCAGAACGCTCCACAACTGATCGAACTTTGGGGGTCCCGCGAGGAGCGGCTTGAACGGCTTGAAGACGCCATCAGAAGACAGCGCGGATCGTTCACGCCTGAGGGATGACGGTCTCGATATGGGCTCCCAGGCGTGAATGTCCAAGGCCCATCCCGCTTAGTCTGGTTTTACGCCTTGATTTCAATGATGCAACGCTGTCTGCTGGCTCCAGTGCTTGCCTTGTTGCTGGTGTTCGGCCTGCTGCTTCCCTCCGCTGAGGCAGCGATGGATTACGCCAAACAGGTGCTGATCGGAGCTGATTTCGCCAACCGGGAGATGCAGGGGGTGACCTTCAACCTCACCAACCTGCGCGAGGCTGATCTCTCGGGTAGTGACCTGCAAGGAGCCAGCTTGTACGGCGCCAAGCTGCAGGACGCCAACCTCAGCCGCACCAATCTCCGCGACGCCACGCTGGATTCCGCCGTGCTCAACGGCACGGATCTCACCGATGCCGTTCTGGAAGACGCCTTCGCGTTCAACACCCGTTTCATCGATGTGACGATCAGCGGCGCTGATTTCACCAATGTGCCCCTAAGAGGGGATGTGCTCAAAACCCTCTGCGCAGCGGCTGAGGGCACCAACCCCGTGACCGGACGGGACACCCGCGACACCCTGGGCTGCTGATGAGCTTTGACCCTCGCAGCCTCGAACGACTGAAGAAACTGGGCCGGGAATTGCCGCAATCGCTGCCGACCCCCGCTGACAAGCCCAGTGAGGCCCCTCGCGCCAGCGAGCGGCTCCACAAGGTGGAAACAGAAGAGAATCCCCAGGCTCTCTTCCATGAACTGATGAACGTCAGCGGCGATGGAACCGTTCCAGAGCACCTCTTGGATCGTCTTCGCCAAGCGGAGACCAAAGCCGAGGCGGAATCCCGGCAACAGACGCGGGGAGCAGCACACAACTCACCCCAAGAGGGGGGTCTCTCTTCGGCCCCAACGCCAGCCCGCAACGCCGGCCCGGGAAAAAACACCCGTCCTCGACGCCCGGCCGTGACGCCCGGCAGCGAAGAGGAAAGCCTGTATGTGGCGTTCGGACAGCTCTTGCTCGAAGACGATGACGCCGGCTGAGGCCATGGCTACGCCGTCCGTATCCGAGAAGCCTCCTTGGCGGCCGGACTGCCCCAGAACTCAGCCCATTCACCTCGGCCCGTTCAGCAGGGTCTGCAGCTGCTTCGCAATGCTCTGCATCAGCTCTGCCCCCATCAGGATGATCCACTGATCGTGTTGCTCACCCCCAGCGCCGTCAGTACCGAGATCAGTGAGCACCGCTTTCTGGCTGAATCCATGGGAATTTCACTGGCCTCTCCAGAGGATCTGCATGGCGATCAGAACCGGCTGTTTCTCCTACAAAACGGACAAAATCTGCCCGTGCGTCCAGGAGCGCTCACTCGCGTGGCGCCCCCTGGCTCCTCGATCGTGAATCTGAACCGCGGCGGCAGCCTCAAGGACACCTGGATTCTCGACGACGCGGCATGAACATCTCCCGCTGCCGGATCATCGCTGTTGGGAAGGTGCGCAAGGGCTGGGTCCAAGAAGGGGTGGCCCTCTACCTCAAACGCCTCCAGGGCCTCCAGGTGGTGGAACTCAAAGACAGCACACCCGAGAAGGAAGCGGAGGCGATCCGCTCCACGCTGCGAGCAGATGAATGGCCGGTGATGTTGATGGAGCAAGGCACACCACTGGCTTCGATCCCTTTCGCTCAACGGCTCGAGCGTCTGGGCAATGAACGCCTGGCTTTTGTGATCGGCGGCGCCGATGGACTCACCGATGAGCTCAAAGCTGCAGCCCGCTGGCAGCTGAGCCTCTCACCAATGACTTTCCCCCATGAACTCGCTCGGCTGCTGTTGCTCGAGCAGCTGTTCCGGGCGCAGGCCATTCTTCAAGGGAGCCCATACCACCGGGCATGAGTAGTCATGAACGGTCCCCAGCAGATCCCTGGCAACTAAACAGTCCAGGGCGTCAGGGTTACCGGCTGGAATTTGGCGATACTCATCGTCCAGGCACGTCCACCCATCGCCCGTAGGCCGGCGTGGAACGCCGCGGTATCGCCACTGTTCAACCAGGCTGCTTTCAACGCTGGAAGGTCCTCGGGCAAACGCTCCATCGCCAGCTCCACCAGCAGCAGGCTCTCCACCCCGCAGGCTCGCTTCAAGGGGCCGTTTTCACTGCGTTGCCAGACGCGCAGCAACAGCTCCAGAGCCAGGCCGTGGGCCGCTTGTGTTGGCTGATCGGCAACGGCTTCATCGGCCTTGAGTGAACGACCCGCAAGGGGGAGAGCTCGGGCCCCTCCCTGTTCAATCAGGGCCAGAGCTATGAGATAGGGAGACTCAGCCATGGGTGTGTCCGCAATCCGGGCATCCTCACTGATCGGAACCGCATTGGCACCGCCTACCGGGTGTCGCTGAACTGAAGCAACGCGTGTCCTCGCCCTCCATGACAGCAACCATCCAGGATCCTCGAACCATTCTCTGTTTCGGCGATTCCAACACCTGGGGATTCAACCCGGACGGCAGCGGACGCTTTCCGCAGCCAACACGGTGGCCGAATCAGCTGGAGCGTGCTCTCAACCAAACCAGGCCCGACCTGCCTTGGCGGACCGTCGAGGAAGGACTCAATTCCCGTACATGGCTGCACGACGATGCCATCGGTACCGCGAACTACGGCGGCGACTACAGCTGCAGCGGCCGATCAGGCCTCATGACCGCTCTCCACAGCCACAAACCGATTGATGTGGTGATCCTTGCGCTGGGTTGCAATGACTGCAAGGGCTATCTCAATCTCTCCGCCGAGCAGATCACGGCAGGCGCTCGCATCCTGATCCATGACACCCGCAGAGCCCTGAACTGCGGCCCCCGCCTTGATCCGCCTACGTCTCCGCGGATCATTTTGATGACACCACCGGCCATCCGGATCACTCCCCAGTCGCTGACCTGGGGGTTCGAGGGCGCTGAGCTCAAATCCCAGGCACTGGCAGAGCACTACTGCCAACTGGCCGCTGAACTCGACGTGGCCTGTTTCGACGTGCAGCCCGTCGCCAATCCCTCCACCCTGGACGGCGTTCACTTCGATGCCCAGGCTCAGGCGCTGATTGCCGCCGGGCTTGCTGCATGCATCTGCCAGACCCTGGGGCAACACCCAAGCGCAGACAATTAGAACGCCTGTACTAACCTAGAAGTCTGATTTGCTCGTTTCGTCTCTGTGGCGTTCGATCGCTCCTTCGGCCAGTTGCCACAGCCCCTGTGTTCCCAGCGGCGTCCGCTCCACCTGCCCCTGGCCTGCGAACGGGTGGCTGCGGGCTTTCCCTCCCCCGCGGACGATTACGTGGAGGTGGGAATCGATCTCAACGACCAGCTGATCCGCCATCCCAGCAGCACATTTTTTCTGAGAGTGAGCGGTGATTCCATGACCGGCGCCGGCATTCATGACGGCGATCTGTTGGTGGTGGACCGCAGCCTCGACCCCAGGCCGGGTCGAGTGGTCGTGGCGGTGCTCGATGGCGGTTTCACACTCAAGCGACTGGCACGCCATCGCGGTCGACTACGGCTGGAGGCCGCCAATCCCGACTATCCCCCCCTGGAACTGGAGGACTGCGGCGACATGCAGATCTGGGGCGTCGCCATCCATGTGATTCACCCCCTCTAAGCACCATGAGCCGGGTCACCGCCCTGATCGATGCCAACAATTTCTATGCCTCCTGCGAACAGAGCCTCGATCCGGCCCTGCTGGGACGCCCCGTCGTGGTGCTGTCGAACAACGACGGCTGCATCGTGGCCCGCAGCGCCGAAGCCCGGGCCCTCGGCATCGCTATGGGCACCCCCTATTTCAAGGCGAAGCAGGACCTGGAAGCCCAGGGAGTGGTGGTGCGAAGCTCCAACTACGCCCTCTACGCCGACATGAGCCAGCGGCTGATGAGTCTGCTGGAAAGCCAGGTGGAAGAGCTCGAGGTGTATTCCATCGATGAAGCCTTCGCCCGCATCAGCCGTCCTGCTGATGGCGATCTACGACCCTGGGGCCGACGCATGCGGGCCCTGGCACGGCGCAATCTGGGGCTGCCGATCGCCATCGGACTGGGAGCGAGCAAAGGCCAGGCGAAGCTCGCGAACCGACTGGCGAAGGTGGAGGCCAGCCATGCCGGCCTGTTCGATCTCGGAGACTGCGGCGACGGGGATCGCTGGCTGGAGACGATCGCCATCGAGGATGTGTGGGGAATCGGCCGCAAGCTGGCCCACTGGTGCCGACTGCGAGGCGTGCGCAATGCCCGCGAGCTGCGCGACATGGCCAGCGGTCCGCTGCGGGCCAAGGCAGGCGTCGTGGGAGTACGCCTGCAACGCGAGCTGCAGGGTCACGCCTGTCTCCCCCTCGATCTCATCCCGGCACCCAAACAGGAAACCTGCGTCAGCCGCAGCTTCAGTCGGCCGGTCACCTGTGTGGAGGAGCTGCGTGAAGCCGTAGCCACCTATGTGGTGCGAGCGGCCGAGAAATTACGCCGACAGAATCAACGGGCCGCGGCCCTGAGTGTGTACACCCGCACCAGCCCGTTCGTGCCCGCCTTCTACAGCCGGAGCGCCAGCACCTCTCTCGACCTGCCAAGCAACGACACCCAGGTGCTGCTGCAGGCAGCCCTTCCCCTGGTGGAGCGCATCTTTCAACCCCATCGGCAATTGGCGAAGGCCGGAGTCCTCATGCAGCACCTGCAGGGCACCGAGCAACTGCAGCACCATCTGCTGGTGCCCTGCAGCGCTGTGGACCAGGCACGCCGGGAGGTGCTGATGCGCACCATCGACCAGCTCAACCAGCGGCATGGGCGGGGAACCATTCAGTGGGCCGCCTGCGGCCTGCATCCGGGCTGGGCGATGCGGCGTGGGCAGCTCGGCCGCGCCGCCACCACGCGCCTGAGCGATGTGCCGGTGGTCCAAGCCTGAACCTGGCGTCACCCACGGGAGAGGAACGCGCAATCACCGAGGGAGGCGACCACCTGACTGACTCCGTCTTGAAAATGACGCGCATCAATCGCACCAGTTCGGGAGAAACTGGTCTTCAACGTCTTGAGTTGTTCCACCGCTGCATCAGGGGACAGCACCTTGTCGTCTCTGACCAGCGAACAGAACGTGGCCGCCGCTCCGTAGCCAAAGCCGCTGGAGAACGCACGACGCCCGAACCAGGCAGCTGAAAACGGCAGGATCACTCCGCCGCAAAGGAGCACAGCCAGGATCACGATCCAGAATCGTCCGCCTTGCACCCAGTAGGGGACCAAATAGAGGCCATCATCAGCTGGAGAACGGTCATGGCGGGAATGATCAGGCATCAGGGAACACAGCGAACCAGGAGTGTTGTGACAAGATCTGCAGTCGCCAAAGTGATTTGAAAGTGCTGCGCAGACTTCCCATCACAGCAGCGCTTGTGCTGTTCGGACATTCAGCACTGGCTGCTCCAGTGGCAAAGAAAGAACAGGTCACGCTCAAACTGAAGAACGGAGACACGCTGAAGGGCGTGCTGGTTCCGGAGGAGACCACAGAAACCATCACCATTCTTCTGCATCCAGTGCTCGGTCGGCTGCGCATTCCGGCCACGGCTCTGATCGTCGAACCACCAGCAAAGCCATGGAGTCTGAGTGTGTCCGGAGGACTCTCTGCGAACAACACAGACAACGATCTCTCCGCAGGTGGAACCTTTCAGCTCAACACCAGCTACAGCAAAGGCGCCGACCGTGTGAGCGTGAGAGGACGTGCCACCTACGAGGTCACACGCGACAAGGGAGAGACAGCGAACACAACGGACACCAATGAAGGCGAAGGCGAACTGCGTTACACGCGAGCGTTGGGGAATCGCCTGAACGCTTATGCAACTACCACCTTCAATTACGACACGCTCAACACGATCGGAACCGACGTGTTTGTGGGATCCGCTGGCCTGGGCTACGACCTGATCAAAAACAAAACAACAACATTGAATGTGTCTGTGGGCCCCTCGGTTCAGCAGATCTGGGGAGGCCGTGGATGTGATGCAGATCCAATCTGCGGACAGACCTTTGCCGCCAGCACCGCGAGAGCGCAGCTGGAGTGGAAACCCAGTTCCATCGCGAGCGTCACTGTCACCAACAGCTACACAGGCGCCTATGTCAACGGCATCGCCACAAACAACACCTTTTCAGTGGCACTCAAGATCTTTCCGATGGGGAATCAAAGACTGTTCACGTCACTGAACGGACAGACAATCTTCAACGAACTGCAGAGCCCGAAAATCAACAACAGCGTCTCCATGCAGCTGGGGGTCAAGCTGGATTGAACTCAAGCGTGCTGCAGCAGCTGCACTTCCTGGGCACGGCTGCTGTACAGAAGCACCATGTGCTCCCCATGGCCATTGAGCCCTGTCTGCTCCCGCAGCGAATCGGTACTGGCCAACGCCAGTCCACAGGTTTCGCAGAACAGCACCGGAAGCGTGCCGCCATGGCCCGACATCCGTTGCAGATCGAGGGCCTGACGGGCAGCCCGTTGTGCCTTCTCGAGACCCAAGCGCTCCACCAGGGAAGGCCAGAGACCATTGACGGGCTCACAGGTACTGAAATCAATTGAGGATCCCGTCATCAGACCGGTAATTGCTCAATGGCCACCACAATCATCTGCGGCGTCACCGGAATGGTTTCCAG
Source organism: Synechococcus sp. WH 7805 (assembly GCF_000153285.1). Lineage (NCBI taxonomy): Bacteria > Bacillati > Cyanobacteriota > Cyanophyceae > Synechococcales > Synechococcaceae > Synechococcus > Synechococcus sp. WH 7805. Next base: position 303,320 of record NZ_CH724168.1, on the reverse strand, counting down.
GGCATCGTCGTTGTCGAGGTAGGCATCGAAAGACGCGAAACGATCGATGCGGGGGTCAGCGCCTTCGGCTGCGCAGGCCTTGATCCAGTCGTTGTCGTCGGGCTTCACCGCCACGTAAGCCTGAAGGGCTTCCTCCAGGTCACCGCCATCGCCGATGCCCTCCCCGTGCCAGATCGCCTCGAAAAATTCAGACATCTCAAACAGGAAACAGACGACGGTTGCGGTTGGCGATCGCCACCAACGAGAGCATGACCGGCACTTCCACCAGAACTCCCACCACAGTGGCTAAGGCAGCACCGGACTGCAAACCGAACAGACTGATCGCCACGGCAACAGCCAGCTCAAAGAAATTCGAAGCCCCGATCATGGCTCCCGGTGCAGCAATGGCATGCGGCTGACCCCAGAGCCGCATCCACTGCGCCGTGATCCAGAAGATCAGATAGGTCTGCAAAATCAGAGGCACGGCGATCAGCACGATGGCCAGAGGGTCCGCAAGGATCGATCCTGCCTGCACCATGAACAGGAGCAACACGGTGCCGATGAGGCACACCACGGTGAGCGGTTTAAGGCGATGCTCAAGCCTGCTGATGCGAGTCGAAGACTGCAGAAAGACCCGGGTCAGCCAACCGGCCGCCAGCGGAACCACAACAAACAATCCGACAGCCGCGATCAGGGTGTCCCAAGGGACCAGAACCTCACTCACGCCGAGCAGCAGGGCTGCAATCGGACCGAAGGCAAACACCATGATCAGGTCGTTCACCGCCACCTGCACCAGGGTGTAATTGGCGTCTCCATCGCTGAGACGGCTCCAGACGAACACCATGGCGGTGCAGGGGGCCACGCCAAGCAGGATCATGCCGGCCACGTACTGATCACCGAGTTCAGCGGGAATCCAGGGGGAGAACAGGCCGCGGATGAACAGCCAGGCCAGCGCTGTCATCGTGAGCGGCTTGATCAGCCAGTTCACCGCAACGGTGATGAGCAGACCGCGCGGTTGACGGCTGAGACCTCCGATCGCGGAGAAATCAACCGCCAGCATCATCGGGTAGATCATTCCCCAGATCAGCAGAGCGATCGGGAGGTTGATCCCTGCCACTTCAAGGGATGCGATCACCTCCGGCAGGGCAGGAACCGCTGCACCGAGTGCCACGCCCGCGCTGATCGCCAAAGCGACCCACAGACTGAGAAAGCGCTCGAAAACACCCATCAGGCTTTCAGGAGTTCGTTGAGATTGTCGCTGACGCAAGGATCTGACACTGACTCTCCCCGGCCTGCGACGCCAGCGGAACTCCGACCATGCCGACGCATGGCAGATCACACGGTTGACTCAGGCGCTCATGGCCGATGCATCCGAGTCCGCAGGAGAGATGCCGTCGCCGTAGCCAGCGCAGCGCTGTTGATCCAGATGCAGGATGTGGCGGCGTTCGCTGTAGTACAGCTCCTGAAAACGCAGGGCTTCGGCATTGAGATCGTCGAACATTGCTTGAATCCGCTGCTCCATGTCGACGGTTTGGGGCTGTTGCTGCTCACGCTCCTCATCGATCAGCACGGCAATGCAACGCTCAAGCGTCTGAAGCCGCTGCCCGGCCCAGGCCTCAAGCAGGTGGCGGCAGCGCTTGTGGCTTTTCTGACGCTCGAGCATGGCGGCCGTTCCTCGCAGCTGTTCCATCGGCCGGGACAAGGCGACCTTCTGAAGCTCGCCAGGCTCCAGCAGGGGTGTGAGGCGTGTCACAAGGCTGCTGTTTTCCAGAAGCAGTTGATCGGTGAGCAGGCGGGGCAGATCCAGATCAGCCAAGTCATCGCCTCGATCCTCACCGCGACTGATGGATTCCAAGCGCACACTGCCAAGATTTCCTTCCTCCAGCTCCGTGAGGCACGACCAGAGCAGACGGTGGTGCTGCAAGGCGAAGTCCTCGAGTTCACGCCTGCGCAGCTCCTGCCGGATCGAGCCACGGTGTGAGGGGCAATGAAGGTACAGGCGCAGGATCTCCGCTTCACAACGCTCTCGCTGACTCGCTTCCCCCGATTTCTCATGACGGGCTGAGCGTCCATGCCAGCGCTGTCCCTGAACCTGCTGACGCAGGTCTTCCTCCAGCTGAAGAGCCAAGCGCCCCTGACCGCCGCTGAGGCGCTCGGACACTTGCTGGATGTAATGGGTGCGAATCGCCGACTGAGGAAGCTTGCCCAGCAGTTCCACTAGGGCGGAAACGGAACGCTGGAACTGGTCGGCCTTGCTGAGATCTCGTCCCTCCAGCACCTGCTCGATCTGCCAGTCGAGCCAGAGAGGCGCCTGATCCAGAAGGGCCCTGTAGTCACCGGCGCCATGGTCCTTGAGGAATTCATCGGGATCCTTTCCAGAAGGAAGGTGAAGAACACGCAGCTCAAGTTGTCCCTGAAGGGCCAGCTGTTCCACCTCGCCGATGGCGCGATTGGCGGCGCGAACGCCGGCACCATCAGCATCGAAGTTCAGCACGATGCGCTTGCCATCGCAGCAGCGGCACAACTGGGTGATCTGCTGGCTGCTCAAGGCCGTCCCCAGGGAAGCCACGGCGTTGGTCACGCCCGCAGCATGCAGGGCGATCACGTCGAAGTAACCCTCCACCACAACGGCACGGTCGTCTTTGCGGATTGCGGATGCCGCCCGATCAAGGCCATACAAGTGCTTGCCCTTCTCAAACACCTCGGTTTCCGGAGAGTTGAGGTATTTGGGTTCGGTGCCATCAAGACTGCGGCCGCCGAAACCGATCACCCGGCCCTGACGGTCCTTGATCGGCACCATCACTCGATGCCTGAAACGGTCATAGAAGCCATTGCCGCCCTTTCTCGGCACCACCAGACCTGCGGCTTCGAGATGCTCAGGATCCAGACCCTCAATCTGCTGGAGGTGCTTCAGCAGACCATCCCACTGATCCGGCGCATAACCCAGTTCAAACTGCTCAAGAGTGGCGTCACTGAGTCCACGCTTGTCTTGCAAGTAGCGCAGCGCATCAGCACCGGATGCAACCTTCAGCTGGCTCCGAAACCAACCAGCGGCCAACGCCAGCACCCGATGCAACGTGTCCCGACGCGACAGCTGCTGCTTCAACCGCTCCTGCTGGGGACCATCGACGGTCTCCACAGGCAATTGATAACGACGGGCCAGATCCAGCACCACATCGCTGAAGCTCTGGCGCTGAAACTCCATCAGAAACTTGATGGAGTTTCCTCCCGCACCGCAAGAGAAGCAGTAGTAAAACTGCTTCGCCGGCGACACCGTCATCGACGGCTTGCTGTCGTCGTGGAAGGGGCAGATCCCAACAAACTCTCTGCCCTTCTTTTTGAGCACGACGTGCTCACCCACCACATCAACGATGTCGGCACGCTCCTTGACGGCCTCAATGGTTCGGGGATGCAGACGGGCACTCACCATCACCCCATTGTGGAAGACCCAGGCGCTTGCGACGAGAAATCCGCCGAGGGAAACCGTTCGTCCCTACGGGTGGCAAGGTTGTTGGAGTGGTTGCGGACGTGTTGATGCGGAGCCTGCTGGCAGCGATCCGCGGAACGCAGTCACCCCAAGAGTGGAGAGCCTGCACCTCTTTGCTGGGTGCAGCAATGGCTTTCAGCCTGATGACGGTCTGCGTGAAACACCTCGGGGGCCGTTTGCCTGTGGCGGAGATCGTGTTGATCCGATCACTGATCAGCATTGCGATCACCCTGACGATGCTTGCGCAGGTGAACGTCTCGCCCTGGGGGCATCAGAAAGGACTCCTGCTGATGCGCGGGGCGCTCGGCACCATCGCGCTGCTGCTCTTCTTCCAGGCCTTGGCGAGTTTGCCCCTCGCGGCAGCGACCCTGATTCAGTACACCTATCCCACGCTGACGGCGCTCTCAGCCTGGGCTCTGCTCAAGGAACCGATCCGCAAACGCATCGGACTGGCCATCGTGCTCGGCCTGATCGGAGTGATCCTGGTGGTCCAGCCCGAATGGATGGGTCAGTCCGTGGCAGGACTCCCGACCGTGGCAGCGCTGATCGGACTCGGTGGAGCCCTGATGACAGCCCTGGCCTATGTGAGCGTGCGTCAGCTGTCCGGGAGGGAACATCCGCTGGTGATCGTGTTTTATTTCCCGTTGGTCTCTGTGCCCGCCACACTGCCGCTGCTCGTGGGCAGGTTCGTTCTCCCGACCGGCATGGACTGGGTCTGGCTTGTCGGGGTCGGTCTCATGACCCAGATGGGGCAGATCTGGCTCACCCAGGGGCTGGCAGCCATGCCAGCGGCCCGAGCCACATCAATCAACTATGTCCAAGTCGTGTTCGCGACCCTCTGGGGTGTGCTCTTCTTCGCAGAGCCGGTTACTGGGAGCGTGATTGTTGGAGCACTGTGTGTTCTTGGAGCCACGCTGATCAGCTTGAGCGCCCGTCAGTCGATGGCGAGGGGGTAGGTGATCCAGGCCTGCGATGCGCCGTCATCAGAGCCGCTTGGAATCGCCAAACGCCAGCTTTCACCGCGTTCACCCCGTTCGAGGTACAGCTCAAAGGCGCTATCCACCTTGACAGCGTCACCGGGCAGACGCCAGTCAAAGCGACCGGTGAGATGCACGCCTTTCTGCTCACCGATGCGGATCGCGTCCTGATCTTCCAGCCGCACCCTGCTCACCTCGGGAACACCGCCAGCGTCCAGATCAAGGGAACGGGCGATGGAGGTCTGCGTGAGCTGGATCTGCTGGCCCAACGCACTCAGCAGAACGGAGCGAGGAGGTTGATCGGATGCCACGCATGCAGAGAGCCCAATGCTCATTACCAAATAAAGCAGGCCTGTTACCGCGATCCGGAGCCAGCGACGAAACGGAACGGGCATGGAGAACGGGCTGGACAGATCAGGCAGCATGGCTTCAACAGACACTCTCCCATGATCGGCTGGCTGCAGGGAGAAAGAATCCAGAGCTGGGAGCAAGGTGGTCGTCGTGGGGTGGTGATCGCCTGCGGCGGAGTCGGTTACGAGGTGCAGCTCACCTCCAGGGATCAGAGCCGACAGATGGATGGCACCTCCTGCACGTTCTGGGTGCACCAAGTGCAGCGGGAGGATGGATCCACCTTGTACGGATTCTGCGAGCAACAGGAACGCGATCTGTTCCGAACCCTTGTTGGCGTCAATGGGGTTGGTCCGCAGATGGCCCTGGCGTTACTCGATTGTTGCCGAGTTGAAGAGCTCGTGGCTGCCATCGTTGATGGCGACCTGAAACGCCTCACGCAGGCGCAAGGTGTTGGCAAACGCACCGCTGAGCGGATCGCGGTGGAACTGCGTGATCGCCTCGGTGCCTGGGCACCGTTGCAGGAACCAAGCCTGTCCCTCGTGGATCGCAGTGATGTGAAGGAGATTCCCCTCGGGGAGACATCCTTAAGGGAGCTTCAGATCACCCTCGAAACCCTTGGCTACGAAGATCTGGAAATCCGCAGAGCCATGCGTGCCGTGGCAACAGGGACCGACGTGCCCGCAGAGGATGACGGCGACGCCTGGTTACGGGCAAGCCTGAAGTGGTTAAGCCAATCGGCCTAGGGGCCCACGGCAGAGTAAATTGTTTGTTTGCACTGTCAGGGCCAGACGCCGCGCATGTCGCTCGATACCACCGAAAAGCAAGAACTGATCAACGCTCATCAGACCCACGCCACCGACACCGGATCGGCTGAGGTTCAGGTGGCCATGCTCACAGAGCGCATCTCGAAGCTGAGCAGCCACCTGCAGCAGAACATTCACGACTTCTCCTCTCGTCAGGGTCTTCTGAAGATGATCGGCCGTCGCAAGCGCCTGCTCGGCTATGTGCGTAACAAGAGCGAGAAGCGGTACACGGATCTGATCGCCAAACTGGGCATCCGCGGCTAATCCGCGGTTCCAGTTTCTTCGTGAGCCATGGCCGAACGACGCGATCCCCTGCCGTTTGAACCGCGCCGATCGGCACCCACTCCTTCGGTCAACCAGCCGATTCCCAAAGATGTGGCCAATCGGATGGCTCGGAGGGTGGCCATCGCGACCGGACTCCCTTCCTTGATGGGAATGGGCGTGTTTGTCGGAAGCTACGTGCTGGTGAGCCGAGGCATCCTTGACATCCCGCCTGGAATCACGCTGGTCACGTCCGGCTTGTTTTTTCTGCTTGGCCTTGTTGGACTGAGTTACGGCGTTTTGTCAGCGAGCTGGGAACCCCAACCCGGAACTCTGCTTGGAATCGAGCACATCAAACCCAACCTGCAGAGACTGCGCAGTTCGATCCGAGCCCAGAAGCAGAGCTGAAATCGTTCGCTTCAATCCCTCGTCTTCAGACCCAATCTCAAACCAACAGGGGGTCACTGCAACTGACCCTGAAGGAGCTGTCCAGCAGATGCTTTTGCGCAGCAGCAACATCTCGGACGCAGAATTGGGGACCTAACCGCACGTAGCGAACATCCGATCCCCGTCGGACGGCGGCGACCACCGGAACGCGCACCCCGAGTTCATCCTGATCGGGGCGGTACGCCTGCAGGCACTCCCTCAGCTTGTGCTGAACAGCCACATCACTGGCCTGATCGGCATCCAGCTCCACCATGAGGAGGCGCAAATCATCGATGGCACGGCAGTCATCCACAATCAGCTGAACACGCTCATCGCGGCGATCAACAGCAGCCCAAACCAGTAGGCGGGCTTCGACAAGCAGATGATCCGCAAGCCGCGCATAGCTCTTGGGAAAGACCACTGCCTCACAGGAGCCCGTCAGATCTTCCAGCTGAAGCACAGCCATGCGGTCACCCTTTCGCGTCGTCACCTGACGCATTTCGCTCACCATGGCAATGGCGCTCACCTTGGCCTTGTCCGCTTGCTCCTCCAGACCAGCAAGCCCGATCGGTGCCAGCAGTCGGGCCGGAGGGGTGAGCTGCTTGAGCGGATGGTCTGAAAGGTAGAAACCCACCAGATCTTTCTCGAGCTTGAGCTTTTCGCTGGGGTGATAGTCCTTCACCGGCGCAGCCTTGGGCGCCAGGCTCAGGTCAGATGGAGCATCGGAATCCCCGTCTGCAGAGCCTGCCATCAGATCGAAGAGATTGCCCTGACCACTGGCACGATCCCGGGCACGGGAATTCGCCCAGTCGAGCAGCAGATCGAGATCGGCGATCAACTGGGCACGGTTGGCCTCTGGCTCAAGGGCATCCATCGCACCGCAATGAATCAGTGATTCGAGGCTGCGGCGATTGATCACGCTGGAAGGCACGCGATCGCACAGATCAGCGAGGGATTCAAAGGGTCCATCCGCTTCTCGGGAACGAATCAGAGCACGGATCGCTCCGTCGCCGAGATTGCGTACCGCGGAGAGGCCGAACAGGATGCGTTGATCGCGGGGGGTGAAGTCGGTGCCCGATGCGTTGACATCCGGAGGCATCACCTCAATGCCCATGGCGTTGCAGTTGGAGATATAACGCTGCACCTTGTCACTGGCACCGGCATTCACGGACAGCAGCGCAGCCATGTACGCCACCGGATAGTGCGCTTTGAGATAAGCGGTCTGATAGGTCACCGCCCCATACGCCGTGGAATGACTCTTGTTGAAGCAGTATTCGGCGAAGAGCACCATCTGGTCGAAGAGTTCATCGGCCACCTTGTCGTCGACACCGCGCTCGGAGGCGCCCTTCACAAAGATGCCCCGATGTTTCTGCATCTCAGACACCTTTTTCTTGCCCATGGCCCGGCGCAGCAGGTCAGCTTCCCCCAGGGAGTAACCCGCAAGATCCTGGGCGATGCGCATGATCTGCTCCTGATACACCATGATTCCGTAGGTTTCGCTGAGAATCGGCTCCAGGGTGCTGTGAGCGAAGTCGATCGCCTCACGTCCATGCTTCCGGTTGATGAACTTGGGAATCAGTCCGGCATCGAGAGGGCCAGGGCGATACAGCGCCAGGATTGAAGAAATATCCTCCAGTGACGACGGTTTGAGATCGCGCACGATCTGACGCATCCCGGTCGACTCAAGCTGGAAAATGCCCTCCAGGTCACCGCGGGCCAGAAGATCAAAGGTCCCCTGATCCTGAGGGGGGAGCTTGTCGGGATCAATCCGTTCCCCACTGCTCTGAGCAACAAGCTCAAGGGTCTTGTCGATCATCGTGAGATTTTTGAGCCCCAGGAAATCCATTTTGAGGAGCCCCATGGACTCCACGTCTTCCATGAAGTACTGGGTGATCACCTGACCGTCGTTGTTGCGTTGCAGGGGGACCAACTCATCAAGGGGATCCGCGGCAATCACCACACCGGCAGCGTGCACACCAAAGGTCTTGTTGGTGCCCTCAATGCGCATGGCCATATCAACCCAGCGTTGAACCACAGGGTCCTTGTCGTATTTCTCCTTGAATTCGGGGTTCGGCGACTCATCGCCGATCATTGCCTTGAGCTTGGCTGGCTTTCCGCGTACCACCGGGATGAGCTTCGCGAGCCGGTCGGCGTCGCCATAGGGAATATCCAGCACCCTGGCCACATCCTTGAGCACAGCCTTCGACGTCATCCGGTTGAAGGTGATGATCTGCGCCACTTTCTCCTCGCCGTAACGGCGCGTGACGTAGTCGATCACCTCGCCCCGGCGTTCAATGCAGAAGTCGGTGTCGATATCAGGCATCGACTTGCGTTCTGGGTTCAGGAAGCGCTCAAACAGCAAGCCATTGCTCACCGGGTCGATATTGGTGATTCCAAGGGCGTAGGCCACGAGCGAGCCAGCCGCCGAGCCGCGGCCAGGACCGACTGGAATACCTTGCTCTCTGGCGAAACGGATGTAGTCCCACACCACAAGGAAGTAGGTGGGAAATCCCATCTGCTCCATGATCTGAAGTTCATGGGCGAGACGATCGGCGTAGGTCTCCTCGATCGTGTCGTTGCTGGATAATCCAAGCCGATCACGCAGACCTTGCTCGGTGACCTCATGCAGGTAGGTGACCGGCGTATGCCCCTCAGGGATTGGGAAGCGGGGCATCTGATAGCGGCCGAGGATGTCATAGTCCTCAACTTTCTCCGCCACAGACACAGTATTGGCAATGGCCTCCTGCACCACAGCAGGGTCAAGGTGATCGGCAAACAACCGGCCCATCTCCTCTTCACTCTTGAGATATTCAGTGCCTGTGTAACGAAGGCGTTTCTCGTCGCTGATCAGCTTGCCCGTGAGCACGCAGAGGAGGGCGTCATGGGCTTCCACGTCATGACGGGTCAGGTAGTGGGCATCGTTGGTGGCCACCACCTGAATACCGAGCTCCTGCGCGATCTTGACGATCTCCACATTCACAATGCGATCTTCGGGAGAGCCGTGATCCTGGATCTCAAGATAAAAATCCTCTCCGAACACCTCCTGGTACCACCGGGCCACGTCCCTGGCCACATCGGGTCTCTCACGCATGATGGCCTGAGGAATCTCTCCGCCTAGACAGGCGGTTGCCACGATCAGACCCTCGCTGTACTGCTTGAGGAGGTGCTTGTCGATGCAGGCTCGGGAGAAAATTCCCCGACCGCGCATGCCGCGCAGGTGACTGATGCTGGTCAGCTTGACGAGATTTCGATAGCCGACAGCATTTTTCGCCAACACAACCAGGTGATAACGCCGCTCCTTCTTGGGCTGTGGGTCATCAATGGACCCATTGATGACGTACATCTCATTGCCGATGATCGGCTTGATCCCCGCCCCCTTGCAGAGCTTCAGCAGCTCCACGGCTCCATACATCACACCATGGTCCGTCAGAGCCAGTGCCGGCATTCCCAGCTCTTTGGCACGCTCAACCATCTGGGGCAGCTGAGATGCGCCATCCAGGAGGCTGTAATCGCTGTGGTTGTGAAGGGGAACGAATGCCATAGGCATAGCCTAAGCGCCGGCGCAAGATGCAGGGGCAGGACCGAGTCGCCAACACCGCATCTAGCGTGAATGGATCCAATCGAACCAGCTGGCAACGTTCAGCCTGGGATGAACGCCCCCTCTGGACGGGATTTCATGACATCGGCTGCCTGTTCGTACTGGTGAGCAACCTGCAAGAGGCGCGGCTCCTCGAGCACGTTTCCAATCAGCTGCACTCCGATCGGCAGTCCTCCGTTATCAAAGCCGCAGGGGAGGCTGATCGCCGGAAGACCCGCCAGATTGGCCGGAATCGTCAGCAAATCAGATAAGTACATCGCCAGCGGATCATCCGCGTGGGCGCCGTTCTTAAAGGCCGTACCGGGAGCAGTTGGCGTCAGCAGCACATCCACTGACTGGAATGCGGCATCGAAGTCACGCCGGATCAGCGTGCGCACCTGTTGGGCCTTCTTGTAGTAAGCATCCACATAGCCCGCCGACAGCGCATAGGTGCCGATCAGGATGCGGCGCTGTACCTCACTGCCGAATCCTTCGGCACGGCTACGTGCGGTCATCGCGGCCAGCGAGGCTGCATCCTCAGCCCGGTATCCATACTTCACACCGTCGTAACGGGCGAGGTTGGCCGATGCCTCAGACGGTGCAATCACGTAGTAGGTGGCGATCCCGTCGTTGAACCGGGGACAGCTCACATCCACCAAATCCGCCCCAAGGGCCTGCAGCTGCTGCGCAGCAGCAAGAACGGATGCTTTCACCTGAGGATCCAGACCCTCCTGTTCGAAGCATTCCCTCACAAGTCCAACTTTCAGGCCTTCCACGGGACGCCCCAGTGCCGCGCAGTAATCCGGAACGGGAGCATTGAGACAGGTGGAATCGCGGGGATCCGCACCCGCCATCACCTGAAGCAGCTCCGCGGCATCGGCCACGGAATGGCTGAAGGGACCGACCTGGTCGAGGGAACTGGCGAAGGCAACGAGTCCATAGCGACTGACACGCCCATACGTCGGCTTAAGACCGACCACGCCGCAGAACGAGGCCGGCTGACGAATCGAACCGCCGGTATCGGAACCGATGGAGGCCAGACACTCGCCGGCCGCCATCGCCGCAGCGCTTCCACCGGAGCTGCCGCCAGGGACATAGTCAGGATTCCAGGGGTTCGCCGTGGGCCCGAAGGCGGATGTCTCCGTGGATCCACCCATGGCGAACTCATCGAGATTCGTCTTACCGAGCAGAACGGCTCCAGCAGCCCAGAGGCGCTCGGTCACCGTGGACTCATAGGGGGGAACGAACTGCTCCAGCATCCGACTGGAGCAAGTGGTACGAACACCACGTGTACAGAGGTTGTCCTTGATGGCCAAAGGAACCCCGGCGAGACGAGGCAAGTCCTCACCGGCGGCACGGGCTTCATCAACGCGATCGGCATCGGCCCTGGCCCGCTCCGCGGTGACCTCAAGGAAGGCATGGATTCCAGGTTCAACCGCTTCGATCCTGGCCAGATGGTGGTCGGTGAGCTCCCGTGCTGAAACCTCTCCGTTCGCCAATTGCTGACGCCATTCGGCGATCGCCATGGTCAGAACTTTCGTGCAGCTGAGACGCTATCAGCCAGTCGAAATGCCAGAGAGCCTCTCAGGACGCAGACTCAATCGTGAACGGCTCCGTACGACGACAGCGGATCAGGGATTGCTCGATGGAATCGGGTGACTCAGATTCGAGGTCTGCGAGAAATCCTGGGAGAGCTTTCTCAAGACCGGAGCGGCGGACATAAGGTCCGAACCAGTAAGTCACACTCGGATTACGGGTGTGAACTTTGGCCCACCATGCGAGTCCAAGGCCGTTGGCAAGGGAGCGCATCGGCCAAATCAGCGGGCTCATGGCGGAGCTGTGAAGACTCCGTCATTGTGCCTTGATTTAGCACGCTCGGCTTTCAAAGTTCGACACTTCCATCGAAACTGGGTGTTGGAATCTCGGTCGAGCGTTCAAGCTGAAGATCCAGCACTGTTTCGTGAGGCTTCACGACGCTGCGGGTCTTCGGTGCCGCTGGCAATCTTGGGCGCACGATCTGCGGCGAAGGGTTCTGACCACGCAGGCCTTTCATCCAGCCACGACGGGCCACCTCGTAGAGGCAAAGAGCGGTGGCAACCGACGCATTGAGACTCGGAGTGATGCCTCTGAGGGGAATGCGGATCAAGTGATCGCAATGGCGGCGCGTCAACATCGACAGTCCCTGGTCCTCCGAACCGGTCACCACCACCAATGGACCATCAAGGTCGACTTCTTCCAGCGTCTGGTCACCCTCCTCAGCCAGGCCCACCACCCGATACCCGGCATCTTTGAGAGTTTCCAACGAACGGTTGAGATTCACCACTCTCGCAACCGGGAGGTGTTCGAGGGCACCAGCTGCCACTTTGGCCACAGATCCTGTCAATCCAGCGCTTCGGCGTTGGGGAAGCACAACGCCATGAGCGCCGAGAGCTTCCGCAGAGCGGACGATGGCGCCCAGATTATGAGGATCGGTCAGACCATCCAGTGCCAGCAGCAGGGGGGCTTCTTGGAGTGCGGCACAGCCCTCGATGAGATCGGAAAGATCAAGGGTCTCAGCAGCAGCGGTCTGCAGGGCGATGCCTTGGTGGACAGCCCCTCCGGTCATCTGGGCCAGCCGGGCCCAGGTCACCTCCTCCACCAGAACACCTGAGGCTTTGGCGTCTCGAAGGAGCTGCATGAAACGCGGTGCACTCCGCATCTCACTGGTGCACCAGATCCGGTGAATGGGGCGACCGGCTTCCAGAGCTGCCTGGGTGGCATGACGGCCCCAGAGAAGATCATCAGCAACGGAATCTGCGGAGTGGGACTTGGCCTCGCCCCGGGGCTTCTCATCAAAACGACGGTCTTGGCGGTCTGATCGCAGCGATCGACTGTCTTGCGAACGGCTTCCCCTGGCTTCACCATCACGGGACCGCAGAGGCACCTCACGATTGCGTTCAGAGAGGCGACGCTCAGAGCTGCGTTGATCCCGACGCCCGCGTGCTGCAACGTCCACAGATCGGACGCCAGCTCTACTGACTGATCGCGCGTAATCACTAGACCCACCTCTGGCGGGGACGCGTCGCTTGGTATCGCCACTCCGCTCGACTCGCCAAGGAGACTCCCTTCGCTCGTCGCTGCCATCACGGCGATCACGGCGATCACGGCCCGGTCCTCGTTCATCCATCCGAGCCGAACTTCCGCGAGGACCTCCTCTGGACGGACGACCTCCCCCGGGATCTCCACCGCGTGGGGGACGGGACGGGCGGCGTTCAAAACGGGAGCTCATGGGATCGATGGTTATGACAGGGCTGATTCGGTCTCCTCAAGGCGATCCAGAAGCTGGGCAAGCCGCGTCGGATTGTGAAGATAGAGCCAGCCAACCATTGTCTCAAATCCTGTGGCCTTCCCATAGGCAGCGGGGTCGCCACCGCGCGGCCCCCTCCCGGCGCGGTTGCGGCCGCGACGGACCAGATCGCTTTCAAACTCAGTCAGCATGGGCCGAAGTCGCTCCAAGGCGAGAGCTTGCGCATCCGCCCGGACCTCGGCGACAACCGACCGGTGCAGATCAGACGCCCGTCCTGGACGTCGGCAATGGCGAAGTCGTTGATGCAGTTCCCAGACGGCATCACCGAGCCAGGCAAGCTGGAGGGGACCAAGATCAACGGATTGCGAAGGCAGAGCCTGCTGAATCCGGACCCAGTCGCTCAAGCGGCCAGCTGGGTGAAAGCCGACTCCAGATCGTTCACGAGGTGAAGGAACGCCTCAAGCCTGACCAGTTTCACAGTCTGGCTGACGCGAGCATTACCCACCACCACAAAGCTGCGTTTGGAGTCGTTGCACTGTTTGGCGAGTTGCACCAGAGCGCCCAAACCGGATGAATCAAGAAAGTCGATCTTGCTCAAATCGAGAACCGTTGAGGAAGCATTGGCCTTGAGCACATCAGCCACGTAGCTGAGGAACTGCTTCTCGGAGAAGGCATCCAGCTGTCCGGTGAAGTGAAAAACCAGACACCCACCCTTCTGTTCGAATCCGCCGCGTAGCGAAACCGTCAGTCGCTGGAGTTCAGTGATGGGAACAGACCCCCCTGGATGCATCGTGCGAAGTGTAGGGATCAACACCGGAACAGACCACGGTTCAGCGGCGATCCGACATCAGTGTCACGAATCGGGAAAAATGATGATCCGCATCATGGGGTCCAGGACTGGCTTCTGGGTGGTACTGAACACTGAAGACCGGCTGATGACGATGGGCAATCGCCGCAACTGTGCGGTCGTTGAGATTCAGATGAGTGATCTCCACCTTGTCCTGGGGAAGGCTTGAGGCATCCAGAGCGAAGCCATGGTTCTGGCTGGTGATCTCCACCTGACCGGATGTACCGCAGGGATGGTTGAGTCCGCGATGGCCGTACCCGAGCTTGAACGTCTCACCACCGAGCGCCAAGCCGAGAATCTGATGACCGAGGCAGATTCCAAACAAAGGCAGGGCTTGATGCTCAAGAAGGCCACGGGCCAGATCGATGCCATGGGTCACGGCCGCGGGGTCACCGGGCCCGTTGGACAGGAAGACCCCCTCCGGCTCATGGGCGAGCACGGTGTTCAAATCCACCGAGGCCGGGACCACCGTGACAGCGCAACCATGACTCACAAGGCGGTCGAGGATGGCCCGTTTGATCCCGAAATCAATCGCCACGACGCGATAAGGCCGTTCAGATCGGCTGGATTGCAGACGACGGTCGAACGCAACGCTGCAGGGCTTTTCCCAGGTGTAGGGGGTCTGCGTTGTCACCCGATCAGCAAGATTGAGCCCCTCCATTGAAGGAGCAGCACGAAGCTCCTCCCTCAGATCGGCTGGAGAACGTCCGGAGGAACTGATGATTCCATTCATCGCTCCTGTTTCACGCAGGTGGCGCACCAGGGCACGCGTGTCGATCCCCTGAATACCAACGACACCTTGCTGTTCCAGCCAGGCCTGCAGGCTCTGAGTGGATCGCCAGCTGCTGGAGACCGGAGAGAGCTGACGGGCGATCAACCCACGCACGTGGGCATGGTCTGCCTCCTGATCGTGATCATTCACACCGGTGTTGCCCAGCTCGGGATAGGTGAATGTGACCAGCTGTCCGGAATAGCTGGGATCCGTCATCACTTCCTGATAACCGGTCATCCCCGTGTTGAAGACCACCTCACCCACGGCACTGCCAACCGCTCCACAGGCCAGACCTTGAAACACGGTTCCATCAGCGAGCATCAGCATCGCCGGGTTCACGGATGAGGCTGTCATCATTGTTGAACCGATCCCTTCAGCAAGTCGGACACGTTCATTCTTCCTTGGCGGGGGTCAGGGCATCGCGAAGTTGTTCAAGACGACGCCAAGGGGAGCCCTGGGCAAGGGCATCGAGAGCCTGCTGGGCAGCGCGGCTGAGATCGGACTCAACACCCGCGACCCAGAGCACAAGCGCCGCATTGAACGCCACCACCTCATTCTGGGCCTGACTGCCGCGTCCCTTTAGCAGTTCCTCAAGAATGGTCTGATTGCAGAGCAGATCACCACCACGCAGGTCGTCGAGCGGTGTCTGCTGCAGACCCAGATCCTCTGGAGCAATCCATTCGGAGCGCACATGGCCGTTTTCCAGAATGCGCACAGGATTGGGACCGGCCAGGGAGGCTTCGTCCAAACCACCGGATCCGTGAACCACCACAGCCCGGTCCTGCCCCAACGAACGCAGAGCCTCAGCCATCGGGTCAAGCAGGTCATCGGTCGCAACGCCGAGCACCTGGCCATCGGGCCGCAGGGGATTCACGAGAGGACCAAGCAGGTTGAAAACCGTTCGCACGCCGAGGCTCTTGCGCAGAGGAGCGAGATTCACCAGTGCGGGATGCCAGGCAGGTGCGAACAAAAAGGTCACCCCGGTGGCTGGCAAGGCCTTCACCACTTGGTCAGCAGGAGCCTTGAGATGAAGACCCAACCCTTCGAGAACATCGGCAGAACCGACCTTGCCGCTGGCACTTCGGTTTCCGTGTTTCGCCACCGTGGCTCCGCAGGCGGCAGCTGTGAACGCCACGGCCGTGGAAATGTTGAAGGTGTCAGCACCATCGCCTCCGGTGCCGCAGGTATCGACCATGCGCAGGGATGGTCTGTCACAGGGAAGAGGACTGGCCTGGCGCAGCACGGCCGCCATGGCTCCCAGTTCGGTTCCGTCCACCCCCCTAGAGCGAAAGGCTGCGAGGAAGGCGCCGGTCTGAACGGGTGTCAGTGCTTCGGCAAGCCAGGCCTCCATCAACTCTGTCGCTTCGGCATGACCAAACACACCGCCGTCAAGCAGATGATCCAGGCGCTTGGACCAGGGATTAGGCAAAGAAACCATGAGGCAGAGCCTTCAAAACTTCAAACGATGAGCAGTGAACAGAAAAAAACCCGGGTGCAAAAGCACGCCGGGCCGGATGATGGGGATGTTTCTACTATTACTCAGGATTGAATTTGTGACCAGTTCTGCTGGCGTCTGCTCGTCGCAGCGTCACGGGCTGTCGGATTGCTGAGCATCGAATCCGGATCCCACATCCTCTGCACCCGATTGACCAGGACGGAAGCCTGAGGACCAGAGTTTGCGAGCTCGGCTGTTGAGTTCATCACGAGTGATCGCCCAGAAGGTCAGGACCCGATCGAGATCGTTGCGAAGGGAAGCGGCGCCTGGAAACATCTCGTACCGCGTGAAAAGCCGAGCCAGATCTGTGATGTCTTGAGGACCAGGGCGTTCACAGGCCAGGAGGCGATCCACCGTGTCGCGATCAATTGCTTCCAGAGGATGGTTCTGATCATCGGAATCGGAATTGGACACACCTGGCATGCGGATCGCTGCAGCCTGCCTCATGCCACTGCCTAAGTTGTTGCTTGTTCAGGATCTCCGATGGCCGCCTTCCGCCTCGATCTGATCGGCCGCTATCTGAAACCCCACCGTCGAACGGTGATTCTGGGTGCCATCGCGCTGGTGGTGGTGAACATTCTCAGTGTCACCATCCCACTGGAAGTACGTCGCGTGGTTGACGACCTTCAGAGCGACTTTGCGCTGTCGGATGTGCTGACCCAGGCCGGCTGGATCGTTCTGCTGGCGAGCTCGATGGCCGTGGTGCGGCTGTACTCCCGACAACTCGTCTTCGGGGTGGGAAGGCAGGTGGAAGTGGAGCTGCGCCAGAAGCTCTTTGACCAGATGTTGCAACAGGAGCCCGGTTGGGTTCAGAAGACCGGCAGCGGTGAGGTCATCAGCAGGGCCACGAGTGATGTGGAGAACGTTCGCCGGCTGCTTGGTTTCGCAGTGCTCAGCCTTACAAACACGGCCCTGGCGTATGCCTTCACCTTGCCGGCGATGCTGGCGATCGACCCGGGGCTCACCGTTGCTGCCATTGCTCTGTACCCCGTGATGCTGGGGTCCGTTCGTCTTTTCGGGCGGCGGATGATGCATCAGCAGCGACGACAGCAGGAGGCCCTGGCTGGGCTGAGCGAACTGATTCAGGAGGACCTTTCGGGCATCGCCGCCATCAAGATCTACAACCAGGAGGATCAGGAACTGGATGCATTCAGTTCCAGGAATCGTCGCTATCGAGATTCCGCCATCCAACTGGCCAAAACTCGCAGCACATTGTTTCCTCTGCTCGAGGGGATTTCCTCGATGTCCCTCCTCCTGCTTCTGGCTCTCGGCAGTGGCCAGCTGCAACAGGGCACCCTGTCAATCGGAGGACTCGTGGCGCTGATCCTTTACGTGGAAAGGCTCGTGTTCCCGACCGCTCTGCTGGGCTTCACCTTGAACACCTTTCAGACGGGTCAGGTGAGTCTGGAACGAGTGGAGGAACTGCTGTCGCGCAGACCCCTGATCCGCGACAGTCGCCATCCCATCACTCTTCAACAACCAGTGCGCGGCGAACTTGAGGCCCGCAACCTGCACATTCGTTACGAGGACAGCGCAAAGGACACGTTGAACGGACTCAGCTTCAGCATCAGCGCAGGAGAACTCGTGGCTGTCGTAGGGCCAGTTGGATGTGGCAAGACCACCCTGGCGAGAGCTCTGGGCCGAATGGTGGATGTGCCGGCAGGAGAACTTTTTCTCGATGGCCAAGACGTGACCAGGCTTCGCCTCGACGATCTACGCGCTCAGATCGCTCTGGTTCCCCAGGAGGGCTATCTCTTCACGAACACGTTGGCGGACAATCTCCGCTACGGGGACCCTCAGGCGTCCTTGGACAGGGTGGAATCCGCTGCAGAACAGGCGCGATTACTCGGTGATGTGAAGGGTTTCCCTGACGGCATGAATACGCTCGTCGGCGAACGGGGAATCACTCTCAGCGGCGGCCAGCGTCAGCGCACGGCCCTCGGCCGGGCCTTGCTGATGCGATGTCCTGTTCTGGTGCTGGATGACGCCCTGGCCAGCGTGGACAACAACACGGCCGCAGAGATCCTCACGTCGGTGCGACGTCAGACCCAGCGAACCGTGGTGATGATCAGCCATCAGCTCTCTGCCGCTGCCGCGTGCGATCGCATCCTCGTGCTGGAGGAGGGCCGTCTCGTTCAGGAAGGTCATCACAACCAATTGATCAAGGAACAAGGCCTCTACCGCAGTCTCTGGGAGAGGGAACAGGCCGAAGAACGACTGGAATCGGTGGCCTGACGCAAAGCTTGCGCAATGAACGGCGGACAAAGCTCCCGACCTCGGCTTAGCTGAGTTCACTGCCCTGGAATCATGACGTCAGGCACCGAAACCCCATTTCACGTTCGCTGTACCCTCACGTTTGGTGATATCTACGGCCAAATCCTGGCCTGGATGGCTGTGATCTTTGTGAGCCTCGCCTCAGGCTTAGCGCTCATGGGGTCGTCCAGACCGCTCTTTGCCTTGGTGGGTGTGGGGCTGATTCTCGTTCTAAGCCTTCCATTCCTGCTCTTCGCCTTTGTCACGACCCTGTTGAATCACATCCGCCTGGATCCAGGGACAACGACCTAATTTGGAACCTGAAACGTCGTTGCCATGCTCCCCAACTGGTTGACAGGTTCCACAGGGACTCGTGAGCAGGGCGACGGAGTTGAGCGCCACGTCGTGCTCGGGTCGCCGCTTAAAGCTCCTCTGATGGAGGATCAGGAAGAGATCATTTTCGGTTGTGGCTGTTTCTGGGGCGCCGAAAAAGGGTTCTGGAGACTTCCTGGTGTGATTTCAACCTCCGTTGGATACGCCGGCGGAGAGACGGATCATCCGAGCTATGACCAGGTTTGCAGCGGACGCACAGGACATACAGAAGTGGTGCGCGTGGTGTGGAGCTCACCCGCCATCGATGTGAGTGATCTGCTCAAGCTCTTCTGGGAATGTCATGACCCAACCCAGGGAGATCGCCAGGGCAATGACTGCGGCAGCCAGTACCGATCAGCGATCTACACCACGAATGCCCGACAGATCGAACGGGTCCAGGCAAGCCGAGAGTGGTATCAGAACGCTCTGTCGGCGGCAGGCCGCGGTGCAATCACCACGGAGATCGCCGCAGATCGTCCTTACTATTTCGCCGAGTCTTATCACCAGCAGTACCTGGCAAGGCCAGGCAGCAGGCCCTACTGCTCAGCAATGCCGACAGGCGTGACTCTGGGGGCCTTTGAAGGCGCCGAGTACCGATTACCAGCGAAGGTTTGGACGCATTACGACTGGTCGATCAGCCACTGCGTGCTGCGTGGAGACAACAGTCCAATCAACCTGAACCCGTGAACAGATCCCTTCCGGACCGCTGGGTGATCGCCATCTTGGCCGCAACGATGCTCATGGTGTTCGCCCTGGCGTTTTCGCTCCGAGCACCGTCCACGGACAGGCAGCCCTTCCTCTGGCGGGACCCTGGTCCTGGGCTCGATCGCAGTCCTAACCAGACTGGAACCCTCGCGCTCTGACGACTGAAGTCCTGTGTCTAAGCCTCCCAAACCAACAGAGAGGAGACGCCTCCATCCGCTCCCGAAGGGACTGGTTGAGCTCTACGGACTGATTGCCGTGCTGGTGGTGCTGATCCCGGAATGGATCGCTGACGGCACGATCAACCTGGGGGGACGGGGAGCAAGAGCTCCCCTGCCGATGACCTCACGAGCCTGGAGAACCTTGCCGGAATTGCAGCTCGCCTCGATGTCGCTACGGGAGCTGCGTCAACTCTCCCGAGAATTGCGCATCTGGGGGTACACGGGCGAATCAAGAGACAAGCTCAGCGCCCGTCTTCTCGCCCGCATCCGTAGGAGGATCAAAGCCGTGGATGCCTTGTGATAACTTGAATCTGACGGGGCGTAGCGCAGCTTGGTAGCGCACCACTTTGGGGTAGTGGGGGTCGTGGGTTCAAATCCCGCCGCTCCGATTTCACCGTCGAGTTGAAAGCATCGAATCCCTCTGAGGAGGGATTTTTTTATGCTCAAGCGTGGGCCATCCACCTGCAAGCGGGCATCACGCAACCGACGTTGATTGGAGACGTGCGCGGAATTGGCTTTGAGTTCAGTGTGCTGACGTTTCCCTTGACCGGCAGGCATGGCCAAGAACACCCCTCCATCGGTGAACTGGATCACTCCTTGCATCACATCAAACAGGCGAGCATTGGCTGTGATCGTGACCAGTGGCTGAAGAGACGCATAGGGATGCCGACTGACAAAGGGTCGGCTGCTGGCATGACCCCTATGTGATGGGACCGGATCATGGCCGCGATGCAAGGCAATGGGCATTGCGCTCCCGCAGCGGCCCCTGCCGACGCACCCTGCGCAGGAGCAGAAGCGGCAAGCACAGTGACAAGCCAGGGATAATCCCACCCCCTGGCAGCGGAATCAATCAACTGCACCCCGAAGAGTGCAAAGACAAAGGAGAACACCAATCCAGCCAACCAGTCAGTAGCCCTGCTCTGCATGAAGCAGCAACATCAGCAGTGGGAAAGAAGGTCCAGCCACAAACTTGAGCGATCAAATCCGTTCCAGCTAAACCGCTAAGCACTGACAAGCGCGTTGACTTATTTCTTGGGAAGGTGGGTAATCACAAGATGACGCTGGGAATCAATCTTCAGCCAACCCTCATCCTTGAGAAGGCCGATCACTCTGGTCACCGTCACGCGCGTGGTGCTTAAAGCGCTCGCCATCTCCTGATGGGTTAAACGAAGATTCAGGCGCAATCCTTCATCACAGGGCTGACCATAATCCTGGGCAAGCAGTTCCAGAAAGCTCCGAACCCGTTCCTCCACGCGACGCAAACCGAGAAGTGAGAGGAGATATTCAGATTGGCGGTATCGCAGAACAACAGCATCAAGCAGTGCCCTAGCCAACTCCGCCGATTCATGCACCTCTGCAAGGGTCACGCAAAGGAGATCACAATCCGTGAGGGTGACGGCTTCATAGGCCTCCACGGTGCTCAGAGGCTCACCAAACGGCTCATTGGGACCAGCCAGTCCGAGCAGAAGCTCGTCGCCATGAACAGAAACAGCACCCAACTTCACCATGCCTCTCACCACAAGCCAAAGGCTGTTTTTCAGCAGAGGCACCACGCTTCCAGAGGAGAGATGCACAAGGTTGCGCTTCTGAAAACTGTTTTCTAAAAGCTCACGGAAACCTTCTCGACGGCTGGAAACGGACTGAGGAGAAGAGACCATTGTTGAAGCTCTCGATACAACGAAGTGTATGGAGCACAACATCCCTAGCAGGCAAAGGGATGGGGATCAGCGCTTTAAGACTCTCCTAAAAAATCAGAAAGATAAAGGAAACATAAAAAGGAGGGGTTGCCCCCTCCTCGTTCATGCGATCAGTGAAGTTGATTCAGAGAATCAATTACCGATCTTGTTCACAGCAGCCTTGGCCTTGCTGAGGATGCCGCCCTTCAGGGGAACGAAACCGAGGCTGGGAGCCTGGTCCTGAGCCTTGTTGCTCAGCATGAAGTTGAAGGCTTCCTTGATGGCAGCGGTGTTCTTGCCGTTGCCGGTCTTGTAAGCCAGCACCCAGGTGAGGGTGGCGATGGGGTAAGCACCCTTGGCGGTGGGGTTGGGGTTCTTGCCAGCCAGGTTGGAATCCAGCTTGATGCCGTTCAGTGCAGTGGCACCGGCCTTCACAGAAGGCTTGAGGAATTCACCGGACTTGTTCTGCAGGGCTGCAGCCACAACCTTGCCCTTGATGTAGGACTGGTTGACGTAACCGATGGCGCCAACTTTGTTCTGAATGGTGCCAGCGACGCCGGAGTTGCCCTTGGCACCAACAGCGTTCTTACCGGGCCACTTGACGGACTTACCGGTGCCCAGAGTCCACTCGGAGGAGAAGGCCTGCATGGAGTTGGTGAAGGCCTTGGTGGTGCCGGAACCGTCAGAACGGTGCACCCAGGTGATGTTGCCGGGAGCACAGCCAAGCTGCTTCCAATCGGTGATCTTGCCGATCGCCACCTGAACTGCCTGCTTCTGGGTCAGCTTGAGGTTGCAACCAGGCTTGTTGTAACCGAAAGCGATGGTGCCACCCACCATGGGGATCTGCACAACACCACGCTTCACCTTGGCCATGTCCTTGGGCTTCATCGGATCGTCAGAAGCGCCGAAGTTCACGGTCTGGTCGATGAAAGCCTTACGACCGGAACCGGATCCAACCGCCTGATAATTAACCTGAGGACCACCGGCCTTGGCCAGCTCAGCGAACCAGCGCTGATAGATCTTGGCGGGGAATGATGCACCTGCACCGTTCAGACGATCAGCGGCGGATGCGGAAACGCCGGCTCCGAGAGCCAGCAAAGAGGAAACAATGAGAGCCTTCTTGGCGAAGCTCATGAGAAGCCTGGGAGAAATCGGCGTCCTAGGAGTAGCCTTCCAATACGGATTTGGTCGTTAGCAGTAGGTTAAGGGTGATCGCAAAGCCTGTTCAGGGCCGACGAGACTCATCTTTGGTCCAAGACGAGCTGCAAGAACGCGAACGGGTTGCACTCGTTTCAAAGGGGAGACGGGTCGAAACGCTGTAGCGGGTCAGCCAACGGTTCACCCGACTGCGCTGACACGAGGGAACTTCGTTCAGGAGCTGGGAAAGTTCCAAGGCTCCTAATCGTTTGAGCTCCCGTACATCAACATGCCAAAGACTTTCAGCTTCTCGAATCAGACGCGCCCAAGTTCGAACCTGCTGCCAGCGCTGCAGGCGTAAACGAACAGATTGGCGATGCGTCGACGATTTCATGCCATCAGGGTGGCCGAGGCAGCGCAACCATCGGTCAAAAAACCCGTGAGACTTCGGACTGCTGAAGCAAATCAGGATGCCCGTGGCAACGCAGCGTCCACCGGCACCACGGTGAAGGGAAGCTCCCGCTCCTCCCGCTCCGAAAGCCGCCGGGCCCAGGCCCCCTTGACGGGTTCATTCCAGCGGAACCCTGCTTCGCGGGCGAGATGGCGTTGGTCGTAGGACACCTGGGCACGCACAAGTCGACGCGGTTCCAAGGCATGGGTGATCAGCTCCTCCAGGTCGTCGCAGCGCTGAAACACCTCAGCCAAATAAATGCAATCCGTGAGAGCCCGATGCGCTGACCACACAGGAATTCCGTAGGCCAGGGCCAGGTCAATCACCGAAGGCCTGGCTTTCAGATTGCGCGCTTCAGGCCAACGGATGTCTTCAAGGGTGCAAAGCCAGGGACGCTTCGCCTCTGGCAAAGCACCGCGACCGAACCACTGGCGATCAAAGGCTGCGTTGTGAGCCACCAAATAATCCGCGCTCATCATCATTCGCTCAAACCAAGCAAGCCCATCACCCCAAGGCTGCTCAACGCGGCTGACCTCAGCTGGGATTCGATTGATCGACTCAGCAGGATTGCTGTCGACAGGCAACAGACATGACATCTGCGCCAGCACCTGACGATGGGGGACGGAAAACAGAATCGCTCCAACTTCAAGGCACTGATCACGATCGGCATCGAGCCCTGTCGTTTCCGTATCAACAATCAGCAAACGGGACGGTTGCACGTCTGGAGAGGGTTCAGTGATGGACGGCTGCTCGATTGATCGCGAAGCAGAGGAAGGTGATTGAAAACCCTGCAGCAGATCCAATTGACCGGACTCCAGAGCACTGTCAGTCATGGGAAGGGGCCGTGAGATCTCAGCGGATCCATTCTCTCGTCATCAACCCCAGCTTCCTAGGGTGAATCGAGCGCTGAACACCCATGGCTCTGCAGACCGGCGATGTGGCCCCGAGCTTTGCTCTCGAAGACCAAGACGGTCAGATGCGCCGTCTGGATGACGTGAAGGATCGGATTCTTGTGCTGTTCTTCTATCCGAAGGACGACACTCCAGGTTGTACAGCGGAAGCCTGCACGTTCCGGGATCACCACGCCAATCTCACGGCACTGGGAGCAGAAGTCTGGGGAGTGAGCGGGGATGACGCAGTGAGCCACAGGCGTTTCGCTGAACGCTACCAATTGCCGTATCCGCTTTTGAGCGACAAGACTGGAAGCCTGAAAAGGTCATTTGGTGTGCCCAAAACCTTCGGACTCCTCCCCGCAAGGGTGACCTACGTGATTGATCAGAAGGGCGTGATCAAACTCGTTTTCAACAACCTCCTCGATGGACCAGCCCATGTGAAGGAGGCGGAGTCGGTTGTGCGCACTCTGGCCGCAGGGTGAACCGTTGGCAGCGTCGTGAACAGTGTTGGTGTCTGTGGCCGAAGGACTCCGTTCGAGGTCTCGTGGACTTCATTGGTGGCAGTTATCTCGCCACCAGTCCCCAGATCAGCTACCGACGCCTCCTGGAATGGTTGGCGGATGAGGGCTATGCCATTCACGCCTGGAGTTACGTTCCGGGATTCGACCACCAGCTTCAGGCCCGCGAAGGCTGGCAGCAACTGAGGCAGTGCCGCCGGCTCCTAGAGGAGCGGCTGAACAGACCGATCACGCCGATGCGGCTGGGTCACAGTCTCGGTTGCAAACTCCATCTCCTGGCTCCGGATGATGGGCGCGGCTGCAGTGGTCTGGCAGCACTCAGTTTCAACAACTTCACAGCCGAACGGTCCATTCCCCTGCTCGGGACCCTCGCTCCAAAACTCGGTGTGGTCACCGAGTTCAGCCCAGGGCCTGTAGAAACACTCAACATGATCGAGCGTTTCTACAGGCAGGAGCGCAATCTGGTCGTGCGTTTCGGAGACGATGCCCTCGATCAAAGTGACGATCTGATTCAGGCACTCCAGCGCAGACCTGGAGACCAAAGCCGCTTTGTGCAGACCACAGGCGACCACCTCACCCCAGCGAGTGCGGGACTGCGGCAGGGACTTCTCGGCGGCTGGGCGGATGACCAAGGCCGCAGTCGACGCATCCGCCGCTTAGTCGACCTTCTGCTTACCTGGGCCTGAAATCAGGCCCGCAAACGATCCAGCACGGAGCGATCTTCCAGGGTGCTGGTGTCACCTGTCACATCCTCTCCGGCAGCCAGTGCCCTGAGAATCCGGCGCATGATCTTGCCGCTGCGCGTTTTAGGAAGGGCATCGCTGCAGCGGATTTCATCAGGGCGAGCGATCGGACCGATTTCGGTGCCCACATGAGCCCGCAACTCAGCGATCAGGGCGTCATTGGATTCGCGATCGGCCTCAAGGGTGACGAACGCCACGATGCCCTCGCCTTTCAGCTCATCAGGACGACCGACCACAGCGGCCTCCGCCACCGCAGGGTGACTAACCAGGGCTGATTCGATTTCCATGGTGCCAAGGCGATGGCCAGACACGTTGATGACATCGTCCACGCGTCCCATCACCCAGAAGTAACCATCCGCATCCCGTCGAGCACCATCACCGGCGAAGTAGATGTAGCTGCCATCCTCAGGACGGATGTACTCCCAATAGCTCTGGCGGAAGCGCTCCGGATTGCCATGCACCGTTCGCATCATCCCCGGCCAGGGACGACGCACGACCAGATATCCCCCTTCATTGGCCCCCACACTGTTGCCATCGGCGTCCACCACATCGGCCTCGATCCCGGGCAGCGGCAGGGTGGCTGAACCCGGCTTGGTGGG
Source organism: Synechococcus sp. WH 7805 (assembly GCF_000153285.1). Classification (NCBI taxonomy): domain Bacteria; kingdom Bacillati; phylum Cyanobacteriota; class Cyanophyceae; order Synechococcales; family Synechococcaceae; genus Synechococcus; species Synechococcus sp. WH 7805. The sequence continues at coordinate 277,494 of NZ_CH724168.1, read as the reverse complement.
TGTGGCCCCAGGGAGCGGGCTGATCATCACGCCGCCTGTTTCGGTCTGCCACCAGGTGTCGATGATCGGGCAGCGACCACCACCAATCACATCTTGATACCAGATCCAGGCTTCGGGATTGATGGGTTCGCCAACGGTTCCGAGCAGTCGCAAGCTACTCATATCGAACTGGTCAGGCACGGTCCGACCGTTCTTCATGAAGGCCCGGATCGCGGTGGGAGCGGTGTAGAAAATCGTCACCCTGTGCTTCTGGATCAACTCCCAGAAAGCTCCCGGGTTGGAAGGTCGTGGCGCTCCCTCATACATCACCGTGGTGGCCCCATTCGACAGCGGGCCATACACGATGTAGCTGTGACCGGTGATCCAGCCCACATCCGCTGTGCACCAGAACACGTCGTCATCACGGAGATCAAAGATCCACTGAAACGTGAGATGAGCCCAGAGGTTGTAACCCGCCGTGGTGTGCACCACACCTTTGGGTTTGCCGGTGGATCCAGAGGTGTAAAGCACGAAGAGCCGGTCTTCACTCTCCATGGGCTCAGCCGGGCAGTCGCTGGACTGACCATCCACCAGCTCATGCCACCACTGATCACGGCCCTGCACCATGTCCACCGGCTGCTCGGTGCGCTGCACCACCAGCACGGAGGTCACCGATGGACAGGCACCATCAGCGAGAGCAGCATCAACGGCAGGTTTCAGAGAAACGGGCTTGTCCTTGCGAAAGCCACCGTCGGCGGTAATCACAGCTTTGGCCTCACCATCGATCAACCGGTCCCGAAGCGCTTCTGCAGAGAAGCCTCCGAACACCACTGAATGGGGAGCACCGACTCGGGCGCAGGCCAGCATGGCGATGGCCGCTTCCGGAACCATCGGCATGTAGAGGGCCACCAGATCCCCCTTGCCAATGCCCATGGACTTCAGCGCATTGGCTGCCTTGCACACCTCGGCATGCAGTTCTCTGTAAGTGAAACGGCGGACATCGCCGGGTTCCCCTTCCCAGATCAGAGCCGTCTTGTCGGCCGTTTCACCGTGAAGATGCCGGTCAAGACAATTGTGGGAGAGGTTGGTGGTGCCTCCCTGGAACCAGCGAGCGAAGGGAGGGTTGGTCCAGTCGAGCACCTGCTCAAACGGTGTAAACCAATCAAGTTCCTGGCGAGCCGCATTGCCCCAGAACGTTTCCGGATCGTTCCTGGCTGCATCGGCCATGGCTTGATAGGCATCCATGCCACCAATCCGTGCTGACTGAGTGAGCTCAATGGGCGGAGCAAAAACGCGCTGTTCCTTGAGCACGCTTTCGATCGTGGAACCTTCGCTCATCGCCAGCAGCCGCTTGCAGTGTCACCGCAAGGTTATCCAGCGTGCAGCTCCAGAGACAGCGGGTCGTTGCCAAGCGTTGCCAGGTTCCTCTTTCCGTCACTGAATCCCGGAGGCATGGCCTGCAGAATGCTTTGAGGGGGTAGGTGGCACCATGCCAGAGCCGGGGTCCACTCGCGTTCGAACAGTCAGACCTGAGGCATTTCTCTTCGATCTGGACGGCGTCCTCTTGGACACCGAACCTCTGCATGCCATCGCCTGGCGCCAGGCGGCGACGCACTTCGGAACCGATCTCACTGATGGGCAGCTTGCGCAACTGCAGGGCAAGCGCCGGCTGGAGAATTCCCGGCAGGTCTGTTCATGGATCAGTCAACCCATCACTCCAGAGGAGTTGCTCGCGGTGCGTCAACCGATTGCCGCCGACCTGATGGCCTCAGCCCCGGCGATGCCGGGAGCCGAATCCCTCGTGCGGTACATCCACTCCTTGAATCTGCCGATGGCCCTGGTCACCAGCAGTGAGCGAACTTCGATGCAACACAAAATCGGTCACCATTCCTGGGTGAATCTGTTGCAGGTCCAAGTGTGTGGAGACGACAGCGCCCTGAAGGCTGGAAAACCAGCTCCTGATCCTTACAAGCTGGGAGCCTCAAAACTGAATGTGAACCCTCAGGATTGCTGGGCAATCGAAGATTCCGATGCCGGATGCCAATCAGCGGCAGAAGCCGGTTGCAACGTCTGGCGACTCATGCAACCCGTTGAATTCGCGAGGCCGTACAGCCATCAAGCAGTGATCACTATCAAGGCACTCTCCGAATTGGAAACCCAATTACGACGATCCGTTCAGTAGAGACGACTCAACACGAAATCTGGCAGCTCCAGCAATGCCGAACGGGAAGGTGATTCAGGAAGCCAGCTCAGAGCCTCACGGGACTCCTGAGCGAAGCGTTCAGCAAGCTGACGGGTTCGAGCGATCGCATCGGATTGGCGCACAATCCGAAGGGCTTCATCGAGATCACCTTCGTTGCTGAATTCCCTTTCAATCAGCACACCTAAGGAAGGATTCTCTTCAAGCGCATACAGCGCTGGAGCGGTGAGATAACCGCTGGACAAATCACTGGCAGCAGGCTTGCCGAGCTGTTGATCACTTCCTGTGAAATCAAGAATGTCGTCAACCACCTGGAAGGCCAAGCCCAGTTGCCTGCCGTAGTGATACAAGGATTCCAACTGAGGCTCGGTACACCCACTGAGAACTCCGGCCGCCCTGGCACTGTTGGCAATCAGGGAGGCTGTTTTGCAGTAGCTCTTTTCGAGATAGGTCTCAAAGGTCTGACCCGTGTCGTAGCGGAACAGCCCCTGCTTCACCTCTCCATCAGCCAGATCCATGATCACTCGGCTGAGAAGTTTCACCACATCGAGGTTGTCCAGATTGGCCAAGTGCCAGCTGGCCTGTGCGAACAGAAAGTCGCCAGCAAGGACAGCGACGCGATGGTTGAAACGGCTATGGACCGTTTCCACACCTCGGCGAGTCCCAGCCTCATCCACCACATCATCGTGAACCAAGGATGCGGTGTGGATCATTTCAGTGATCTCTGCCAGACGCCGATGCCTGGGGGAGAGCTCACCTTCTGGAGATAAGCCTCGTGACACAAGCAGAACAATTCCTGGCCTCAGCCGTTTGCCACCGGCACTGAACAGATGCTCGGCAGCTGCCTGCAAAATCGGGTGCCCTGCACCGATCAGGCTGCGAAGATCGCTGAGCAGGATCTCAAGATCCGCCTCGACCGGCTGCAACAACTCGGTGACGGTGGCCATGGGTCCTCTCGGTGCCGGGATCCTAGAAGGCATCGACCGGCGACTGCAGAGCAATTTGTTCGACCCGGGGGCGTTGCCCTAGCCAGGGAGTCGCACGGTCGGCGAATCCCTGCGGATCGGACGTCACATAGATATGGGTAGCCCCCAGAGCTAGCGGCTGATCGAGTCCACCCGGCAGCGGCTGCCCAAGGAGAACGTCAAGCTGGCTGGCAACACCGAGAGCCGGATCGATCAGCCGGATCGACTCCGGCAAGAGGTTTGAGAGGAGAGGAAGAAGCAGCGGGTAATGGGTGCAACCGAGCACGATCGATTGCACGGATGCCTCCAGGAGAGGCTGGAGGTAGCGGATCGCTGCTCTGTACAGCTCGTCGCAGTTCAGGTCCCCTGCCTCAATGAGGGGCACAAAGTCCGGACAAGCCTGCTGCACCACAAGCGTTCCAGGGTGAAGAGCTTCGATGCTGTCTCGATAGGCCCCGGATGCAACGGTCGCTGGAGTGGCCAGCACACCCACCCGCGACTCCCGCACCATGGCGGCAGCGGCTCCGATCAGGCCGACCACTGGAACCCCAGCCTTACCCTCAGCCACATCACGGGCAAGAGCATTGGTGGTATTGCAAGCCATCACCACTGTGGTCACCTTCTGGTGACGAAGCCAAGCGACCACTTCGGAGGCAATGACTCGGATCTCGGATGGAGAACGGCTGCCGTAGGGCACCCGGGCCGTGTCTCCGAGATAAATCGTGGGGACTGCGCCATGACGCTCAAGCACACGCCGCAGCACCGTCAGCCCCCCCAGGCCGCTGTCGAACAAACCGAGACGGATGGTCAACGAACCCCTTGCAGATACTCAAGAATGCCTGCTGCGATGGCAAGCGCCAGCCTGCGGCGATGCGATGCCGTAGCCAGACGGGGTGAGTCGATGTTTCCGGTCACGAATCCCGTTTCCACAAGCGCCGCGGGCATGGTGGTTCGTCGGATCACGAAGAACCGGCCGCGACGGACACCTCGGTTTGGGCTGCCTGGCGACACATTGAGCACCTGCTGCTGGATATGAGCCGCAAGACGCGCCGATCGGGGATCAGAGAAGTAGAAAGTCTCGATGCCATTCACATCCGGGCGCGACATGCTGATGGCGTTGGCATGAATGCTGACGAACGCCGTGGCGCCGATGCGATTCGCGAGTGAGACGCGTGGTGGCAGGTCCACATCCACTTCAGCCGTGCGCGTCAGGGTCACTTGGACACCTTTGGCTTCCAGAAGGCGGGCAACCTGCAAGGAGATATCGAGAACGATCTCAGCCTCACGAATTCCGTTGATACCGACCGCACCGGGATCAGGCCCTCCATGCCCTGGATCCACCACAACCCTGTACCGGCCTCTGGCTACTTCAGGCAGGCCTGCAGCATTGACCGGAGTCTGCGTCGGCCGGATACGTACGCCTCCCCATCGCCCAGTGCTGGCGCGGTTGAGATCTCCCTCACCGATCGCGCGCAGACCTTGGGTGGGAAGTCCCTCGAACATCAGCTTCCATCGGTCCGGCGCCGTCCCCACCAACCGCAGATTTCCCGGGTCGAGCGTCACCCCCTGCTGAAACTCGATCACCAACCTGGTAGCGCCAGGCGTTGGCTTGCCAAGGCGGATTTCACGCACAGGCCCCGAACCAAGAATCCGCCTGGGACGACTGAGCTCACCAGGAAAATCAATCCAAACCCGAGGGCCCTGACGGCGATCACCAGCCTCAAAGAACGCGTCCAGACGCGCCCCGGTGGCCGTGCGCAGCTGCAGGACACCATCTCTGCCAAGGGACCATGCCGCTAGGGCACTGGCCGCCCTTGCGGGTAATCCCATCAACCATCCTGTCGACTGCAAAGCAGCGGCGATCAGCAAGGCACTGAAACGGAGAGGCAGCCGTGGCATGAGCAAGCTCAGAACACCGTGGATCGGCGGTGTTGCAGACAGGGCATCTGACTGCGAATACGGGCGAGGTGATCCAGATCGACAGGAGCGACGGCAGCCCCCTGGGACACCCCGGCATCTGCCAGAACGGTTCCCCAAGGATCGATCACCATGGAATGACCATGACTGAAACGACGTCCGACATCGCTCCCCGTCTGAGCCGGAGCCAACACGTAAGCCGTGTTCTCGATCGCGCGGGCCTGAAGCAGCACCTGCCAGTGATCTTTACCCGTGAAAGCCGTAAAGGCAGCTGGAATCATCAGCAACTCGGCGCCAGCGCCGACGAGATGGCGATACAGCTCAGGGAAGCGCACGTCGTAGCAGATGGACACCCCCACCCGACACAGTCCAGGAACATCCACGACTGGAGGCGGTGAGGAACCCGGCATGAAACTGCTGGATTCCCGGTAGGAACTCCCGTCAGGAAGATCCACATCAAACAGGTGGATTTTGTCGTAACTGGCCAGGACCTGACCATCCCGTCCCACCAGCTGAGCTCTCTGCCAGGTGTGAGCACCATCTCCCACCGGAACAGGAAATCCCCCGCCGAGAATCACCACCTGGTAGCGACGCGCCATGGTGATCAGAAACTGGGACGCCTGATCGGCGAGTGCCGGTGCGATCGCCAGACGCTGTTCGGGTTCACCGATGAAGGCGAAATTCTCAGGAAGTCCGATCAGTTCGGCGCCCCGACGGGCCGCCAGATCAATCTGTTCCTCAGCAGCACTGAAGTTGGTCTCTGGATCGGAAGTGCTGGTGAGTTGCACGGCAGCCGCCAGAAAATCACTCACAGATAGGGATGCGATCGAAGCAAATGGTATGGCTGTTCAGACCCGGATGGCCTTCAAGACCCCAGGTTCGGTCTGGGTTGGCACAACATTCAGCTGATCCAGAGCGGCGCAGCAACTGAAATCGGCGTCGTGATTTCCCAGCCGCGTCAGGCGCTGCCCATGGGACGCGATACGCAGACAGGCCTCAGGGTCGTGCTTCCACTGCAACCAGAGGGCGAGGGCGGCCTGCATTTCATCGTTGGATATCTGGGCACCAGAAGCCGCCAACTGCTCGGCCAGCGCTCCTGCCGCCAGGGAATCCTCAAGGGAATACGTGCCCTCCCAACCACTGCCCACCATCCACACCCGCTCCGACTTGTCCCGAAGGAGTCGCTGAGCCACAGCGTCTCGGTTGGGGAGAGCCACCGTCATCACTACAGAAACCTCGCGCACGCGTTGCAGAGCACGCGTGCCATTGGTGGTGCTCATGAACAGACGTTTTCCCTGCACCACCTCAGGAGTCACGGCCACAGGAGAATTACCGAGATCAAATCCCTCGAGCATGCGACCACCCCGCTCTCCAAGAAGCAAGCGGGATTGCTCCGGCCAGTTTTGTGACTGAAGGCGCAGCTGATCCAGATCAGCGAAGGCCTGAACCGCCTCGGCCCCGTTGTGAAGAGCCCAGGCGATGGTGGTGGTGGCGCGCAGCACATCGATCACCACAGCTGCATCGGGCCCATCCGGTGTGCCGATGGCATCGGGAACATCAGCAGCCACTTGGAAATAGGAAACCTGCATGGCCACGCTCTTGATCCGCGTGCGTCACAGTACCGAGACCACCCACCGATGAGGTGTCGTCTTCATGGCTCTGTTCCGCCCAGGCCCCGGCACCCGGGATCTGCGTTCCTTCATTCAACTCTTGGAGGAGCGTGGACAACTGAAGCGGATCCAGGCCCCCGTTGATCCCGATCTTGAACTGGCCGCCATCGCCGATCGCGTTCTGGCCAGTGGCGGACCAGCACTTCTTTTCGAGAACGTCATCGGCTCCTCCATGCCGGTGGCCGTGAATTTGCTCGGAACGGTGGAACGGGTGGTGTGGAGCATGGGCCTGGAGCGGCCGGAGCAACTGGAAGACCTTGGAGAACGGCTGGCCCTGCTGCAACAGCCGCGTCCCCCCAAAGGTCTCGGGGAAACCAAGAAGTTCGCGAGGGTGTTCTGGGATCTGGTGAAGGCGCGCCCCGATCGGGATCTGCTGCCTCCCTGCCGGCAGGAAATCTTCAAGGGTGATGAGGTGGATCTGGGCCAGATCCCACTGATCAGGCCCTGGCCAGGTGACGCCGGTGGCGTGATCACCCTTGGACTTGTGATCACTAAGGACCCGGAAACCGGGGTTCCGAATGTGGGGGTCTATCGACTGCAAAGACAGTCGGTGAACACCATGACGGTGCACTGGCTGAGCGTGCGCGGTGGTGCGCGCCACCTGCGCAAGGCAGCGGCCATGGGCAAAAAACTCGAGGTAGCCGTGGCCATCGGCGTCCATCCTCTGCTGGTGATGGCAGCAGCCACGCCGATTCCCGTGCAACTGAGCGAGTGGCTGTTTGCGGGGATTTACGCCGGCGAAGGGGTGCGGCTCTCACCCTGCAAGACCCTGGATCTGCAGGTCCCAAGCCACAGCGAAGTGGTGCTGGAGGGAACGATCACCCCCGGAGAGGTGCTGCCCGATGGCCCCTTCGGCGATCACATGGGGTTCTATGGCGGCGTCGAAGACTCACCACTGGTGCGCTTCCACTGCATGACCCAGCGCCGCGATCCGATCTTCCTCACAACGTTCAGTGGCCGTCCACCGAAGGAAGAAGCGATGTTGGCGATCGCTCTGAACAGGATCTACACACCGATCCTGAGACAGCAGATTCCAGAGATCAAGGATTTCTTCCTTCCCATGGAAGCCCTCAGCTACAAGCTGGCGGTGATCTCGATTGACAAGGCGTATCCAGGGCAAGCGAAGCGGGCGGCCATGGCCTTCTGGAGTGCGCTGCCCCAGTTCACCTACACCAAATTCGTTGTGGTGATCGACAGCCATTTGAACGTGCGTGATCCCAGGCAGGTTGTGTGGGCCATCGCTGCTCAGGTGGATCCCCAACGCGATCTGTTCGTGCTCGAGAACACGCCATTCGACACCCTTGACTTCGCCAGCGAGCAACTGGGATTAGGTGGACGGATGGCAATCGATGCCACCACCAAGATCGGCCCTGAGAAAAACCATGAGTGGGGGAAGCCCCTGAGCAGACCCGACGATCTCGAACAACGGGTGACAGAAAGGTTGGAAGAACTCGGTTTGGACGACATCGGTAACGAGGACCCGAATCCTGAGTTATTCGGCTATTTGTTGGATCAACTTATTTCCAACCGGACTGAGTCATAAGCTGTATTGCCAGTGGAATGAAAGCACTCAGTTGAGAAATGCTAACGCTATCGGGCGTAAAGTTAGTCATGCCCTTCAGATAAACCGAAGATCCGATTCCTCGGAGAGGAAATTCATACGTCGGCCCGGCGAATTTGGCACTGCCGTTCGGAGATGTTAGGAATTCAATTAGCTGAATCGCTTCCATTCTATTTTTAGCGAAACGCGAAACTGCAGCCGCGCTGATGTTCACGTGGGCAGGCTTGGGCATCACGATCGACACCTTGCGAGCCAGCTGCTGATCTTTGGATCCATTCACTCCCGATAACATGCGGGCCAGATAATAATGATTGACAACACCCACACCACACTTACCTTGAGCAACAGCACGAATAAGGCCAATATCACCAGTAAAGTAGGGCTGTGTGACGTTCGCTGTCACCCCACTCAACCAAACCTTGGTTGAAACCTCACCCTTCAGGGCAAGTTGGTCGGCAACCAAAGATTGATTGTAAACATTTCTGCGATTCCTGAGGCAAAGCTTACCCTTCAAATCTGGGGATGCCAGCTGCGCATAGGTCTGCACCCTGGCCGGATTGACCAACTGTGGATTAACGAGAATCGCACGAACTCTTCGAGTCAAGCCGAACCAGCGATTAGCTGGATCTCGATAACGGGAAGGAACATTTGATTTGAGTACGGTCGATGATATGGGCTGAAATAAACCAGCTGTTGCAGCATTGTTGATGCGAGCAGCGTCCACAAGGATGATCACGTCTGCATTTGTATTGGACTTTTCACGCTTGAGCCGTTCAACAAGCGAGATCCCCGATGCCTCAATCAAACGAACATTAATACCCGTTTGCTCAGAAAAGTCCTTATAACTCTGCCTGTCTGCATTGTAATGACGCCCAGAATAAACACGAACTTCCCGAGCATGAACCGAGAACTGCGTAAAAGTGATTGATGCAAAAAGAGCGGCAGCAATACACTTCATAGAACAAAAAAAACCTGCACTATCGTGACATCGTCACAACCATACATCGCACACAGAAGATACGCACCAAATGATCATTTGATACCAATCCTTGCTGGACAATGAACCATCTCAAACTTACACTTCTTTCACGGAAGCAATGCGGATCAATCATCAGCCTTCTCAATCAAGCAGAATGGGTCGATGGTCGTACAACGGCGGGGGCTCAAGCAAGCAGGGGAAAGATCAATCAACAAGTTGAGCAAAGATCCCCTCAGCTCATCGAAATACAAAAAATCGTCCAAGCAGCAATGTGGAATCAACCAGCCATTAAAAGCTTCTGCTTGCCTCGAAAACTTCATCGTTTTCAAATCAGCAAAACAAGCAAAGGTGGAGGTTACGAAAGCCATGTCGATAACGCCTACATGAGCAACGGAAGAAGCGATCTCTCCTTCACGGTCTGTCTTTCCGATCCCAAGAGCTTCGAAGGAGGAAGCCTGGAAATTGACAGCATCAGCGATTCAACCGAATGGAAGCTGCTGCAGGGTGAGATCGTGATTTACCCCAGCACGACATTACATCGGGTCAATACGGTCACCAGCGGCGAAAGAATTGTTTGCGTTGGCTGGATCGAAAGTTACATTAAAAGCGAGACTGATCGAGTTACGTTGTTTCAACTCGACAGTGGTGCTCGTGGGCTGCTAGCCAAACACGGACGAAGTGATGAGTTAGATCAAGTTTTTCTCGCATATACCAATTTACTGAGGTCACTAGGAACATAAGAAGTCACCTCCAACCCTAGAATAATTAATTCAAACCAAAGTTGAAACATGAACCGCTCCACAACACTATCCATTTTCCTAGCGAGTACCGCCGTACTCAGCAGTACATTGACAACTCCTACCAGTCTTGCTGACGCCGGGGCCATTGGTGGAGGCCTCACAGAATGGAACACCGATCAGAATCTTGATGCCGAGGCAGTGAAGGATGCTGATGCTCAACGGGCAGCAGACAAAGCAGATGAAGAGGATATTTGCATTCCGATCGGAGAAGGCGAGAATTGCTGGTAATTCGATGAACCACGCTCAATCAAGAGCAATGGAGTTCAACTACTTTTTGCAAACGAGAAACCCCCTTTAAACAAAGGGGGTATGAAAACAAATGCAAGAACCTAGCGATCAGAACTTAAAGGAGGTCTTCACCAGATAGCCAAAGGTTCCAAAAGACTCAACACCAGTGCCACCATAGGTGTCATTGGTACCTGTCAGTTCACCAAAGGGACGTGAAACATAAAAGACAGCCGGAGTCACAGAGATGTTGTCTGTCACCTGGAACTGATAGAACAGTTCCATCGCGTAGTTGCCATCATCGGGAGTGCCGCTGACGCGAGCCGTTTCAAACTGAGGCTGGCCAATAGCAAAGCCGAGCAAGTTGCCTTTTACGAAGGCATCCTTCCAACCGAGACCCACCATCCAATCTTGTGATGTCTCTTTTTTAGGAATTTCAAATTCCGTCAGGTCGTAGTCGTTGCTGTTGAAAGAAGTCAGGCCCCAACCGGCACTGATGCTGGGAATCCAGCCCGATGTCTCAGGTTGCCACCAAGCACGCAAAGCAACTGCACTAGCATCTTTGAAACCGCGGGAGAATGAGGAATCACCACCACCAACAACGGTGGTCGAAGCACCAAGAGGAGTACCGAAGCCAACCGTTGCTCCGTTCTGGATGTATGCGTAGGCTGCCGAAAGAGACCACTGTGGCCCCCCATAACCAACCTGAGCCAAAAACTTTCCTCTAGAATTATCTGTACCAATACCCCCCTCTTGTGGGTCCGAATTATTGCCGCCTTTCGCTGTGTAGTTCAGTGAAATACTGAACTTAGGATCTAGAGGATTAACTTTGCTGTTTGGTTTCCAGACAACACCAGCACCAGGAGCTGTCGAAGCACCATAAACACCGTAATAACCACCGAGCTTGAACTGTTTGAGAATTTGGCGATACACACTCGGAGCAGCACCAAGCATGTAATAGTTCTCAATCAGAGGACCAGCAAAAACCTTCAGATCGTCACCAACCGGGAATTGATACCAGAGCTTGTCGACCGTGAGATTGTTGGCAGTTTCTTTGGCGACATCCAACTGAGTTTGGTTGCCTGTGTATCCCTTGCCGGAGAAGGCACCCCTGCCAAAATTACCTGCGCGTAGACGTGTGTAGAGCAGGTCCTTACCAGTAAAGCTGGTGTTGAGATTTAGGGTTGTTCGGTAGTTGAACGTGAACGAATCCTGCCCCTGATAGGCAGGGCCTTGCCCCAAATCGTAACCCTCGCCGGTATAGCTAACACCTCCAGTTACGAAGTCCACTTTCCCCCTCAGTTTTGTGGTGGTGGAGAACTGAGTTGCTTCCAGTTTGCCCACGCGAGCTTCCAGACCGTCAACACGGCCCTTGAGGATGGCGAGTTCCTTCTCGAACTCCTTCATCAGGCGCTTGAGCTCGTCGGTCACTTCGGTGACGCGGTCGAGACAGGCGTTCAGCAGGGCAGCCGCTTCAAAGCGGGTCATCGCCCGGTTGCCGCGGTAGGTGCCGTTGGGGTAGCCAGCGACGCAGCCGTAGCGCTCGATCAGGTTGCTCAGTGCCTGATATGCCCAGTCGGTGGGGACCACATCAGAGAACTGAGTGATGCTGGTGACCTGCTCACCGGAAGCGGCGTAATCAGACACACCGTCGATGTTGAGCTCAGTGGCGTTGGCCGCCATGGGAGCCAGCAGGCCCATGGCGGCAGGAGCCACCAGAAGCATCTGGAAAAGATTCATGAATTCCTCACAAAAAAGGAGCGATACCCCGACAAAAAATTAACCGCTTTAAAAACAAAAACCTGTATAAAGTCACAACGCGATCCGACAATTGAGCGAATCAAACGAATCAAAAGATTAGACAGAAGCGATCAATTGATACGAAACAAAGAACATGCTTATCCACACTGAACTAATCGTTGCGTGTCAGCCAACACAAACCAATGATCAGACTCTTGCAAATCAGTCTTACAGGTCTTGTCTTCACAGGCTTCGTAGCAGCCAAAGGGGGATTGGAACAAAACGATCAAGGAGAAACCATCCGCGATCCCAGGAGCGCAGCAGCCCTCCCAGGGATCAGTCAAAAGCCTCCAGACACAGACTAACTACTCTCAATAGATTAACGCTAATGAGAATCGTTTACAAAAGGGCCTCGTTGCAGGTATATTAAAAATGATTCTCATTATCTATTGAGTGCTTGGATTTCCGATTTCTCCCCGATGAACCCAACGGATCAATCCGGGTCCCTCCTGGCCAAACTGTGTTGATCAACAGCCGCGACCACTCCGAATGCCTGAAACTGAACGTTCTTGAAGGAATTGCACGCGTGTATTGCCCATGTGAAGAGACCCAAGGAATGACCCTTGCCTTCTTGCAAGACGGTGATCAACTGCGCACCGATTGCCTCTGCAGTGACGGAGTATGCGTTGAAGCACTAACAAGTCTGCGACTCGAAACCAAAGCAGAAGAAACTGCAGAATATGGCTACGACTCAGTCAACGAGTGGACGCTTCAGCTACTCCGCATTCGCCATCTTGGCCAAGCCGAGCAACGACTTCACGCATTACTTAGCCTGCTGGTGAACCGACTTGGAAAGCGTTACGGAGAATGGTGCAACCTGCCTTTCCGACTGACCCATGAACGGATCGGAGAATTAATCGGCTCAACACGAGTTACTTCGACTCGCTTGATGTCGAAATTAAGGAATGGAAAAATGCTCAAGACGGCGTCGGGAGATGCAGAAATGCGACTTTCACCGGAACTTATCAATACTAGTCCTCTAACATTTTATTCTAAATTAAGCTAATGAGCATTTATAGGCTTATTCAAAAGAAACAGAAAATCAACGAAAGACTTTCTCGAAGTATCAGCTCAAAGCTGAGAATAAGCCTCAACAAGAAGCTTCACTTGGTATCAGAAATTATAGAGAATGTTATTTGCACCTCAAAAAATGCTTCAAAGATTGAGGTTTAATTTACTTTAGAAGCCTTATCCAGGACTGTACATCTTAACGGTTTATCTGGCCTGAACGAACCTCGCCATCAATAACAAACAAAGCTGTCGGATCATTGCCTGCAGATTTAGTTCTTCCATACAGATAAGCATACTGGTCCTCAGATGCAATTTGCTGCTCCAAAATTGGATCTAGAAAAACCGTTGTTCTAACATCATTCTCGCGCTCGGAGGTTGAATACAAGTTTTGAATAGAGCTTGTAGTATCTGCCTCTAACCTAAAAGCATTGTATAAAAGGTCGTCCAATTGTTTCCAGGCCTGGCAAGGTGCTTGAAGAGATTGAAGGTCATTACATTGTGCACGCGCGATTAGGTAGTCAGAGAACTGAATGGCATGACCACGCTCCTCGGCAGATTCATCTCTAAAAAACTTATAATATCCAGCGAGTTCTTTTTCAGCACACCAAATCGACATCGACAAATAAGACATCGATGCTTCTAGCTCCAGATTGATGTGTTGTTGTATGGCAACAACAAGCTCCTGAGACATTGACTCAGCAATCACCCGACCTGAGGGACCATGGGTGGCAATCTCAGAAATGGATGCGGAAGGGACACCAGACACTATTTAATATTTTTTATTTCGTTTAGCATGAGTACTGTTTGAGCTATTGTCAAGTATCAAATGATGCGCATGTGCAGAATATGAATAGGCTATATTTCAACTTGATCTAAAAAAACTAATTGGGGTTTTTGACGTGTGCACTGGGCCCTGCTCAAGACCTAACAGGAGCCTATCTATTAAAAAGCAAAATCGCAGTCATGACACAAAAGTCCAGAAAAAAGGGATGCAAAAAATTAAAATGTTCAAAATGGAAGGGTGAAAAATGCAAATGCGGACGAGATTAACATCATCAGAATTACTTAATTACACACTTTTAATATTCTTACTTTCAATTTTTTATCAATGTCACAAGCATATCGACCAAAGCCCCTGGATGGCCTGTAAAAAGTAAACCTTCATTCTTTTGAATTTCTATCGAGAATTTTTTTAAAAGACAAAAAGCCATATATTCACTCTTTTATTTAGCACTTCAGCGCTAGCAAGCGAAAAGATTATCAATTAATTTACAAATAATCGACTGGCGCCCAAGGGAATGGATAATAAAACCATTTAGCACTGGCAACTGCCAGATTAACCTTCCACGATTATCGATTAAGCTAAAGGCCAATACTTCTTGCCTGCAGTTTGCAAATTGATCTTTAAATAGCCAATTAAACAATAAGATGGCTCACTCCTGAGAGTGAAAGGTTGTGCCCAAGTAAAAATTACAACTTTACTGCTGGATAAGTGTCTCTTACCCCAAGTGAGCCAAAATGAATAATCAGTGCATTTTTCTAAACACTTCGCGTAAAACTGCTTTAAAATTAATCACATTTCACTCCATTGATAACTCGATTAACAGTAACAATTTGATCGTCATATCAATCATTCGATAATCATTCAATTAACCAAAAATCTTAAAAATGTGACTGCAACTATATATTCGGCAACTGGGCAAAGCCGACCAATAGGATCGATGGGTCGAGTCCATCTCCCCACCTAGTGACGTCAACGCCAAAGCCCCCTCGTGATCTCAAGGCAGGAGGTGGACTCAGTGGACGTGTACGTGTGCCCGGTGACAAGTCGATTTCGCATCGTGCACTGTTGTTTGGTGCCATCGCTGAGGGCGTTACAACCATCGAGGGCCTTCTCCCTGCAGAGGACCCGATCAGCACCGCCGCCTGCCTGAGAGCGATGGGGGCAGAGATCAGCCCCATCGCCGAAGGATCCCTGATCCATGTTCAGGGCGTCGGGCTTGATGGCCTGCAGGAGCCGGACACCGTGCTCGATTGCGGCAATTCAGGTACCACCATGCGACTGATGCTCGGGCTGCTTGCTGGCCGCCACGACCGTCATTTCGTCCTCACTGGTGATGCCTCGCTGCGTCGACGCCCGATGCAGCGTGTCGGCCATCCCCTGGCGATCCTCGGCGCCGAAGTCCGGGGACGCGGCAATGGCAACTACGCCCCTCTGGCCGTGCAGGGTCGCCGGCTTCGGGGGGCTGTGGTGGGAACTCCTGTGGCCAGTGCCCAGGTGAAATCAGCCTTGTTGCTGGCGGCACTCACCGCCGAAGGAACTACCACGGTGATCGAGCCGGCACCGTCCCGCGACCACAGCGAACGGATGCTCAAAGCTTTTGGAGCCGATCTCACCGTGGGAGGGGAAATGGGGCGTCACATCAGCGTGCAACCAGGGGCACAACTCAAAGGACAGCATGTGGTGGTGCCTGGGGATATCAGTTCAGCAGCCTTCTGGCTGGTGGCCGGTGCTCTGGTACCCGGCGCCGACCTCACCGTGGAAAACGTGGGGTTGAACCCCACCCGGACGGGCGTTCTGGATGTGCTTGAGCAGATGGGCGCAAAGATCGACGTGCTCAACCGCCGTGATGTGGCCGGAGAACCCGTGGGCGATCTGCGGGTGACCTGCGGCCCGCTGCAACCCTTCCGCTTCGGAGAGGAGATCATGCCGAGGCTGGTGGATGAGGTGCCGATCCTCACGGTGGCGGCCTGTTTTTGCGACGGCGAAAGCCACATCAGCGGAGCCGCCGAGCTGCGGGTGAAGGAAACGGATCGCCTGGCCGTGATGGCCCGTCAACTGAAAGCGATGGGCGCTGATCTCGATGAGACACCCGACGGTCTGGTGATCCGCGGAGGCCGTCCGTTGCGAGGAGCGGTGTTGGACAGTGAAACGGACCACCGCGTCGCCATGAGTCTGGCGGTGGCATCGCTGATGGCGAAAGGTGATTCCACGCTGGAGCGAAGCGAAGCAGCAGCGGTGTCTTACCCATCGTTCTGGGATGACCTTGCCCGACTGCGAACCTGACCACTGGGAACCTGAGCTCGGAGCGCTGCACGCCTACCCGACTGCAGACGGGAGTTTCAGCCTGCACAGCGATCACTTCGGGGAGGCCTTTCACAACTCGGCGGGGGCCCTGAATGAGGCCCGGGCCAAGTTCGTCCAACCCGCAGAACTGGAGCGCTTCAGCACCGGCTCTGGCTTGAAGATCCTCGATGTCTGCCTGGGGCTCGGTTACAACACGGCCGCTGTTCTGGAGGCCTTGCCGTCGGCTGGGACGACGGTGCAGTGGTGGGGACTTGAGCTGGACCGCCGCCCCCTGGAACAAGCCTTGGACCAGGCGAGTTTCCAATCCCTCTGGCCAGCCCCTGTGCTGGCGAAGCTTGAAGCGATCCGCGACCACGGCGGATGGCAGGAGCCCAACAGCCAGGGGATCCAGCTCTGGGGGGATGCCCGATCCATGCTTCAGGAGATTCCTGAGCCCGTTCGCTTCGATCTGGTTCTGTTGGACGCCTTCTCACCCCAGCGCTGCCCGGAACTATGGAGTGAGGAATTCCTGGGAGCTCTGGCGCACCGCCTGACATCGCAGGGGAGACTCCTGACCTACAGCCGTTCCGCCGCCGTGAGAGCGACCCTGCAACGGAACGGTCTGAAGCTGCTCTCACTCCTGCCGGCTCCCGGTGAACGACCAGGCTGGAGCAGCGGCACGCTGGCCGTTCGTCCTGAGGCAGTGATCGCCGATGCAGGACCGGGCTGGAGAGCGCTCTCAACCATGGAGGAAGAGCACCTCCAAACCCGCGCCGCCGTGCCTTTCCGTGACCCCCTCAGCACGGACGACAGCGCTGCGATCCTGCAGCGACGGAGTGTGGAGCAGGCGAGCTGCAACCTGGAACCGACCAATGCGTGGCAACGGCGCTGGCGGCAAGACTCCACTGGCTGATCCCGGTAGATTCCCTCGGGTTCGTTCTGCAGACCATGCTCGCCGTTGCCGTTCTGGCCGCAGGGAAAGGCACCCGCATGAAAAGTGCTCTGCCCAAGGTGTTGCAGCCCCTGGCAGGGGCAACACTCGTGGAACGCGTCCTGGCGAGCGCCCGCAACCTTGAGCCAGAGCGTCGGGTCTTGATCGTGGGCCACCAGGCAGAGCGGGTCGAACAGCAGCTGAGCCACGTGGAAGGGCTCGAATTCGTGTTGCAGCAACCGCAAAACGGCACCGGACACGCTGTTCAGCAGTTGATCGCTCCCCTTCAGAGCTTTACCGGGGAATTGCTGGTTCTCAATGGAGACGTTCCCTTGCTTCGGGCCGCAACCATTGAGCAGCTGGTGGAAACGCACCGCAACAGCGGTGCTGATGTGACATTGCTCACCGCCCGCCTTGAGGATCCAACCGGTTACGGCCGCGTCTTCGCCGATGACGACGGTCGCGTGAGCGCCATTGTTGAGCACCGTGATTGCACCGAAGAGCAGCGACGCAATTCCCTCACCAACGCTGGGATCTACTGCTTCAACTGGAGCAAGCTCCTGGCCGTACTGCCCAACCTCAGCACCGACAACGATCAGGGTGAGCTGTATCTCACCGATACCGTCTCCATGCTGGAGCGCGCCATGCATGTGGAGGTGGCCGACGCCGATGAAGTGAACGGAATCAACAACCGTCGTCAGCTGGCCCAGTGCGAAACCCTCCTCCAGCAGCGTCTTCGCGACCATTGGATGGATCAGGGCGTGACCTTCGTGGATCCATCCAGCTGCACCCTGAGTGAGTCATGCCGGTTTGGACGCGACGTTGTGATCGAACCCCAGACCCATCTGCGTGGTGTATGCAGCATTGGCGACAACTGCCGCCTCGGGCCTGGAAGCCTGCTGGAGGATTCCGAGCTGGCCGAGAATGTGAGCGTGCTGCATTCAGTGGTCCGCGGCGCCAAGGTGGCTCGGGATGTGGCCATTGGCCCCTTTGCCCATCTCAGGCCAGCGGCTGACATCGGCGAAGGGTGCCGCATCGGCAACTTCGTTGAAGTGAAGAAGAGCACCCTGGCCGCAGGCAGCAAGGTGAATCACCTGAGTTACATCGGTGATGCTGAGCTTGGAGCGGATGTGAATGTGGGTGCGGGTACCATCACGGCGAATTACGACGGTGTCAACAAGCACCGCACCGTGATTGGAGACCGAAGCAAAACCGGAGCCAACTCCGTCATGGTCGCCCCTATCACCATCGGCAACGATGTGACGATCGGTGCTGGTTCCACCATCACCAAGGATGTCCCTGATGGTTCCCTCGCCCTGGGCCGTGCCAAACAATGGGTGAAAGAGGGCTGGAACTCCTGAAAGAAACAGGATTGTTCTGATGCAGTGGTCAGCGAATCACCATCAAATTGCGTCCTTGAGAAGGAAAGATCAAGGAAGAATTAACCCCCAAGAAACTTATTCAAATCACCAGATTCTCTTCACTTCGCGATGATGGCAAAAGGCCATTCATGCGTGAGGTTGGTGGTATCAATCCTCTGGATTCATGCACGACCAAAAGCGTTACACCGTGCGCTACCGCGATGCCAACAGCAATCGCGTTGAAGGTTGCTACTACGCCGGCGATGCCTTTGAGGCTCGAGTCCTGGCCATGGAGATGATCAAGTACATCAAAGACCATCCCAATGCCATCGATCTGATCCGCTGCGAAGAAGGCCACTCCAGCCTGGTTGCCGCCTGATCAGCCGATCAGTGCGTTCTGCAGGGAAGGAATCAGGCGCTCCAGCGCCACACCACGGCTGGCCTTGAGAAGCACTGTGTCTCCAGGCTTCAGCCATTCCGCCAGAGGAAGGGCCGCCTGTTCAGGGGTCTCAACCCGTTCAAATCGACTGAGGGAGCCTGCAGCGACCTCCATCGCTTCGCCTTCCTCACCGCCCGCGACGACCACCAATCCATCAAGCTGAAGATCGACGGCCTTCTGAGCCACCCTCCGGTGCAGATCAACGCTGCGACTGCCAAGTTCCAGCATGGTTCCTAAAACCGCATAACGACGTCCCGGTTGATGAGCAAGTAATTGCAAAGCGGCAAACACCGCTTCCGGTGATGCGTTGTAGGTCTCATCGAGCAGGGCGATTCCCCCAAGGGACAGTCGCCGGTTCCGACCTCCTGGCACCTGCACATCCAAGGCCTGAATGGTTTGCAGAGAGACCTTGAGTTCTTGGGCGACCGCCAGAGCCAACATGAAGTTGCGGGCATTGTGTCGTCCCTCGAGAGGACAGTGAAAGCGCAGGCCGTTGAATGCCAGCGACTGATCCTCCGGCAGAAAATGACCCACAAGATCGGGGGTAGGAAGGTCTCCTGAGGTCAGCCCACTGACCTCAGGGCCATTCTCAGGCTCATCCCCATCGAGAGCCACACGCAGGATGCGTCCTGTCCAGCACCGCGACAGAGCATCCTCAAGAAGAGCATCACCAGCTGGGATCACCACAATCCCGAGGGGCGATAAAGCCGCAGTGATCTCGCATTTGGCTGAGGCGATGGCCGCCCGACTCCCCAACCGGCCGATATGAGCGGTGCCGATGTTCGTGATCACTGCAATCTGCGGTTCAGCACAGCGCGAGAGACGCTCAATCTCACCGGCTCCACGCATTCCCATCTCCACAACCACGGCCGCATGCTCGCGATGAGCACCCAGAAGGGTGAGGGGAACGCCGATGTCGTTGTTGTTGTTGCTGTCGCTGGCTTGAACATCGCCCAGGGGAGCCAACGCTGAGCGGATCAATTCGCGGGTGGTGGTCTTTCCGGCTGATCCAGTCACCGCCACCACGGCAGCGCTCAGCTGCCGGCGATGGAGGGTGGCGAGCTGCTGATAGGCCAAAAGCGTGTCCTCCACTCGCCAGTGCAGCAAACCGTCGGGCACAGCATGGGCACAATCCCTGGCCACGAAAGCGGCCTGGGCTCCCCTCTCCACAGCATTCGCGAGAAAGCGATGCCCATCAAAACGTTCCCCTCGCAGCGGAATGAAGAAGGACCCAGGCTCCAGGGTCCGGCTATCGGTGCAGACCGGTCCGAGGGCCTCGGAAAGGTCTGGTCGAGGACCACCTGCCCAGAGGGGCTGCCCCCAGAGCTGCACCAGCTGGGAAAGCTGCAGCGTCACGGTGTTGTCTGCGGATCGAACATGATCATGCCGTTTCCGACGCGGGATGGCCGTGCCAGCAGATGGTGGTCGGTATCTTCCAGGGTGAGATCGTCGTAACCCTCCTCCTGAAGCTGTTCCCACCAGGCTTCCGTGCGATTGAGGCGTTGGGACGGCGGCAGTTCCCTCCACTGTTTCGCATCCAGCGTCAGCACAGCCCCATTGCGCTCCGGAAGCGGTTGAGCCGTGAGCAGCAGACCCTCCGGGATAGCGGAATCACGATCCACCTCAGCGAGAAGTTTCAGGAGGGGGGTGACCTGCAACAGCGGGAGCTCCGGCTCGGCGGCCACCGGTTCAGCAGCAATCGGTTCAGCAGCAACAGGCTCAGACGGTACGGGCTCCGGAATCGCTGCCAGAGGTCTGGCCTCGGGCAGCGGAGTGGTGACGATGCGCTCGACGCCTTGTGGCTCTGGTTCCGCCACGGGCGCGAGCGCTCCCCTGAGTTGGATCACACCAAGAAGCAACACTGCGGTGCCAAGGGCAAGAAGCAGCGGCCAGAACAGCGGTGCCAGATCCTGGGGCCAGAACCCCGGGGTGGAGAGATCTCCCTCACGGTTGCGCCGCCAGAGTTCCTGAAACCGAAGACGGAGGTCGGCCAGCGCAGCGGGAACATCACGGCGCAAGGCCTCCCAAGGACTCTGGTAAGGAGCTGGAAGCGAACGTTTGTCCTGGGGTTCCGCCTGAGGATCAGCCATCCACACTCAGCGTCGCTGTTTACCGAGCAGCCTGGCGAGGGGGTTGCGGCTGGAGCGCACCGGCCTTGAAGAACCGGACGACTCGCTGTTCTCGATCGGGCCATCGTCGGAGGAGGAGAGAGCCGGAGGGGCTGCACCGTGACGGGAGGGATCGGCCTCCTGACCCTGGGAGAACTGCTCCACCGCAGCGGCATCAGGACTGGGCTCCTTGAGACCGCAGACGTCGCGGTACATGAGGTCGTACTCCAGTGCTGAACGGGCCCAGCTGTAGTCCTGCTCCATCCCCCGCCGCTGAAGCTCCGTCCAACTCTCCTGATGGCGGAAGGCCTCCCAAGCCCGAACCAAAGCGGTGTAGAAATCCACAGGTTCGAACCGGTCAAAGCAGAAGCCCGTCCCGGTCTTGTGGCGGGGATCGTGGGGCGGAACGGTGTCGACCAAGCCACCCACCTTGCGCACCACAGGCACGCTGCCGTAGCGCATGGCATAGAGCTGGCTGATACCGCAGGGTTCAAAGCGGCTGGGCATCAGGAAGGCATCACTGCCTGCGTAGATCAAACGCGACAGGGCGTCGTCATAGGTGAGGAACACCGCAACGCGACCTGGATGGCGTGAAGCGAGTTGCCAAAGGCCGGACTCCAGCCCACGATCCCCGGTTCCCAAAACGACAATCTGCGTGTCGGTGTAGGCCAGAAGACGGTCGGCCACCTGAAGCAGCAGATCCACACCCTTTTGATCCACCAGACGACTCACCATGCCCAGCAGGAAGGTGTCGGGGTTCACAGCCAGACCCATCCGTTCCTGCAGCAAAAGCTTGCAGGTGGCTTTCCCAGCAAAATTGGAGGGGCTGAAGGTCGCAGGCAAAGCCTTGTCCGTTGCAGGATTCCAGGCCTCGAGATCGATGCCGTTGAGAATGCCGCGCAGCTTGCCGGAGATGTAATTGAGCAGGCCCTCAAGCTTCTCGCCGTATTCAGAGGTGCGGATTTCCTGCGCGTAGGTGGGCGACACAGCGTTCACCCGGTCGGCGTAGAGCAGTGCTGCCGCCATGGTGTGATCTCCCTGCATGTACCAGGGGCACCAGGTGATGCGATCCAGCTTCCAGCGCCAGGGACCCTGGTACTTGAGGTTGTGGATCGTGAACACCGTGCTGATCTCAGGATCCTGATGCATCCACACCGGAATCATGCCGGTGTGCCAGTCGTGGCAGTGAAGAACCTGGGGCTTCCAAACATTCCAGGCAAATTCCGCCGTCGCGCTGGCAAAGAAGGTGAACCGCCAGTCTTCGTCTTCGCCGCCATAGATCCGCTCGGGATCGAAAACGGGGTGACCCACGAGGTAGAGCGGCAAACCATTCGTCGGGTGTCGTGTCTCAAAGACAGCAAATTCCGTGCCCATGGTCTGGGCCCGCCAGATCGGTTCTGCAGGGATATCCAGAGAGCTCCAGAGCTTGCCGTAGCCGGGCAAGATCAGACGCACATCGTGACCAAGCTCCGCCAGGGCGGGCGGAAGTGAGCCGACCACATCGCCCATGCCGCCCACCTTCACCATCGGTGCACATTCAGCGGCAGCAAAGAGCACGCGCATGGTCAGTTCAACCGATTGTGAGGCGCGACTTTAAGCGCAATCAGTTGGGTTGAGTTCAGTCAGGGAAGCACTGTCACTGGAGTACCGATCCTCACCATCTCAAAGATCTCCTGAACGTTCTCCTCATAGAGACGCACACACCCATGGGATACCGCACGTCCCACCGTCCAGCGGTAAGGGGTGCCGTGAAACCCCGCCACTGTGCAGCCATCAATATCGAGGTACTGCTCACCATCCCAGCCTTTACGGCCTTTGCAATCGCGATGAAAACCAATCCATCGCGATCCCAACGGATTGTTAGCCACCTCGGGGCCCAGCAATTCGCCGCTGACAGGGTGCGTCCACACCGGCTCCTTCACCATCTGCATCACCCGGAACCGTCCGGAAGGGGTTTCCCAGCCGACCGTGCCCACGGCCGCAGGGAACCGACGCGTGAGCAAACCATCGTGGAGCACGAGTAGCTGCCGGTGCTGACGATCAAGCACGAGCTGCAGACCCACACGCTGCAGGAGCTCCGCTGGGACACGGGCCATCGAAACGGCATCGCTGACCGGTGCCGCGAGCGGAGGAATCGGATCCGGTTCCCGTTGCGTTGGAGCCTCAGCCGCCTCAGCCTTGGGAACATCCGCCGCATGCACAGGCCGCAGCCAGGGCAGCGGCGGAAGCGCAGCCAGGGCAAGCAATCCGATGGTTGCTGGAAGGATGCGCTGGAGCATCGCGGCGCCGAAACGAAGTGAACGATGCAACTTTTTTAGCTAGGGGAGCCAGGGGGAGGCTGAAAAGTCAGGGTCCCGCTTCTCAAGGAAAGCGTTACGCCCCTCCTGCCCCTCCTCCGTTCGGTAGAAGAGATGGGTGGCCTGACCCGCCAATTCCTGAATGCCCGCCAGGCCATCAGTTTCAGCATTGAAGGACGCCTTGAGGCAGCGGATCGCCGTGGGGCTGTGCTGCAGCACCTCCTGAGCCCAACGCACGCCTTCGGCTTCAAGCTTGTGCAGCGGAACGATGGCATTGACCAGTCCCATCTGCAGGGCCTGCTCCGCTCCGTAGCGACGGCAGAGAAACCAGATTTCCCTGGCCTTGCGCTGACCCACGACCCGGGCCAGATACCCCGCACCGAAACCGCCATCAAAGCTGCCGACGCGCGGGCCGGTCTGACCAAACACGGCATTCTCTGCAGCAAGGCTGAGATCACAAAGCAGATGCAGCACCTGTCCACCACCGATGGCATACCCAGCCACCAGGGCGATCACCACCTTGGGCAGGCTGCGGATGATCCGCTGCAGATCGAGCACATTCAGCCTGGGCAGCCCGTCCTCATCGAGATAGCCGCCATCACCGCGCACACTCTGGTCACCGCCGGCGCAGAAGGCGTAGCCACCGTCGTCCGCGGGACCGACACCGGTGAACAGCACCACACCGATGCTGCTGTCGTCGCGGATGCGCGTGAAGGCATCACAGAGTTCCACCACCGTGCGAGGCCGGAAGGCGTTGCGCTTGTGCGGGCGATTGATGGCCACCCGCGCAATGCCCGACTGGGCTCGATGCAGCAACACATCGCTGTAATCCCCCCAGGGCTGCCACACCACTCCCGGATCACCAGGAAGCACGGATCGGGAGGTCGGATCGGCCATGGAGGCGGTGGGGATCAGTGTTCTTTTGTACTGCCTTGATCACAGCGGAGCACCTGCTCCACCTCTCGCCGCAGCGTCTGCCGCAAGGCTGCATCAGCAATTCGGTCCGTGCAGACCCGCAGCAGCACCGGTCGCCTCTGGTCCAGTCCCCACTCCAGGGCATGGGGAAGATCCTCGAGGCAGGCCAGCTGACGGGAGGGCACGCCATGGGCCCTGGCCAACGCCAGCGGATCCACTGCCTGGGGCATGGCGAAGAGATGGTCGAACTCAGCCGCCGAACCGGCAGGAATCGGCAGCTGCCCGAAGATGCCGCCGCCGCTGTTGTCAATCAACAGCACCAGCAAGGGCGGTGCTGAGGCCGCCGCCAGCAGCCAGCCATTGCTGTCGTGCAGGAGTGCGAGATCGCCCGTGAGCAGAGCCAGGGGGCCGAGCTCCCGTGCAAGTCCAACGGCCAGAGAGAGGGTCCCATCGATGCCAGAGGCTCCGCGGAAACTGAAGCAACGGCGGTGGCCGGTATCAGCAGCTGCAAACGCCTGCCAGTCCCGAACGGGACTGCTGGCGGCCAGCATCACCGGCATCGCTGGAGGCAACAGCTGAGGCAGACACCGCATCAAGGCCGGTTCACTGACGGGGCCGACTTGGGGCAACTGCTGGGCAAGCGCACGCTCCACGGCCGCATCCAGAGCACGCCAGGCCTTGAGCAAGGCGCTGGGACGTTCTTCAGAGCACACCTGCTGGGGAGAGACGCCGTTCCACCAGCTGGAGAGCCCCTGGCTGCACTGGCTGGCCAGGCCCAGAGGGTCGAGGCCACGGCCGTCTCCCTCGCTGATGAGCCATTGGCCGGGCCCCAGCGTGCGCAACCAGGCTTCAAGCCGGCGGCTGGCCGGGAGAGGGCCAAGACGCAGCACCTGAAGCGATGCCTCCGGCTTGGGCAAACCGGCCGGCAGCATCAGGTCCCAGTGGCGGATCATGCCCGGTAGATCCCGGGGTGCGGCGGCCAGAGGATCCACCAGAACAGGCCAGCCGGTGGTGAGGGCCAGCGCCTGCAACGCCCCTTGGTAGGCCGGGAGGTCTGCCGCCAGACCACGCCAGGGTCCCGCCACCACCACGCCCGGATGCGACCAATCCAGAACTGGACCACCCCATGGTGTGGGAAGCGTCTGCAGCCTGAGCGCCTCCTCACCACTGCCAGAGCGGGGTTGCCATGCCGACCAGAACACCTGCTGCTCAGCCCCACTGGGATGGAGTGGTTCCTCGAACGGCACATTCAGGTGCACGGGCCCTGCCGATCCCATCGCCTTCTCCCAGAGCGTCGCTGCCAGGGTCTGCAGCTGAGCATCGTCCTGGAGATGCAGCCCATCGCCGGGGGTGGTCAGAAACGCGCGGCAAACAGAGCTGAGAAAATCCTCCTGATTCACGGTTTGGTTGGCGCCGCAGTCCTTCAGGCGTGACGGCCGATCGGCCGTGAGCAGCAGCAGAGGAATGCAGGAACGATCAGCCTCGACGGCGGCAGGCAACAGATTGGCGACGGCTGTGCCGGAGGTGGTGATCACCGCTGTGGCACGACCGGACGCCAGGGCAAGCCCGAGGGCATGAAAACCAGCTGAGCGCTCATCGATCGCGGTCACGAGCATCAGCCCAGCACGCCTGGCCAAGCCGCCGGCCGCCAGGGCCAGAGGGGCGGAGCGGCTGCCAGGGCAGAGAACAACCTGCTGAAGTCCCTGCTGCTGCAGATGGGCCAAGAGACTGACAGCGGCCCTGAGATTGGCGATGGCGTGGCTCAGACCGATCGGCGGCGCTGATGCGATCCTCGTGCAGCGTCTGCCCCTGGGTTTTTACCCTCGATGCCCAGCCAACCCGATCAGTCCGACTCACGCCGCAGTGGCTGGACCTCCCTACTCCTGTGGGTGGTTCTGGCACTGCTGCTGCGATGGCAAGTGCTGGAACCCCGTTGGATTCCATCGGGGTCGATGCTGCCAACCCTGCAGCTGCAAGATCGAATTCTGGTGGAGAAGCTGAGGCCGCGGTTCGATCGCGCCACGCACCAGGCGCTGCCCCTGAACAGCATCGTGGTCTTCGCCGTTCCCCCCCAGCTCGTGGCGGCGGGCTACGACCCGAATGCGGCGCTGATCAAACGGGTGGTGGGTTTGCCAGGCGATCAGCTCGAGGTCCGCGATGGACAGCTGCTGCGCAACAACAGCGTGGTGAACGAGCCCTGGCTGGATGAAGCGATCGACTACGCCATGCCGAGCGTCACCGTGCCGGATGGAGCGTTGTGGGTGATGGGTGACAACCGCAATGCCAGTCTTGATTCCCACTTGTGGGGCTCCCTGCCGGACAACCTGGTGATCGGAACGGCCGTCTGGCGGTACTGGCCGCTCACACGGTTCGGTCCGATTCGGTTCTCACAACCGGATTCAACTGTGACGCAGCACACAGCTGCGATAAGTTCAGGGTCCTGACGGAGAGCGGCGGGATGTTTAATCCTGAGTTCCTGACCACGGACAGCCAAGACGGACAACCCGTTAACGGACTGATTCAGTACCTGCAGGATCAATCACCCGATGTTCTCCAGCGCGTCGCGAAATCCGCGAGCAACGACATCCAGGATGTGATCCGTCACAACGTGCAGGGGCTTCTGGGAATGCTTCCCAGCGAACAGTTCGAGGTGAAGGTCACCGCCCATCGCGACAACCTGGCGAACATGCTCGCCTCGGCCATGATGACGGGTTACTTCCTGCGTCAGATGGAGCAACGCAAGGAGCTGGAGGACGCGATGTTCGGCGACGATGACATGGCGATCGGTCCTGACGAAGAACTCAATCTGTGAACGGATCGCGCGGCACCAGCCGGTACCGCACCAGTGTTTTGTCGATTTCAGCAAGAAAATCCCAGTTGCCCTGATCTGGAGCCCAGGGCCTCTGCACGAGTTCCTCTTTGAAAGCAGCGACCACCTCGGGTGTGAACGCGAGAGGAGCGCTGTAGTGCGCTGGCACCAGCCAACGCATGGCCTCAAGGCTGGCCAATTCATCCAACCAACGGAGCAAGGCTTGGCGGGCCCGCGGCAGCACCAACCTCTCCAAGACAGGAGCCACCTGCAGACGCGGGGCCGAATCCCCCATCAAAGCCGATGCTGCCTGATGCCAGCCGTCCTTCCAGGAGAAGGGATACAGCCCGAAGTGCCCACGGGGGGAACGCAAACCCGGACGAAAGGACTGGCGCAACACCTGAAGCAACGAAGGAACGTCCAGCGGTTCCGGCCTCAGGTAAGAGGCGAACAGCACAAGCCGGGCCCAACCGCGACGGCGTGCTTCAACTGAATCCAGAAAAGGTTCATCGCCCCGCTCGCGGGCATGGAACAACAGCGGGGTGGGGTCTGCATCGAACACCGCGGGAGGCTCAGCGCTGATCCCCACGAGTGCATCGGTCACCAGAAGGGCCCCGGAAGGACGGTGAAAACAGCTGATCTCCTGGAACCGACCCACACCGAGATCCAGTGGACCGAGCGACAACCAATCGCAGATCTCTGGGTGGGGCACCCCGTCGTCGAGCAGAACCCGGGTGCGGCGTTCCGGTACCCCCAACCAGCTAAGGGGTAATTGCACGGGGAAACTCCACTGGCCCGGACAGACCCAAACCTCCGCCCGAGGGAAAGCCCGCGCCAGAGGGCCTAGGGGAAGCTTGTGCTCCAGGCCGGACGCCGTCGGCAACACAAGCGACAACACCGGACCATGCTGCTGCTCAAGCGCAGCAATCCCCTGGCAGAGCTCCCGGGTGGGAGGAAGCGGGTTCAACAGCATCAGACCACCGGGCACCTTCACCACCGTGAGCCGGATCGGCACCGCCACGTAATACACCCCCTGAAGCTGCTCAAAGCTCCAGACCTCACCGGGAATCAGCTCTTCGGCATGCGTGGCTCGCCGGCCATAGGGGTAGAGCGGCAGCAGCGGCCAGAAACCCCAGCGCTGATCCGCAGGATTCACACCAGCTCCAGCCACCACACTCCCCATCAATGCAGTGATTCTGCAGAGGAATGGATCAGACCAGGGGACACCCTCGAACACCGGCACTCAACAGGGCTATGAGTTCCCCAACTGAATGCCCTAAACACTCGCCGCAATGGAGAAATCAATTCAAAACGAGTGGTCTTCCACCCTTTGCTGTTCACAACTGAATCAGGAAAGCCGTGTTCACGCTCAGATCGAACAATCAAACAACCTGTAAGAGGAAGAGTCCGTTTCAAAGGAAATACCCTCTTCTATATCTACTCAAAGAAAAAGCCCCTGGTTGTTTGACCAATCAGGGGCTCTATTAAAAACCGTCAAAGTCTCAAATCTGTAGAGTTGACTGCTCAGGCCCAGCCGTTGATCGATTGCGATTCAACATAGGCGGCAACATCAGCGATGTCGTCTGGACCAAGCTTCCCGCCAAACGCAGGCATGCCGTTTTTGCCATTGGTCACCTGGTAAGCGATGGCTTCTTCATGGCCTTCGTTGTAGTTAGCCAGGTAAGCCTTGAGATCGTCCTGTTGGAGCGTGCGTTGACCGTTAACAACGTTGCCTCCACCCATATGACATGCAGCGCAGTTGGCAGAGAAGATCTGCTCGCCATGCGCTGAATCAGCAGCGGATACCATGGATGGGGCAATAAGAGCGATCAAAGCCGCCAGCGCGAGAGAAAGAAAGTGACGCATGAATAGGTCTTTTGACTCATGTATTTTGCGACTGAATCTCCGCGACGTACAGAAGAGGACAATATTCTTCAACAACCTCGCATCAGGCCATAGAAGCGGCCGGAGCTAAATGGTGGCCCTGGATTAAACGAGACACGGCATCCCTTTTGCTCCGTTGCTGGAGGCACAACAACCTCTGCGGCGCACTGATGTCATCAACTGCATAGTAAGGGTTGAATCCAATCAACCGATGAAGCGCGCAGCTCTTTTGTTCAGCTCCATCTTGGTGATGTCCGCAGGTTCAGCCTTCGCCAACCCCCACGGTGGTCAGCCGAAACAGGCGATGTTCAAGACCCAGCAGGAGGCAGAGGAAGCAGCTCCAAGGTTCGGATGCAAGGGAGCACATCAAATGGGGTCCATGTGGATGGTCTGCGCCAAACACGAGGAAGCTGAGCAGCACGGACATCACTGATCAACAAGACCTGCGTGGTGGGGAACATTCGCCTCGAAACAGGCTGAAACAACCCCATCCATCGCAGAGACGTGTACATCGAGCCAGCGCTTGAGCGCTGCTCCTGCCCCCGAAGTCACGCGTTGTAGCCGTCCAGGGAGAAAAGCGGGACTGGCTGCTGGAGTTGAGGTGCGCCTTGCAAAAGCGGAAAATACATGGGTTAAGTACTGACACCCTCTCCCTCCGAATGGTCCGAACGGCGCAAGACGAGAAGAACCGGCAGGTCTCTCTGGGAATCGCCTTTGTGGCGGCAGCCTCTGCGGTCATGATCGCTTTGGTCTTGAGGCTGGGTTACTGCTGCGAGTGGTTCGGGATGCACCCGAAGCTGGGCTGATCGGCACCAAGACGGCTCAGGAGACAGCAATTCAAGATTGAACGGATGATTCAGGGCTTGCCTTCACAAAAGGCAGTAGGCAACGGACCCACGAACCAACAGAATCTGCACAGTGAATGATCGCCGCATGAAGGTGCTGCCCCAACTCCAGAACCTTCTGATCACTGCCTGTTTAGGGCTGCTGTTGTTGTGCAGCGCAGGCCGCGTGGACGCTTGCGTTGAAGGGTTGGCTTGGGGAATGCCGTTGGAGCAGGTGACCACCCATATGGGTGAAGGGAAAACCGTGAACGAAGAGCGGTCCGGTCGCTACGTGACTCGCGATGTGTTTCTGGATCGACTGCCCGTCTCTCAGGCCACCTTTGAAGTCGATCCCGATAAAGGGCTGACGAACCTGGCTTACGAGTTCGCCATCGATGACATGACTGAGGTGCTTGCAGGCCTGCGCGCTCGACACGGCCCACCCCTGAGCACAAGCCTTGAGCACGACAGCCACAACGACCAGGTCTGGGTTTGGAACACAGGTGAAGACCTGATCACAGCCGTGAAGACAGAGAGTGACAGCCAACAGGCTTTTCTGATCTCTTACCGGCCAAGCCGATTGAAGCCCGAAACGCTTTAAAGAGGTTTCCTTCTCAGTCCGTGCAAAGGACTCTGCTGCTTCCCGAGATTCACGTTTTCAATCCAGAGACATTTTCAGCTAAGGAGAAGGTTGTAGTTGCCCACAATTCAGCCCACTTGCACAAAAAACGAGGGACAACTCAGGGACAAGCCCCTCAGACCTATTCCTGTAATAAGGAGCTAAGTGGCAGCAGCGGCCACCAAGGCCAGCTTTGGTCCGCAGGATTCATATCAGCGCCAGCCACCACGCGCCCCATCGATGCAGTGACTTTGCATCAACCAGGCCACATCAGGGAAGCACTCGCAACAACGATGCAAGGGGCAGTGGTAGTGGTGCCTGGGGGCTCAACTGGGAGAGGAAAAATCACGTCGGGCTTAGGCTGACCCGCTTAGGCGCAATCAACACGTCAATTCCAGATTGAGGCGATTCAATTAAGCTAGGCAGAACAACAAAAAAATTCTACAAAGAGCCCATTGCAAGCAGAGAGATTAAATGCTGATAAAACCGAATTCAGTATTCACATTCAAACTTCAGTCAAAGGTTGCAATCAAATCTTCACTGAAGACGATTGTGTTGTTACTAACGAATGAATAGCCCCCACTTCACTATTAACTAGCCAGGTTTAAAGCATTGATCAATATTTTGTTTGTTTCATTTTAAAACATTTATTTGCCGATGCTCAAAGCTTCAGCTAGTAGTAAAAGTGCTTGCTTCATGTTCACGTGCCAGGCTTAAATTCAACCAGACGCAACTTTCTTTGGGGTGCTGCCTCGAGTGCGTCGGCGTTTGCCATTGCGTCTAGCAATTTCAAATCATCCGCAAAGAGCGTGAATCATAAAGCTTCTCCAGACGGCAGAGATGTGTCGGTGGATCAT
Organism: Synechococcus sp. WH 7805; assembly: GCF_000153285.1. Taxonomy (NCBI): domain Bacteria; kingdom Bacillati; phylum Cyanobacteriota; class Cyanophyceae; order Synechococcales; family Synechococcaceae; genus Synechococcus; species Synechococcus sp. WH 7805. The sequence goes on along the minus strand of NZ_CH724168.1, from coordinate 246,276 downwards.
GAATGGGGAACGCTGAAGGAAGTAGTTGTTGGATTGACCAACGTTCGAGTTCCCACCAAAGTTCCGAACACAAGTAAAAATTATTTACCAGAATCATCCATAGAATTCATAGAAAAAAATAGAGGTCAGTGGTTGCAAGAATGCGAACCAGACTTAAATCAGCAATCAATCGATCAAATGAACTCAATTATATCAATACTGCGGGATCGAGGCATCATCGTACATCAGGTCGAAAAGCTTTCCGACGCTGAAACAAATTATTTGGCTGCCGATAGTGATGCAGTAATGCAAACTTTTCCGCGCGATCCAATTCTCGTGATTGGAAATAAGGTGATTGAAACTTCAATGCTTGAGCCCTATCGACGAAAAGAGCGATTTGCGATTCGAAGGACAATTGAAAAACGATTGCAAAAAAGTGGGTCTTTTCTGGTATCCATGCCACAACCTGACCCATATCAATCCAGATCAGTTGGCGACTATGGACCTGGACCATACCTTGAAGGAGGGGATGTTATGTTGGTCGGGAAAGATATTTATGTAGGACATACAGGCAATGCAACGAACCTCGCTGGAATACGCTGGCTAAGTGATTACCTGGGCCAGGAATACAGAGTTCATGCAGTACCATTAAGTCGACGTTTTCTCCATCTTGATACTACGCTTGCTTTACCAAGGCCTGGTCTAGCCATTGTATGTCAGGAAGCATTTACTGAAGGTCTTCCTAAATTCCTCAATGGATGGAAACTTATCAATGTTTCAGCAGATGATGCTGAAAAGAAATTGGGATGCAATGGTCTTGTTCTCAGCAAAGACAGCATTATTATCGGCGACAATCTACCTGGCTTGAAAAAAGAACTTGAAGCTGAAGGTCTTGAGGTGATCACGACTCCGATTGACGCCCTGAGCTGGCAAGGTGGAGGTTTTCGTTGTTGGCATCATCCCCTTATTCGATTGGGGTAAAAACTTGGAATGTCAATCGGTCACCAGTCGCCCGGAAAGGTTTGCATCACTACTTCATGACATCGGCCATCCAATGATCAATGAGCAGAGGAATTTCCTCGATCAAGACTGTGCCCATGAGGCCGTGGCAGCCCGAGCACTCTCGGTGTTCTTCCCCACGCAGGTCGTTGCCCTCGTACAGCGGCATATCTCAGCCAAACGGCTGCTGTGCTCCCTGGATGGGACGTATTCTGCGGGGTTACCGGATGCATCGAAACGCAGCTTTGCCGTCCAAGGCGGAGAGCTAAGCCATTCTGAAGCAATGCGGCTGTTGGCCTTAGAGGGGATGGACGATGCCTTGGCACTGCGGAGCTGGGACAACCGGGCCAAGGTTCATGGGGTTGAAGTGCCCGATCAGGATGCCTGCAGGCAGGTGGTCTTGGACCATCACGAGTAGAGCAAGATCCAAGGGAGGTCAGCTCCCTGTGGGAGTTGCACACCATTGATCCCAAATGCACAAAATTCCAGGAACAACTCAGGGACAAGCCCTTCAGACCGCTTCCTGTGACTGAGAGCTAAGTGGCAGCAGCGGCCAGAAACCCCAACGCTGATCCGCAGGATTCGTACCAGCTCCAGCCACCATGTTCCTCGTCAACGCAGTAATTCTGCAGAGGAGTAGATCAGAACAGAGTCAAACCACAGACCCCTGAGCAGAAGAGGGCCACCGAACAGAAACTGCTGCAGGTCAATCCAACCGTTGGGCACTAGCGATTGCTCCAGCAAAGGGAGCACCACATTCGCGACGCCAAACACAAAGGCACCCGTGCGAACGATGTGGGTCATCGATTCAGCTGGAGGGTGGAACACCCAGCGTGATCGCCGTCCAGTCCCTACGAGTGACCGACTTCTAGGACCAACACTTGATCCATTCTCTTTTCCTCGGCAGTAAGGAAATCGGCACACATCCCTATGAGAAAGCTCAGAGTGCTTAAGGCCTGTAGCTGCTCTTTCGAGCCAGGCCGGGTGTATTTGAAGTCCATGAACATGCGATCAGCGACTGACCGCTGTTCACGGCATCGGGCGTCGATAGACATCGTCAGTCTTCGACCTCAGCTATTTCGTTCGACTTGTGATGGGTCTCAACAGAGGTTGCTTCAGCTGACTTGCTGCGAGGGCAGTCACCAGCATTTGCACCGCCAACAAAGACAGCCAAAAACATAACCGCGACGATCACGCCGACACCCCAAAAGGCGAAGTTTGCTGGAACTTTTTTGATTTCACCGACACCCCCATCTTACAAAAATTCGTTACATTCCGTCACAAACTCGCTTCTGGGTCCTCATGTCCATCTCCAGCCAAGACCTGATCGTCTTCTTTTGCAGCTTCGGGGTGGCTCTCGTAGCCCTGAACCTCTACAAGCTGACGCAGCCCGCAAAAGACTGAGGCCAAGGCTTGGACCCTCGGAACGATCTGAGTCACCAGGACAAAGAAACCCCCTGGAGAGTGACGGCTCCAAAAAGTCTGCGTTCCTGAAAGAAAGCCTTGCCGCTCAGTAACAAGGCCATCCCTCAATTACCGGCAGAAGGATGACGACTCCCGCCGATGGGATCAATCAACTCCCGTTAAGTACGTGCCAACACCCCCGCATGGGGACAAAAGAAAAACCCTGAAGCGTCCAGTCCAGGGCTTGATTTCCCTTAGTCACAGCAGAAAAGCCTTGACTGCAGCACCAAGACCCTCGCTCGGCGACCGACAGAAGTAACGGTGGATTCTGCCGATGGGATCCATCAACACCTGTTTGGCGCGTGCCAACACCCCTGCATGGGGACAGTTAGGCAACACGCCAAGAACTAGTCAAGACTGCCGCAGATAAATACTCGCTCAGTTTTGTAAATAGATGCGAGCAAAACCACCAAACACCATGCCCTGACTGCCCTAGCGACTGCCTCCTAATCAGTTGTATTCCCCAGGCGTCTCCTGCTTGGACACCGTCACCCGGCCCACTTTGTTGCCGGAGAACCGCAGTAATTCGTCCCCGCTGAAGGAATAGCCCATTCCTGAGCGATTTTGGCCACATCATCAGCTGTTGAGGCCGCCAGCACCGACTGCTTCACGGCTTCGTCGTCCTGCAGAAGCAACAGAAAAGCTTTTAGTTGATCGAGAGCCATAGATCGCCTCACCTTTTGTGGGTCTTGCTTAGATCTGCATCCTGAAAAACATTGCAAGCTCCGGATTTAGCCACTTCTGGATCTGCAGAGCAAAGACGTCTCATCAGCTCATTCTGATCGTGCTCCGACAATGAGCCGTCAGCCGACCACTTCAAGCAAGTTCTACCGATACACGTTTGCTGATTGACGGACTGAGCCATAAAGCCCTCCTGCCTCGATTGTTGCAATCTCCCATCCGGCACAAGCCTTTTGATACCCCTTCATGGGGACTAAAGAAAACCCTGGAGATCGTCGGCTCCAGGGTTCCCTTCTCGAGAAAAGCCCTGTCGTCTCAGGTCCAGGGCTCTCGCTCGCTGACCAGCAGAAGAAGCCTTGACCTCCGCTGATGAGATCACTCAACTCATATTTCACACATGCCAATACCCCTTCAAGGGGACAAAAGAAAACCCTGAAGTGTGACGGCTCCAGGGTTCCCTTCTCGACGCAGAGGAAAGCCCAGGGTGAATCAGGACCAGGGCATTCACGCGATGGTCGTAAGAGCTAGCCAGCGCTCCTTCGACTTGTTCAATCTCTTCTCCTTTGGTGTGTGCCAATACCCCTAAGTGGGGATAGTTAGGCCGCCACTGGTTCGTGAATCCTGGGGACGATATGAGTCACCAGATCAGCGTTGATCCAACGGACAACACGTGTTTCCACGTCTGCTACCTGGAAAAATCTTGGAAGTTTTGGGTTTCTGACGCTGCCAATGACGAGAATCACGTCAGCCATCCACCAGTCACCGTTGTCTTCAACGATCACTGTCATTCCTGCTTTGACGTGCAGGAACAGTGGGTCGCGGTCAGGCCGTGCTGTGACGACCGAATGATCAACCGACATCCACTTCTCTCGTCGCGCCCCAACAGGTAGGCAATAGTACTAGTGAACTGCAATGAGCAAAACCGACGATTGAAGTGCGGTTGACCCTCGCTAAAGCGAGCAGCTTTACCTGTCGCAACCCGCATCGTTAAGCCACCCAAGGTTTTGTGACGAGCTGAACGTTTTGTCTCTCCTTGCTCAGGCAGGACTCGATTTATCGCCTAGCTCTTAGAGCAACAGGAAAAGATGAAATGGGACCAACCAAACTCACCAACACTCCAAGTGGCCTTGAGTACTATCGGGTCTGCGACGACGAAGGCGTATGCCGCGTAGTCAAAGGCATGTGGGAAGCCCAGCACCTCGTAGAGGACACGCCTGGCCTAACCGCAACCAAGACAAGGCTCTACCCAGCGGAGTGGGACGAATTGATTTAGGGCACGTTTTAGTGCACACCCAATTTCGGGCACCCTTGCAGCCAAAGGCATAGCTGCCAGCACAGGAGCACCACCATTGATTTCGTAGCGCTCAGTGAGCTTCTGTTTTATAGGCCGGAGCTGTGTGATTAGGCCTCAGTTGCACACCATCAAGCCCAGTTGCACAAAATTCCAGTGACAACTCAAGGACAAGCCCTTCGGAGCTCTTCCAAGAGCCAGGAACTAAGTGGCAGCAGCGGCCAGAAACCCCAGCGTTGATCAGCAGGATTCACACCAGCTCCAGCCACCACGCTCCCCATCAGTGCAGTGATTCTGCAGAGGAATTGATCAGACCAGGGGCAATCAGCGAACCCGGCGCAAAACAGAACCACACGCCACGCCGGTTGCTGCATCGGTGACATGCCTCGATCGCATTGCGCGAATGACCCATTCGATGACCACAAAGGCATTGATACATAAACCCTTGGGGTATTGAAGATTTGAATTCGACTCCGGTCTGTTCTGCGCTTCGTTTAGAAGTTGGCCTGATCTGTTGGGAGCCACCACCAAGCGCTCTCCCTCGCAACCTCAGACTTTCAGAAATATTTGTGCTGATCAAACCTGTTCTCATGCCTTAGCTCCCGACGCGGTTGCTAGAGAACTGACAGGAGAAAGCCACTTTTCACCAAAGAGGCGGGGGGGAACGCCGCAACGAAGACGCGACACCCCCCCGCAATGGTGGTGGCCCCTGTCACCGTTTCGCGAACTGAAGCAGACTCACCCAGTACACAGAAAACAAGCGCATGGAAGGAAAACAACGCGCTTCTGCACCTCAAACAAGGCTGATTCCGAAAAGGACAACAAACAGGCTCAACACACCGAGGCTGATCGCAGCCAAACGGCTCATGGCCGGGCCAAAGCGATCTTGAGGGGCAACTTGACGGCTCTGCATCACCCGCCAATTCATCCATGCCAAAACCGGTGTGGTCACAAACGACACCCACATCGCCAAGGTGACCAGAGCCCCCATCGAACCGGACCACCACAGCAGCACAGCGCAGGCCAATGCGAAATGCAGCAGCATCCAAAGACGCTGGTTGTTGGTGTTCAGCACCGCCATACCGCGATGACCTCGCAGCAAACGAACCGAGGCAGACGCCGAGCGCGGGTAGCCATCAAGGCAGGTAAGCACTGTGCTGAACATCGTCATCAGTGCAGCCAGTGCAATCAAGAGATAAGCCCAAGCTCCCAAGCTGGCGGTGTAAAGCTCGATGAGCTGCTGGGAGAAAGCTGCTCCAGCCTGGGAAAACTCCGTCCCGGTGCCATGCATCACCCAAGCTCCCAGCACCAGAAACAACACTGCCATCAATACCGTCGCGGCATAGCCGATGTTGAAATCAGCCTCCACTTCAGTGCGGCTGCTCTTGTGGCCTGAATCCTGTTCTCGGGCATAAATCCAAAGCGATGTCCAGGCGGAGAGATCCAGCGGGCATGGCATCCACCCCAACAAAGCAACCAGAAAAGGCAACGACCCCCAGGTCCAGGGACTGGGGGTGAACATCACGGCAAAACCAGCGGCTGGGCCACGGATCAATGTCGCGACAGCTGCCATGAGGGTGCACAAAACCAGTAGCGCGACGACTGCCTTACTGAGCCGATCCAGGCTGCGGTATTGCCCCAACAGCAACACCACCAGGCTGATCGCCAGTACCAGCAATCCAAGAGCCTGCGGTGATCCGGGAGCCACCGCAGTCGCCAAGCTGCCAGCCAAGGAGCTAACAGCTGCAATGTTGGCCACACCCGTACTGAGGGTGATCAGCAGGTAGAGGGGCAGAAACCATGGACTCTGGTGCTGATAGCCCTCCAGAAGACTGCGACCGGTTACTGCGGTGAAACGGCTTCCGATCAACAAAAAAGGGTATTTGAAAAGGTTGGCGAGAAGCAGCAACCCGAGCAGACCCAACCCGTAAAGAGCTCCCGCCTGGGTTGAGGCGACCAGATGGGAACCACCGATCGATGCCGCCGCCAGCAAAATTCCCGGTCCGAGGGCTTTGAGCATTCCCGAGCGCATCATCGGACTGGTCAGACTTGCCGCATGTTGGTCAAAAGTGTCGTTGCGCGCTCGTTAGCACCTGGGCGCACGACTGATCAGCCGGACTCTTCAGGAGACTTAACGCTATTGAGAATCACTTGCAAAATTACGGCAATCATGCTCTATTGAGATCCAATCTCAAGTGCGAACGCCATGCTTCGGCTATTTGGTGACCGTGACACCCTGATCGAAGCCCTCACGATGGACTGGGCTGACCACCAGCTCCAACTCCCTAGAAGAGCAAGCCAAGACCGATCCGCCCGACGCCGTCGTTTTCGAACCAGCCGTCGCGTTCGTTAATGACCGGCGGAGCACTCAAGCGATCTGCTGATCTCTCAGCTGCGTGTCATGGCTTCAGAACCAGGGCGATGCACGAGTTGAGATTGGTCGTCAACACACCGCTATGACCACAGCCAATGTCAATCCGGCATGGAACGCCGTGAGCAAGCTCACCGCTGCCATCCGGGTTGACTGATGCAGTCTGAGACATTCAACCCTTCACTCAGTTGTTGAAGAACATTGACCTGCGGCCCACACACATCACATTCAGAACTGCACAGTGAGATCAAAAAACCCTGAAACAACAACCTTGGACACCTCACCCGAACAACGTCACAACGGAAGAACACAGCATCAGCCAGCGAAGGCGAAGGATGTAGTTGCACACCATCCGGCCCAGTTGCACAAAATTTCAGGGACAACTCATGGACATGCTCATTAGACAGTTAAAACAACTGAGAACTCGGTGCCAACAGCGGCCAGAAACCCCAGGACTAATCGGCACGTCTATTCATTGGCAAACCTCCAGCGCACCCTGGATTCCACAGCACCAGGTCCAAGAATCAAGGAGCAATCCAGGCTCAAATTTTGTAAAAACGATCAACCTCTACGTCTTCAACCGGTGCTGCGTCTTGCCCTTGCCCTGATTGCAATCTCGGCTCTTCCCCCTCAAGTCGTATTCGCCCAGATGGACCATCACCACGGGCATCATGGGCACGGGATGCATCACGCACAGCCTGAACGCACAAAAGACCCAGCACCCACGCATTCCGGCACGCATCATCACCATGCTCATGGAATGGGGCCCGCAGGCAGCACCTACGACCTGCGCTTCATCGACGGCATGGTCGAGCACCACACCGGGGCGTTGCGGATGAGTGAAGACGTCTTCAACATCGGCGCCCCTGGGGTGGGGGCCCTGGCGAACAGCATTTGGGACGAGCAGGCCCGTGAGATCAAAGCGATGCGCGAATGGCGCAAGGCCTAGTATCCCGATGCTCCCGTGTACCCCGTGGCATTGCGCCCCGATGGCGACCCCAACTCCATGGCAGACCTCGTGCGCATGAGTCCTGAGGTGATTGCCGGAATGCGAATGTCGGGAACGAAGCCGACACGCGAAAACAGGGTGCAGTGGTTCCTAGAGGGAATGATTGAACACCATGGCGGGGCCCTTCAGATGGCCCATGAAGCACGCAAAAACTCAACCAACCCCACCATTCTTCGTCTTGCGCGCGAGATCATCGTCGCCCAGCGCAAAGAAATCATTGATCTCCGCAAAATGTTGCAAAGCGAAGGCATGAATAAGTCTGACTACTACAAATTTGATGGCCTCTTTGCGTTATGAAAGCCACCATGTTCATTCCTTTCACAACAAGGGTGATGGGCTGGGTCTCAATCCCATTCGCAGTCGCCGCTGCGTTCGCTCTCTATCCCATGGCAAGTCTGGGACATAGCAAAGGCATCTACCAATCCAAAGCTGACGCGCAACAACGTGCCGGCGAGATTGGTTGCATGTCGGTGCATCAGAACAACGGGAAGTGGATGCCGTGCGCGGATGAGCAGGAACTCCACCGTCAACTTCGTAAGCAATGAGCCAACGACAGCTGACAAGGCGAGCACGCAAGATTCACCGTTGGCTGGTCCCGATTGCTGCTCTCCCGTTGCTGATCACCGCCGGCACGGGATCTCTTTACAGCTTGCTCTTGGAGCAAGAAATTGATGCCTTCTGGCTGCTCAAGATCCACACCGGGAACTTTGGCGTTCTGAACCTTCAGCCTGTCTATCCAATGCTCTTGGGTGCGCTGACCGTCATCGTCACAGTGTCAGGTGCGGTGATGCTCTTGAGATCATCGCAATGAGAGAGGGTTGCTCGTAAGTCTCTCTTAACTAGTCCGTAGCCTGCTAACACGGATATTGGGCCGCTCCATCAACATCCGCTGGATCGCAGAAGCGGGCACATGCCCTTCAATCACAGATCCCTCCACAACAGCGGTGTGACAAGCAATTTTTCCGCAGGTTAGTATTTTTTCTATGGGTGAGTGCTGAGCATCCGCTTCTGCTTGAGCCCTTAAGGTGTCTGGAATTCCATCAATCGAAAACTGAACATCTGTGAATGTTCGCCGCCGGATCGATTGAACTGAGACATCTCCCGAAGCCTGGTCTCGATCGCATCCCAAAACGCAGTCCGGTCGGCAAGCACCTGCTCCCGCACGGCCTGGACCCGTTGATGCACAGCCGGGTCGGTTCCAGCGAGGGTGAACACCATTGTTTCCGCTAAAGTCCCATGGCTATCTCCGTCGAGGGCAATATGACGTTCGAGGTACCAGCGCAAGGTCGGGCAGGGAAGAGCCAGCCCGGACAAGCGATCGAGCAACGCACGAAACAGATCGGGAACTAAAAGCTCCCGGCCGTAAGCAAACGCCGCTGCCAGTGCATGGACTTCACCGGAGGCGATCAACGCTTGGGTCGTGCAAAGAAATCGCGCAGCGGGCTCAGGGATCCCAACCTGGCGAAGGGCGCGGGGCCAATCGCCGCTGGACGCCTGTTGCAGCATTGCATCAATCACCGTGGTGTCCGCACCGATCTCCTCCATCGCTTTGCGGTAAATCGCGAAATGGGACAGATACAGCGGCCCCCCAAGGCTGTTAGGAAGCAGATCGCATTCCTCCTCCGCCACCAAACTGTTGATCAGACCGGCCAACTGCGGGTGGGATGGGGGCGTCCACGGCACCCCAGAAGGGGCCAGGTGCTGCTGCAGGGCTTTGAGCAATTGCATGAAATCCCACACGGCAAAGACGTGATGTTCCATGAAGAGCCGCAGGCCAGCCATTGAGTCAATCGCCTGCGGCAGCGGGTGGCTCTGCAGCTCCATCACGTCAAAGCCCCAACTCTGTCAAGCCTGGGAAGTCATCGGGCCTCGGTCCACCGCCCCAGGTGAACAAGCGATCGCCGTCTCCAATCGGCACATCGTTGATGCTCGCCTCACGACGGCGCATCAAACCATTCTCAGCAAATTCCCAGTTCTCATTGCCATGGGCGCGAAACCACTGCCCCTCCGCGTCATGCCATTCGTACTGAAAACGAACAGCAATGCGATTGTCGCTGCAAGCCCAAACCTCTTTGATCAGTTTGTAATCCAGCTCCTTGGCCCATTTGCGCTGTAAGAAGGCCAGGATTTCAGCACGACCATGAATGAACTCACTGCGGTTTCTCCACACGCTGTCTTCGGTGTAAGCCAGGGAGACCTTCTCGGGATCCTTGCTGTTCCATGCATTTTCCGCCATGCGCGCTTTCTGGCGAGCGGTCTCGAGGGTGAATGGGGGGAAAGGAGGTTTTCCAGACATTGAAGGCGGCTAAGTAAAGGAGTGATCATTAAGACAGGGGTCCAGTAACACGAACAGTGTCATCGGAGTTGTAACGGGAGATCCACTGGCGCAGCCGGGATGCCTCTTCATCCGTACGCGTGCAGGCAAATCCATAACGTTCGCGAACGCGCTCTGATGCCGCGCGAAGGGCTTCGATGCCACGCAATTCGAGCTCAGAAACCAACAACGATTCGTCAGATTTGAAGTAATCGAGAATCACCGTTGATGGTGAATATAACGTACTGGCTTGCCCATCAGGCCACTCCAGTTGAAGTCGAACTTCAGGCATTGATCGATGCTCAATTCAAAGATCTTGCACGGCAACATCGCCCATGACTGTCTCATCGAACACAGCCAAAACCAGTGAGTGCATCAGTCCCATCCCAGAAGTGATGGATCGCACCTAAATGTTTCAAAACCACGCTGCAATCGCCCAAAGCAAAGTGTCCGATACGGCAGCAAATCAGCGTCGGATCGCGTGATACCTGCTGCGCCAAAGCTGCAGTGCGGGAGGGGTCCACAGCCAGCAGGTAGCCAAAACTCGGGAAGCAGGTCAGCCAGGCCTCCTCGTGGATGTCTTCTGGACGTTCCACGGCGTCGAGGTCAAGGAGCAATTGATGACCACAAGCCTCAGCAAACATCACGGCAGTACCGGTGATTCCTCCCATGCTGATGTCCTTGGCGGCATGCACCAGCTGCTCCGCAGCCAGCGATGGCAGCAAAGCAAGTTGTGCACGAAGGTGCTCGGGAGAAGCAAGTGTCGCGGCATCCCAGAAGGGGTAGTGGCGATAGAAGCCTCCAGCTTTGTTGACCAGCATCCAAAGCTCATCGCCGGGACGTGCTGAACGAGCGGACAGGACGGGACCATCCGCCACGCCCAGAACGGAAACAGAGAGCGCCTGATAAGAGCTCTGCTGGTTGGAGTGGCCACCCACCATGGGGACACCGAAGCGATCACACGCGAATCGCATGCCCTCCATTAAGGCGCTGATTCCCTCTGCATCGGTGCTCCAGACACTGTTCACGAGAGCCAGAGGACGTCCTCCCATTGCGGCGATATCACTGAGGTTGACCAAGACCCCACTCCAGCCGGCAAACCATGGGTCCTCTTCAACAAGACCGGGATGCATCCCCTCACAGGCCAATAACAGTTGACCGGCCTGAGCGGGAAGCACCGCAGCATCATCACCGAGCATTCCTGCCAATCCCAGCTGAGGAAAGGGCTGATGGCCAAAGGTGGCAGCGGCCGAGCGAATATCGCTCTTGGCCAACAGGCCACTGGTCGTGCGCAAGACGTTCACCAGCCCCACGTCATTCACGCCGCAACTGAAAGGTGATGCGAGACGATCGGCCGTTGTTCACGTGAGGGCATGTAGTAATCGAGATCAGCTTCCATCAGGTGGTGACGGATGCCACGGATCTCAAGCTCATCGATCGAGGTCCAGTGCAAGCGGCGAAAAAAACGCACGTTCTGAATCTGCACCGTGGCGCAGAAACGATCACATCCCCAACCATTGGCGGTGGTGACAGCTTTCCAGATCAACCCCTTCCCAATCTGGTTATGACGGCGGAAGTCGGAATGCACTCCGAGGCGACCGCCATACCAATGTCGCGGCTCCGTTTCCACAATCCGAACCACTCCCACCACATTGGTTTCATCGGCATCGTCATGCTCTGAGTCTGAGCTGTGATGCAACGCCGCAATCGGATAGGCAATCGCATCAAGTTCATCTCGATCTGAGTCTTCAAACACATGCTGCTCGCTGCAAAAGATGCTGCGCCGCAACGACCAATACCCCTGGATCAGGAAGGAATCAGCGCGAAGAAGATGAAAGGTGAAACGATCGGAACTCGCTGTCGGAGACAGGCGGAAATCATCAGCATCAATACCAATGCCGCAGCGCACAGATGGCGTGAACAAATGAGGCGCGGAACTTTTGCTGCGACCAATGCCGCGGCTGCTGGGATCAAGACAAGAAACCATGACTACGACACCGATTCAAAAAGGGAGAGCGCGGAACAAGCTCCGCATTTGGCACAGCCGGCGGACATCTGCTCTGAGCGCAGATCCCCCGCGTTCAGCATCTCGGCAACACCCTGATACACGTCGACCATGAAGGAACTATCCGGAGAAGAATGACTCTCAAGCGGAGTTCCAGAGATCGGAACAAAGGGCACCACGAAGGGGTAGACCCCGAGTTCGATCAGACGGCGACTGCAGGCCAGCAAAGCGTCTTTGCTGTCACCGAGGCCAGCCAACAGATACGTCGACACTTCACCACGACCGAACACTTCAACGGCGTCGGCGAAGGCCTCGTAATACCGTTCAAGGGTGAGCTCTGATTTCCCGGGAAGGATCCGACGGCGCACATCCGGCTCCACCACCTCAAGGTGCATGCCAAGGCTGTCGATTCCAGAGTCCTTCATGCGCTGATACCAGCGTGGATCCTCCGGCGGTTCACATTGCCCCTGGATCGGCAGATCCACTCGACGTTTCACCGCTTCAGCGGTTTCAGCCATCAGACGAGCGCCGCGGTCGTCACTGTTCGGCGTACCGGTGGTCATCACCAGTTGCTTGACCCCGTCAAGCCGGACGGCAGCCTCCGCCACCTCCGCCACCTGCTCGGGTGTTTTCCGAATCAAAGCCCCGTCGTCGATCGACTGTTCAATGGCACAGAACTGACAAGACTGGGATCGGTCCCGGAAGCGGATGCAGGTCTGCAGCAACGTGGTGGCCAAAACGTCATTGCTGTGCAGCAAGGCAATCGATCGATAGGAAATACCGTCGGCTGTGCTCAAGCCGTAAAACGTTGGCTCCCGTGGGGTTGTGATCACTGGAGCGCAGGACTGCTCTGGACCATCGATCGAAAGTGACGTGCCAGTGGATGCCAGCTTGTAAGGCGAGGCTGCAGAGGCATCGTTGTAAACGGGCACCATCACGGTGGTGCCATCGAGATCCAAGGCACGGTGGTCAGAAGGCCCAGCACCTCCTCGCCGGCCGGGGTTGCCCTTGACCGGGTCAACCCGAACGCCATGCACCTGGAGTTCTGTAACCAAGCGACCAAGCTCAGACATGGTTCAAAGCCTCCATCGATGACAGGGAGTCGGACACCGCGGCCGGCTCCAAGGAAACCGACGACGTGGACATGTCTTGAACAGGAAGCGCTGGCGAACTGTTGATCTGCAGGGACAACAGCTCAGGACGGCTGTAATGGCCGACGCTGTCCATCATTCGTTTGCGCTTGGTGATCAGTGCGAAATCCAGATCAGCAATCGCCAACCCTTCACCATCGGGGAGAGGTCCAGCCAGATAACGGCCTTCGGGGCTGATCACAGCGGTGTGACATCCACCTTGAAAGGCCTTGTGCAGAGACGTCTCTGGGGTGATCAACGCAAAGTCCTCGGGGTCCAGCCAGCCGGTGGAACAGATCACGAAACAACCGGCCTCAAGAGCGTGATGACGCATTGTCACGGCGGTCTGTTCACTGAAGATCGGTCCCACCAGCGAGCCAGGGAACTGAGCGCAGTGAATCTCCTCCCCCTGAGCCATCAAGGCGTAACGGGCCAGGGGGTTGTAGTGCTCCCAGCAGGCCAGAGCGCCGACGCGAGCCAGAGGCGTCGGCACCACCTTCAGGCCTGAGCCATCTCCTTGGCCCCAAACCATTCGCTCGTGATAAGTCGGCGTGATTTTCCGCCGTTTCAGAACCAGCTCACCGCAGCTGTTGAACAACAACTGCGTGTTGTAAAGCGTTCCCCGATCACGCTCGTTAACGCCTAACAGAACCTGCATGCCGTGCTGACGAGCAGCGGCGCCAACGGCATCGGTGACAGGCCCTGGAACGACAACGGCTTGCTCATAGAGAGCCAGATGGGATCGTCCCATCAAAACCGGAGATTCAACGAAGGAAAAGTAGGGGTAGTAGGGGAGAAATGTTTCGGGGAAAACGATCAGTTGAACCCCTTGGGCAGCTGCTTCGGCCATCGCATCCAGAACTCTCTGGAGGGATCCATCCAGACTGAACAGCACAGGACGGATCTGAGCGGCAGCAACTTTGACAGTGGTCACAGTGGAGAGCCTCCAGGCAGAATCAAAGCGTCCAGGTGTCAAGAATGAAGGCGCCCTCTTTGCGGTGCATCAAGACGATGTCGAGAACATCAAGAGGGTTCACAGGTGTAATTCCAGGCATCAGAGCTTTCTCGCCATGGCCATAAAGCGCCTGCAAAGCAAAACGACAGGCATACACTTTTCCGCCTTGATCCATAAATTTCTGAAGGCGAGCATTGAAGTTCAAATGTCCATCAAATGCCGCATCACCAAGCTTTGGGAAGCCTCGCATCACACCCAGCGTGACCCCAGGACCGTAGAGGAGAACAGAGGTCTCGAAGCCTTTATTGATCAGACGACTGGCTTGGAGGAGGTTGACCAGTCCGATGGAACCTTCAAAGGCAACGGTATGAAATGTGACAAGAGCCTTTTCACCAGGCTCGGCTTTGACGTCAGGAAATACTTTTTCCTCGTAGTCAACAAGGAAGTCACCGGGTTGATTGGCGGGACGATCAACAGCAGGCATGTAAAGTTTCCATAAGCAATTCAATCGTGACTCCTTCACTGCCTTCAGCGATGTGCTGATTGCAACAAAACCAACGACTGAGAGAGACAACTCGATTGCCTATTCAGTGCTTTTCACTACAGCTTTCTTCATTTTTCCAGAAATAGAGTTGTCAGTACATCGACGTTGCAAGTGATTTCTGAATCCAATCCATCACTTCAGCGCCGTTCAGCAGTCGTCATCGGTGCCGGCCAAGCTGGCCTTTCTGCTGCCTATGCGTTGCAGCAACAAGGGATACGACCGCTGGTTCTCGAAAAGCACCGTGTGGCGTACGCCTGGGATCAACAGCGCTGGGATTCGTTCTGCCTGGTGACACCGAACTGGCAATGTCGCCTACCCGATTTCCCTTACAACGGAGACAACCCAGGCGGCTTCATGGGCAAGTCGTCGATTGTTGATTACCTGCAGAGGTTTGCTCAGCATGTCAACGCTGATCTGCGCGAGGGTGTCGCTGTCTCACGGCTGACCCCCATTGTGAATGGGTATCGACTCGACACCAGTGAGGGAGTCATCGAAGCCGAACACGTCATCGTTGCCACTGGGGGCTATCACATTCCCCGACGTCATCCATTCTCCGAACGCCTTCCAGCTGCTGTGCAGCAACTGGATGCACGCTCCTACCGAAACCCAGAGTCACTCCCAGATGGTCCAGTCCTGGTCGTCGGCAATGGCCAATCAGGTAGCCAGATCGCTGAAGACCTCCATCTTGCGGGTCGTTCCGTCCATCTGAGTGTGGGTCGTGCACCTCGATCTCCGCGTCGCTATCGCGGCAAAGACGTTGTGGATTGGCTGGATCGCATGGGGTACTACGCCATGCCGATTAGCGATCATGCTGAGCCACGATCCGTTCGAGCAAAAACGAACCACTACCTCACGGGACGTGACGGCGGGCGTGAGATTGATCTTCGTCAACGCGCCATGGAGGGAATGCACTTGCATGGGCGACTGTCGACGATCACGAGGGAGCAGATCGGCTTCGCCGATGACTTGGCTGCCAATCTCGATCAAGCCGATGCGGTGTATTGCCGCATCCGCACCAGCATTGACAACTGGATTGAGCAAGAAGGGATCGATGCACCGATCGAACCGGCGTATTCCCCCTGTTGGCAACCCTCACCGGTGGATGACCCTGGCATTGATTTGAATACTCAGCCCCTTGCTGCGGTGATCTGGTGTACGGGATATCGCAGCGATTTCAGCTGGATTGATGCGCCCGTTTTTGATGGGAGTGGGTTGCCGGCCCATGATCGCGGCGTCACCAAAAGTGCTGGTCTGTATTTCATCGGTTTGCCATGGCTGCATACGTGGGGTTCCGGACGCTTCTGCGGGGTCAGTGACGATGCGCGCTATCTCGCCCAAGTGATCAGCCTTCGATTGCATCGGCGTGACGCTTGCCAAGAACGTCTTGAATGCACAGCGATCTTGGGGTCATAACCCTTGAGCATCACAGCAAAATATTCGCTACTTCGTATTGATACGGACCAAACAAAAAACCAATGCCGTTATTTAATTTTTTTAATGTCAAGCGTTGGATTGTAGCCCTTTTGGCCTGTTTTCACCATATCGCTAGGTCCGTAATGCCTCATGACAACGTTAAATCGACCCGTTAAATTCCCTTCACGAATAGGCACATTGTTGGGCTGGCCGTCACATCCAAACCGAACGGTATAAGTGCCATCTTGATTTTTGGCAGGGTTCATCTCACTTGAGATGTTCGCGTTATCGTTAAAGAGGTAGCCATCACCATTGTAGACAGTTGCAGACCAAAAATCTCTGGCCTGTGGGTCCAGAAAGGTCATTTCATAACAACCATCAGAGGTTAGATATTGACCAATTTGGTACACATTATCTTGAACCATCGCGCCACCCCACCCTCCTGCGGCACCAACATAATTCATGAAGGCAGTTTGCCCACTTTCCTTGTTACTGTAGGCCTTGGATTGATCATAACCCTTCGAAAAAATATTATTTCCAGCCGCAGCAACCTGTTCAAACGATTCATCATCCCAGTTTTTAACACTGAAAGGCTTAGCTGAATTGACCTCAGAGACGAGGTTACGACGTGCATTGTCATCAAGGCTTCTGACAACAACGAAAGCGTGAGTTGTCTTCGCTGTAAGCCTGTGCCTACCAGGACCGTAAATCATGGGTTGAGTTTCATGATTTTCATCCACCACCTGAATCGAGACATATTGATCAGTTTCAGGAATAGTGATGTAAATACCACCGGTCATGTCAAAAACAGAAGTAGAATAGAATGTATCTCTGTTCATTCGCACGACGAACTGCTTTGCCGGGTCGCTCGAGGCAACTGGCATTTCCAAAAATTTATTGACACCACCTGCCTGCTTGATGATCGCATCAAAGCGCAAATTGCTATACGCCTGAGGGAAATTGTCTTGGGTGACAACAATGGCACTTGACGCGCTGAGTTCGCCATCGCCTTTATTACTAGCAATGACGGCTGTCTGTTGAACTAAATCCGACTGATTGGCATCGTTGCTTGCATCGACAAAATCATGAAAGCGAACTGTTGCCGAAGCCTCAACGCACAAAGCGCTGAGAGGTGCCATCAGAACGAGGGGTAGAGCGCGAACCATCAAACAACACATCACTAGTCTGAGTTTAAGGATAAAGCTGATGATGTGTCACGGTTCATGGTCCCAATCGTGCTGATTCTCTGAAGGCCATTGGTCTCCTTGGCTATGAGAAATCGATGACGAGCAAAGCATGACAAGCTAAGAAAATGTGAATGGTATCCAGTCATTTCAATCGTGACCTCCAAATGGACTGCGAACACTCAAACCAGCAAACCGCTTGTTTCCAGATGCATTGCATTGAACTTGTCTATTGATGGATGGCTTGTTCGAACAACCCACGACAAATCCATGATCGGATCACGTCTTCCTAACCCGGCAATCTGCCTGCGTTGGCAACACAGCGAAGAACACATCAAGGTCTGGATGCACGGCGATCTTTGGGTCCTAAAACGGAGGTCGAGGTCATGAAGGAAGAAGCCAACGCCCATAGCGGGCATACAAAGCGGGAATCACCACCAGCGTGAGCAGCGTGGAGGTGATCAGCCCCCCGAGCACAACGATGGCGAGGGGTTGAAGGATTTCATTACCGGCGCCAAAAGCAAGAGCCAACGGCAACATGCCGAGGGACGAGGTCAGTGCCGTCATCAAGATCGCATTGAGCCTCTCCAGGCTGCCGTTTCGGATCAACTCCATCAGTGGCTCACCGCCTTGATGGCGCCGATTGAAGTTGTCCACCAGCAACAGGCCATTGCGAATGGCGACTCCAAACAAGGTGATGAAACCGATCAATGAAGCCACCGACAGCACCCCACCACTGATCAGAACAGCCACCAGACCACCCACCAGGGCCAGGGGCAGGTTGATCAGGATCGCCACTGTGGCTGGCCACGAGTGCAGTGCCACCAGCATCAAACCGGCGATCACCACAGCGGCCAAGAGGCTGTAGAGAACCAAGGCACGGGTTGCCCGTTGCTCTGATTCGAATTGGCCTCCGTAGCGGATGTTGTAGCCAACAGGCAGCCGGACCAACGTCGCTACCTGGCTGCGAATGTCATTCACCACCGGCCCCAAAGGGCGACCGGAAACATTGGCTGACACCACAATCCGGCGAGCCACATCCTCACGGTTGATCTCGTTCGGGCCACGGGTCGAGGTGAGCAACACAAAGTCCCCTAAGGGTTTGAGCACTCCCGAAGCGGTTCGAATCGGCACGCGACGCAACGCATCGAGATCACTACGTTGTTCCGGTCTCAGAGTCACGATCAAGGGATCACGGCCACTGGCGGGCTCAGCCGGGCTAATGAGTGCACCATGCAGAGCGACGTCGATGGCTTCTGCCAGCGTTCCAACCCCCACCCCGTCCTGAAGCGCCCGGTCACGATCAATCGTCAGTTGGATCTGGGGCACTGGCAGCAAAGGCTCAAGCTGAAGATCCACCGCACCTGGCACCTCACCCACCGCATCACGAACCTGCTCACCAAGACGGCGCAGTTCATTGAGATCAGGGCCGGAAATTTTGATGGCGATGGCACTGCGTACGCCAGAGAGCACTTCATCCATCCGATGGGAGATGAACCCACCGATGTTGGGGGCCACACCCGGTAGGGCGAGGAAGGCCTCACGGAGACGAGCGATGGCAGCGGGGCGATCAGCCATGGCCTGATCACTTAATTCCAGATCGACGTGAGCAATATTCACTCCCGCGCCATCCGCATCTCCTGGGGCACGCCCGGCGCGCACCTGAATCCAGTCGACGTCGTCGCTGGACTGGAGACGTTCGGAGAGAACTGTGCCTGCGCGGCTTGTCATCTCGAGAGACACACCGGGGTAAAGAACCATCGAATTCACCAGCGATTGCTCGCGAAACTCCGGCAAGAACACCCGTCCAAGCCCTGGAAGAATCAACACAGCCGCCACAACCGTTGCCAGGGCAAGCGCCAAGACGCGCCGTGGGGTGATCAAAGCAAGATTCAGAATGGGGCTGTAGAGCCGTACCGCAGTCCGCTCAACCCAGGAGCTTTCAGCCGGCAGTGGCGCCCGACTCAGCAACAGAGCACAGAGGGCCGGTGAAAGGGTGAATGCGACGAGCGTCGATGCCAGGATCGACATCACGTAGGCGATGCCCATCGGCATAAAAATGCGTCCTTCCACGCCCGTGAGCGTGAAGATTGGAGCAAACACCACAACGATGATCAAGGTGGAAAACAGCACCGGCTGACGCACCTCCACCGAGGTGCGAAACACCACCTCCAAGGGGTCTTGGGGCAACGGCAACTGCCGATTACGGCGCAGCCCCCGGTAGCAGTTCTCCATGTCAACGATGGCATCGTCGACCACCGATCCAATGGCCACCACCAAACCACCAAGGGTCATGGTGTTGAGCTGAAGCCCAAGCCCCCGCATCAACAACAGGCCAACCAACAACGACAACGGGATGGCACTGAGGGTGATCACAGCGGTGCGCCAGTTCATCAGAAAAAGCACAAGCACAGCCGCCACAATCACAACGCCCAGCACCAGTGATTCGCTCACATTGCGGATCGCACTATCGATGAACTGGGCCTGACGGAACGTCTGGCTCACCACCACATCCTTCGGCAGGGAGTCATTCAGCTGTTCAACCCGTTGTTCCACAGCTTTCGTCAGCTGCGGGGTGTCCACATCGGGCTGCTTGTTGATCATCAACACCACAGCGGGCTTGGCATTGAAGGAGGCTTCTCCACGCCGCAAGGCAGCACCGGGGCGAATCTCAGCGACACCGCCCAAAGCGATGATCTGATCTGTGGCTGAACGCAACGGTGTCTTTTCCAGATCATCACTGGCCGTGCTGATGGGGGGAGGAAGGATTAAACGTTCTTGCCCGCCAGCAATCTGAACACCACCGCGGCCGTTGAACTGCGATGCGCGAGCTGCCTCAACGACATCAGTGAGAGCAAGATTGCGCTGCTGCAGAGCCTCCAGATTCAGCTGCACTTGTGTCTGCGGCAGGTCACCGCCGTAGATGGTCACCTGGGCAACGCCAGGGATGGCGAGCAACGCATTCTCATACGTGGTTTGAACCAACGAGCGCAATCGCAATTGCTCATCTGCCGTCGCCGAATCAGGCAGCGTGAAGGCGTATTGGAGAACCGTGCCGAGGGGCGAAAGGGGTGGGGAAATGTCAGGCGAACCGGCCGACGCTGGCAACTGGGCGCGGAGCTGCTGCAAACGTTCCGACACCAACTGCCGGGCGTTCTGCAACTGTGATGCGTCACGAAACACCACCTGCACCATCGAAAGACCAGGTTTGGATGCGGAACGCACCACATCCACCCCAGGCAAACCATTCACAGCAGCTTCGATGGGCGCACTGATCTGGAGCTCAATCTGCTCCGGTGCAAGACCAGGAGCAGCCGTTTGAATCTCCACCTGCGGCGGCGCAAAGGGGGGGAATACATCCAGAGGCATCTGAACAACATTCAGAACGCCCCAAACACTGATCAGAATCGAGCAAACAACAACGAGACAACGGCGTGTAATCGAACCACGCAGGATGGAATTGAGCAGCTTGGTCAACATTGATGCATCCGATCAACCTTGCTTGGATCCAGAACCACGACTGCGAACTCCGACCACCACACCGAGAATGAACAACACAGCAACAACGATGCCTCCGGGGAGAATCCATGCAGGGGCAATGTTTTCTACAGGCTCAACTGCAGCCTGGCCCGATTCGGCCATTGCCGTGCTTGTTGGACTCTTTTCAACCGGAACACGATCCTGCTTCTGAGACTCGGCGTAAAGCGAAAGAGCTCCTGAAACAACCACCTGTTCATCGGCAGTCACACCCTCCAGAACAACCGTGCGGTCATTCGTTGCCGCCCCGAGACGTACGAACACCGGGTCGTACGTGCTACCGCTGCGTACAAACACCAGAGGTTTCCCAGCAGCATCAACAACAGCAACGCTCGGCACCGTCAATTGCCCATCAGGCCCGCTCTGGGGAGCATCCGTGACGATCCCAAGGAGCTGATCCTGATCAGGCGATGCCTTCACCTGATCAACCTCACCGTTCTGGACAAACTCATCGCCATGACCGGAGTGGGCCAAAGCAGCTGGGGTGAGAAGCCCCTGAGCACTCACGCAAAGAACAGCACAGCAGAGAAACAGTGCGCGCACGTTGTAAGGGCAATGTCACACCCATTGTCTTGAAAATTTCAGATTCACACGAACTGCTTAAACAAAGAAGCAAATTCAACTTTGAGAGCCGGCGAAGGGGCCTTAACAAACAGCCTCCGTTGCCCACCATTGCTCACTCCTACCCAAAATCCAGGAACAACTGAAGGACGGGCCCCTCTGACCTGTGCATGCCACAAGGAACCAAGTGACCGCAACGGTCAGCAGGGCAATCGACTCAACCCTTAAACCTAGGATTTGCAACCGGGGGAGAGTGTCTGGTCATGCCCTCCCAAGCACCCTTCATCCTTAGAGAAGACTCATCAATGGAGCCGAATTCGGCAAGTTCTAATGAAGTTGGCTGCAAAGACTTGGCCAACTCAAGAAGATCAGCTGCCAGCTGGTAATCCCCCTCAAGATAAAGCACTTTGCAAAGTGAAATCACCTCTCCATAATCAGCAGCGGAAGAGCCATTAATAAGGCCACGTGCAGTGCCTCGGGAGACAACTAATTGCAAATCGATACTCATCACCAAACCATAACCAATGCGGCCAAGCACGAATCAAGAACTACAGGATCAGTTCGGAATCAGAACATCAGACTGGCATCCGATCCAAGACAGTGATTAATGTGTATCAAGCCATATTGACCTTGGGATAATCATCAAAACACAACTTAATATCACTGGCACAGGAATAGAGCCTGCTCTGAACTCAAGTTCAGACAACCACCACCGCCATCACCGCGAATCCCAGTGCCCCTGCCAGACACTCCCGTGGTTGCAGCAGCGCCAGATCAAAGGCGTGGAGGCCCCCGTGAAGGGTTCCGAACAACAGAAAGGTGCCAACAGGCGGTCACGCTCGTGAGGCAGCAGCACTTTCAGTGCGTGGTACCCCAGTACGGTGAGATGGATCCGGGTAAAATACAGATTATTGCTCTGGGTTACCGTTTTGCTAATTATCGACCCTCTTGCACAAAGCAATATCATCAATGGGTCGCGTGGTAGCGATCAAATTTTTGGTCGAGACTTAAACGACACAATTAATGGTTTGCGAGGCGATGATCTTTTACTGGGAGAGGCAGGCGACGATCGCGTTGAAGGAGGCGCCGGGGATGATGTCATCAACGGGGGGCCGGGAAACGATATAGCCAAAGCAGGGAAGGGTAATGACACCATTATTGGAGACAGAGGAGATGACATTATTGATGGAGGGAGTGGATCTGCTGATGTAGCGGACTACAGCAGTCTGGGCGCACCTATTACACTTTTGGAAATGGGGCAAATCTTCAAGCTCGATTTCGGAACCGACATTCTTCTGTCGATCGAAACCGTGATCGGAGATGCAAGTCAATCCAATAGCATTGATGGGGTCTCCGATGGAGCATTCTTCGACAATGACAACAATGCATCATTTAATATTGATCTCAGTGCTGAAAGATTGACCGTCAATATCGCCTCATCTAACATTGGTCCGTTTGACATCCAGGTTGTTAATTTCAACAATGTTATCGGAACCAATTTAGATGATGTCATTCAAGGCAATGCCTTTGCCAACGATCTGAGTGGTGAAAGAGGAGATGATTTCCTTCAAGGAGGCAAGGGACGTGACACTTTGACCGGAGGCATGGGAAGCGATCGCCTGTTTGGGGGAAATGGAAAAGATACCCTTTGGGGGAATCGCGGATCCGACAGTCTGGTTGGAGGTAACGGTGATGATGTTCTTCAGGGTGGGCAGGGTCAAGATATTATTAATGGAACGGGGTCTAAATTAGGTGCTAGTGATTTTGATCAACTCTTTGGAGGCTCTAATGCTGACATATTCATTCTGGGAACAGCTGAAGAAAAATTCTATCAGGGTGATGGGTTTGCAACGATCTTAGATTTCGAGTCTGGAGCTGACAAAATTCAACTCAATGGCTCTGTTGAGGAGTATACATTTGTAAGCAATAAAATTATTTTACTGGGTGGAGATCTAATTGCCACTACGAGCACAGTGTTTGATATTCAGGCAGATTTGGTCTTTACAGACCCACTATCAGACACGTTTCCTGTTTGGTAAGCATTTGGATTGAATATGATCAATTCATTCTAAAAATCTGTGTCGCAATCACAGGCACAGAACCTTCTCTGAACTCAAGTCCAAACAGCCACCACCGCCATTACTGCGAATCCCAGTGCCGCTGCCAAAAACTCGCGCTGATTGCAGCAGCGCCTGATCAAAGGCATAGAGGCCAACCCGTGAAGCGTTCCGAAAAACAGAACGTTGCCAGCAGCCGCGCAGGAGCAGCTTCAACGTGTTTTCTGGTATCGAGCGTGGACAGGCGAGGCCAACGCTGCCAAAGTAAGAATGATTCTCATTTCCAGCCATCGGCGGTGGCTGGCCAACCGACTGACTGCCATGGGGCACATTTGGCTGATCACAGGGCCTCCCGGCTGCGGGAAAACCAACTGGATCCTCAACACTCTTCAAAACCATTCTGGGCCCAAGGCCTATCTGCCGCTGCACGGCCACTCATCAAACGAGCTGGAACAGGCCGATAACGTTGGCATCGACAGGGCTTGGTTGACAGATCAAATTCCTGATTTGCAACAGGCGGAAGTCAATGCTGAGCTTGTTCAAGAGCCACAGAAAGATCAACTCACCCTGATCGAATGGCCGCAGTTCCATCCACCCAAGACCGTTGGGATCGAGGGAGCTGATCCCTCACTGCTGAACACTTTGAGCGGGATGAATCTCAGCCCACAACGCGTGTTGAACTTCGGGTGTGATGCCGAACTTCCCGATCAGGACACCCTCAGATTTACCCGACTTGAATCATGGTCTCTCAACCTTCATGGCCAAGTTTGGGATCCCAACAGCCTCAGCAGTTTCTGGTTTGAGCTGGTCAATGGCGCCTATGGGGACGTCTACCGGGCAAAAGCATTGATGAATCTTCCCGATGGCCGGGCTTTTCTCTGCAACTGGATGGTGAGTCAGCCGTCATCCCAGTTTCTTCCGCTGAAGAATGTTTTACCACCCCTGGGTCGACCACAGCGCACATCGGAGCTGGTGGTGCAAGGCAAAGCCCTCAACAGCCCTGGAATTGAATCAACCATTCACGATTGCCTTCTCAGTGATGAAGCACTGGAACTGCATCAGGCACCTTTGAGGGAGCAATTCAACCAACAACAATCCACCCCTTCGCTTGTGTGATCACCATGAAACAAGCCGTTATTTCCTGCCTCCACGCCAACCTCGCTGCGGTTGAAGCTGTCCTTGCGGATATTGATCAACAGGGCATCAACACCATCACCTGCCTCGGTGATCTTGTCGGTTACGGCCCGCAGCCCAATGAAGTGGTGAATCTCATCCGCCAGCGCAACATTCCAACCTGCCAGGGCTGTTGGGATGAGGACATCATTGACGGCCTCAATGCCTGCGAATGCAGCTACCCCTCGCAACTGGCGGAACGGCGCGGTCACAGAGCGCACCATTGGACAGAGCAACAGCTCACAGAAGACAACAAAGCTTTTCTGGCCACATTGCCGATGACCTTGCGACGAAACTCTCATCTGTTTGTGCATGGCAGTCCCAACAGCCAACATGAATATCTCTTGCCTGATATGAGTGCATTCGCAGCCCTGGAGAGGGTTGATTCAGCTGGGGCCGAGATTCTGTTCTGCGGTCATACCCATCAGCCTTATGTCCGGGAACTGAGCGAGGGTTCGATCCAAGTGAAAGTTCAGGGCAACAAAGAAGCTCCTGTTGAGCACGAACTGAAGCTGCCTGTGCGACGCATTGTGAATGCAGGTTCGGTTGGAGAACCCCGCCATGGGGGAACCAAAGCGACGTATGTGATACATGATGACAACACCCAGGAGATCACGATTCACGAAGTTGAGTATGACGTTGCTGTAACCTGCCAGGCCATTGTGAATGCTGGCCTACCCGAAGTGTTTGCCTGGCGATTAAGCCACGGATTTGAATACGCCGAGCGGGCCGATGATGCCAGCCACGTGTGTGAGCGCTGATGGAACGCTGGGCACTCATCAGTGGTCTGCACGGAGATCTTGATCTCTACGAACAGATTCAACGCGACCTGTCCACCCAACGGGGGATTGAAAGCCTCTTCGTTCTCGGCGATCTGATCAGTTCAGAGCGCAATTGTGATGCCTTGCTCAGTCGATTGCGTAAGCCA
Organism: Synechococcus sp. WH 7805; assembly: GCF_000153285.1. Classification (NCBI taxonomy): domain Bacteria; kingdom Bacillati; phylum Cyanobacteriota; class Cyanophyceae; order Synechococcales; family Synechococcaceae; genus Synechococcus; species Synechococcus sp. WH 7805. Next base: position 220,681 of record NZ_CH724168.1, on the reverse strand, counting down.
AAACGCAACGATCTCAAGCCCGATTGCATCTACGGATGGTGGGAGGAGCAGTTGCTGGCCGAATGCGGCTACCGAGGGGAGCGCAACGCTGAGGCACTTCGACTCGAGCGTGGGGAAGATGCCATCCAGGCACTACTCACTGCAGTGGGTCCAGGACATGCCGAATGGTTGGCGTCCCTTCAGTTCGGCTTCATCGAACTGGATTGTGCCCTGATGCACGGGAGTTCGGCCGATGTGGGTGATCAACTCACCCCAACGCGATCTCCCCTCATTCTCCTCGACCGTCTCACACGCCTGAATGTGAACCGTCTGTTTACGGCCCGCTGCGGCGAGCAATTTCGCATTGAGCTCACGGGAGGATCGATGGCATCACGTGTGCAAGATCTTTCAGGTGAGCACCAACAGGAGCACACCGTCCCCAAACGCAGTGTGATCGGGATCGGCAAAGGTGCCAGCTACACGATCTACACCCCAGCCAACGATCATCTGGAATTCCGAACCATTGGTGAGCGGAACACCGCAACGCACGCCAGAGGACAAGGGTTTGCCTGAAACCGACGCACCAACCGGATTGAATCCAGGCCATTCATCAGTGAATGGGTGAAGCCTGGAAGTTCCAGCGCTCCCCATCTTCAAGCCACAGCTCCCAGGCCAGACGGGATCCATCGCGAAGCTGCAGTTGCCCACCAAAGCCCGCGGGAGATGGCTGATAGAGATCGCTGATCTCCAGCGCAGGCTCTCCATCGCGGGTGAACAGCATCTCCACTCTCTTGCCGATCCGTTGACCAAGATCTCCGCGGAGCTCCTCGATGGTCATGCCTGGGCACTGCTGAAATCCAACACCAGATCGCCGAGATCGTCACGGCTGATGCTGAAGCGGAAGCCATCAAGCGTGCCGCTCCACACCCCCGCGGAGGCATCCGCCTCCAACCCCACCGGTGCTTCAACGCTGTGATCAAAGAGCGTCTGGAAACAATGCGCCGCCACTCGCGCCGCCTGATCGGCATCCATGTCATCGAGTTCGTGGGCCGCCACAGGGCAGCCCTCGAGCAGTTCTGCATCAATCACATTGCCCATCCCCACATCGGCAACCAGCGCTGCCAGCGCGTCGTGCATGTCGGATCCAGCCATCGTCAATGTCACACCAACAGGGCGATCAAAGCACCTCCCCCTGCTCGATAGCGTGTGGCCTCCTCTCTCCCGAGCGCCATGACGGCCAGGTCACTTCCGAGCACGGGGGCCGTGACCGGCCTGAAGGAAACCCTCGACTTTTTCCGCGACCCGCAGTTCGCGCAGAAGCGGTTCACGGCCTATGGCGAAGTGTTTGAAACGCGACTGCTCAACCAGCGCCTGGTATTCATCCGCGGGGAACAGCCGATTGCCGATCTGTTCGCCCAGGGGGACGCCCTCGAGGGTTGGTGGCCGGAGAGCGTGCGCCAGCTTCTCGGCAACCGCTCATTGGCCAATCGCAGCGGAGAAGGTCACAAGGCGCGCCGCCGGGTGGTCGGACAGCTGTTTTCCGCAGCAGCTCTGAGCCGCTACACCCCTTCGATCGCCGCTCTGGTGGAGGAGCTGGCAGAGGAGCTGATCCAGGCCAAGGCCCCAGTTCAGCTCGTGCCCTGCATGCGTCGCTTCGCCTTTGCCGTGATCGCCACCACCGTGCTGGGTCTGGATGCCAGTGACCGGCAGGCCCTGTTCGCCGACTTCGAGATCTGGACCCGGGCCCTGTTCTCGATTCCCGTCGCCATTCCTGGCACTCCCTTCGCCAAGGCCCTGGAGGCCAAGAAGCGCCTGCTGCTCCGCCTGCAACAGGTTCTGGCCCAGACATCAACGAGGCGGGGAGGCCTGGACCTGCTCAGCGGCGGCCTAGATGAGGCTGGGATTCCTCTCACCGATGATGATCTGGTGGAACAACTGCTTCTGCTGCTGTTCGCCGGCTACGAAACCACCGCGTCGTCCTTGAGCTGTCTGATGCGCGCCCTATTGCTCAACCCCGAGGTTGAGCAATGGTTGTTGCCAGAACTGCTGGATCAGTCCTGGCCCAACTTGGATGCCCGAAGCTGCCCTCGTCTCGACGCCACCGTGCTGGAGGTGATGCGCCTGACGCCGCCAGTGGGAGGGTTCTTCCGCAGAACCAAGGACACCGTTCAGCTCGGTGGTGTGGCGATACCACCGAATCGAGTGATTCAGGTGGCACTTTCACCAGACCTTGGCGATGGGTCCTGCGACCTGGCAGACATCAGACCGCAACGCCACCTGGATGGTTCATTCACGGCAACCCTCTTGCCCTTCGGCGGCGGGGAGCGAGTTTGCCTGGGCAAGGCGTTGGCGGAGCTGGAGATCCGTCTGATGGCGGTTGGGCTGCTGCAGCGCGTGCGGCTGGAGTTAACGCCGGATCAAGACCTGACGCTTCAGCAGATCCCCAGTCCCTCACCTCGGGGAGGGTTGCTGGTGAGAGCATCGGCCCGCGACACGTCGCGGTGAACCAAAAGGAGCCCGCTTAGTGATCATCCTGTGACGCCCTGGAGTCGGTAAGGATCTGGTAGAGCCTGAATCCACCCCAGCCCCACAACAGAGACCAAAGAATAAAAGTGATCGCGGTGCCGAGCTGGCCTGTTTCCAGTGAATAAACGCCGAACTCAATCAATCCGGCATCGATCAACGATCCTCCGACACCCCAGCCAAGAACCCAGGTGAAGAGAAACCCAATGGCCTGCAGATTGCCTGTCATGAATCAATCAGGGGTCGTCAACTCTTGAACAGTTCGTCGGTCATCTCCCGAAAAGGCTTGAACGACGCTCCGGGGCGGCGTTTGCGAGCCGGAAGGCTGGTTCCGGGGAGAAGATTCTCGGGTGCATAGGTCACCAGAACCACCTCAGGCTTGCGGCTCTCTTCGGCAGCCAGTTCACGGGCGATGGCCTCAGCGGTGGTCAGTGACTCACCGGAGACCACTGGATCTGCAGCGATGGCCTCCTCAGACGGAACGGCAGGCTCTTCAGAAGTGGAGGGATCGGGCAGCGCCGGCGCAGGAAGTGGCCGCAGAAGCACCAGGCCCACCGCCAGAACAAGCAGTGAAGCAATGGTTCCGATCAGGCCGGGCAGGCGTCCGTAGAAGTTCCAGACTGTGCCGGAAACAGCAAGGCCCAGAACACCAGTGGCGGCGGCGGCAGGTCCGGCCAGGCGACGGACGAGTGCGATCACGGGCTCTGCAACAAAACTCAATCCTGTCGAAAAAGAGAGGCAACTGCGGGGGGCCGCCGGTCAGCCATCCATAAGCCGAAACAAGGCCACCTCGGCGCAAAGGCCGGGGCCGAAGGCCAGGGCCAGGCAGGGGCCAGGGATGGCTGAGCGGCGCAACCGCTGAAGGATGAACAGCACTGTGGCGCTGGACATGTTGCCGTGGTCGTGCAGCACAGCCCGTGATGTTTGCAATTGCTCAGGGCTTAGTTCCAGCACCTCACCGCAAGCCGAAAGAACCCTGGGCCCGCCGGGATGCATTGCCCAGCTGCTGATGGATGCAGGAGTGAGATCCCAACCGCCTAACCAATCGTCCAACCAGGGGCGCAGGGCCTGCGCCACGGTCTGCGGCACCTGAGGCGACAGGCCCATGGAAAACCCGTGATCAGCGATTCTCCAGTGCATCAAGCCAGCGGATCCTGGGATCACGGTGGATCCATTGGTCTCCAGCACAAGAGCCGGAAACGAGATCGGGCGTTGCGCCGACGCCACCACAGCAGCGGCACCATCAGCGAACAAGGCATTGGCCACCACCTGCTCAGGATCCCCGCCGTACTGGAGATGCAGGCTGCAAAGTTCCACGCAGCAGATCAGAACCACGGCGTCGGCATCGGCTTCTGCAAACGCCCGGGCCACCCGCAGGCCATTGAGCGCTGCATGGCAGCCCATGAAGCCCACATGGGTTCGCTGGACATCGGCACGCAACCCAAGCCGTTCGATCAGAGCCAGATCCACCCCCGGAGCCTCGAAGCCGGTGCAGCAGACCGTGATCAGGTGGGTGATCGCCTCAACGGCAACTCCAGACTCAGAAAAGGCTGTAGCGCTGGCTTCGAACGCCAGCTCAGCGGCATGGCGCTGAAATTCAGTCATCCGCTCCCCCGTGGAGGGGTTGGTGCTGCCGTAGAAGGGCACCCGTGCGAGAAATGAACCGTCGTTGGCGTGATCAGTGATCAGCACACTGCCCCGACGACTCACGCCGCTGCGCTGATGGATGCGCTGTAGCAGCGCTGTCTGCCGGCCGTCGCCACCGCTGACATGCTCCGCTAGGGCAACCGCCTCATCTCGGGTGATGGAACCCTGGGGAACGGCCGTGCCGATGCCGTGCAGCGTGAGGGCCATCAACAGATCTCCGCTGGGGGCACCTGCACGCGGTTCACACGGCACACGATCCGCTCCGGGAGTCGCGGCCAGACCCTGCAGAGGCTGAACAGGCCGGAGGTGAGCAGCGGACGCTGCAGCACTGTGGCCAGAGCCCGGCAGACCCTCTGACGCCGCACGACCAGAGACTCCAAGGTTTGCAGCCAGCGACGTTCCAGGCTTGGGCTCCAGTCAGCCAACCCCTCGACCACAAACGGAGCAGCAGCACCTCCCGCAGTCAGCGCCCAGGCCATCCCCTCGCCGGTGAACGGTTCCACGTAACCGGCTGCATCCCCAATCAGCAGACAGCGGCTGCCGGCAACCGCTGGAGGACGGCGCGTCAAGGCTGGAGTCAACTGCCACTGCCCGGCCATGAGATCGGCAGGCAGGTCGAATCCCGCAGACATGAGAACGGATCGTGCTGCTCCCGCAGCACCTCCTGCAGCAGCAACACAGGAACGATCAAACGCCGCCGCCAGGTTCAACGCTCCATCCTCCCGTTGCACCAATCCCACATACCCCCCGTTCCCCAGGGCCATATGGATGACGTTGCTGGCGTAACCGTGGGACATGGGCGGCAACACACAGCCAGCCCCCACCCTGGATGTGACGACGGTTTCAATGCTGGTGTGATCGGGGCTGCAGTGGTTCACCAGACCTGCCGCCACGAGCACAACCCTGGCTTGCACATCCTCCTGTGGCCCGCCGGAAGATGATGTAAGCCGCACGTTCCGCGACTCGGAACATGCCGGACCGAGCTGCCCCCGCGTCTGAAAGCGAACCGTGGCACCAGCGGCAGCGGCAGCCTCCAGCAGGGCCTGATCAAAACGTTCCCGGGAAAGCACCCACCCACCCGGCAGGGAGAGGACCGCGGTCTGGCCTTGGAGGCCGATGCGCAACTGCTGCAGCGGCTGAGCTCCGCAACGGGCCATCAGATCACCCTGGCCCACAGCCTCCAGCACACCTTGGGCCTGCGCGTTGAAACAACACCCGCACACCTTCCAACGGGGAAAGACGCGCTTTTCCACCACAAGCACGGAGAGCCCCCTTCTGGCGCAGTCGAGAGCAGCGAGCCCGCCAGCGACACCACCTCCGATCACCACCACATCCCAGGTCCGGCCCATCACAACGGTGGACTCCAGATCAGCCGCTGGCGCTCAGGCCAGAAGCGCTGAAGCTCTGCTCCAGAGAACCCCGCCCGCTCGGCCAGCTTGAGAAGTTCCTGGGGAGTGAATGCCGCACGAACCGACAGAGGGCCATCGGTATGCACCACCCATGAACGGCTCAGCAGGCGTGTACCTGCCCAGGCCAGGGCGTAGCCGAGCCGACTGCGGATCAGATCGTCGACGATCACCAGATGGTTGGCGCGCTCAGCCATCACCCGAAACAGTGAGACAACCGCGTCATCAGGGAGATGGTGAGCGAACAGCGTGCAATACACAACATCAACTCGATCCTGACCTGGCTCCGCGAGAGCATCAGCCACGCTGAACTCCACCTGTCCTCCCCTGCATTGGGCATTGGCGCGTGCCAGGCGGATCGCCTCGGGATTGAGATCACAGGCGCGGATCTCAAGCGCCAGCCCTGAGCGTCTGGCCATCCGATCAAGATCGATGGCGATGTCACCACCACCGCAGGCCAGCTCCAGAACGCTGATCGGTTTTGAAGCCGTTGAATGAAGCGCTTGCAGCGAACGCAGCAAACCCAAGGAGCTGCGGCTGATCGCATTGATCCGGCGCAGACCGCGAAGGGCACGCGCGTGCTCTGCGGGATCCAGCCCTGGCTGATCCATCACCTCGGGCTGACGATCGCGTTGATTCAGAGCCTGACCCCAGCGCATCCGTTCTTCAGGCATCCGCTCTGACGCTAAGCACGCGAACAGCGTTGAGCATTGTTAAGGTTTGTTTCTTGCGGAGTCAACCATGACCGATTACACCCCGTTCATTATCGGCATGGTGGTGTTTGGAGTGGTCATCACTGCTGCTGTCGTGTATGTGCTCTCTCAGCCAACAGACCTGCCCTCATTAAAGAAAAAGGATTGATCTGATGGCTGGTTCATTGTTTCCTCTTGTCTACGCAGGCTGCCTGGTCTTTCTGCTTCTCCAAGCGTTCAGAATGATGCGTCCGGGGAAGGCTGTTCTGACCCGTGCCATGCAACGCAGTGATCGCACCGGGCTGCTCACAACTCACCCTGAATTGCTCAACGAACAAGGCGAGCTCACCAAAGACGATCTTCTTGTTGTGCGTTTTCCCGATCAGGGTTCATTGGAAAGTTCCACGAATTGATACGTCGTCATGGTCAGCCAGCTCACGGCAATCAATATTGCCAAGATGATCACGATCGCGATTGTGATCGGCTTGATTGCATTAGTCGGCATCGCAGATCAACGACAGATTCTTTACGCATGCATGCACATCAGCTACTGCGTGTGGTGGCTGCTTGAACAACGGATTTATCCAGAACGAAGAACGTTTTTATTTCAGGAAAAGGTTGGGCCTGTTGGCCTGACTAGCGCCATCCTGATCATTGGTGTGTTTTATTCACTCCCAGCTTTTCTCGCTTTCTTCAATCCCGACCCGCTCACAATTGCAGCCACAGCAACAGCACTCCCCCTGTTCTACTTCGGTAGCTTGATCAACACGTCTGCCGACGTGCAGAAAATGACGGCCAAAACATTGGGTCGTGATCTAGTCAGTGATGGAATCTGGAGCCATGTTCGTCATGTGAACTACAGCGGAGATCTGATGCGCTATTTAAGTTTTGCAATCATCGCAGGTTCAGCTTGGGCTTTTCTTGTCCCTCTGGCGATTACCGCCCTTTACCTTCAACGCATTGGCGAGAAAGAGAAATCAATGTCTGATAAATATTCGGATTTCGCGTCTTACCGTCAACACTCCACACGCTTAATCCCTTGGATTTGGTAGCCGCCCATTTCCTTACGACATGACCAACATCACCTGCACCTACACCGGTGATCTCCATTGCGAGGCCATCCATTCGGGATCTGGAGCCACGCTGAGCACCGATGCCCCCCTCGATAACGAAGGCAAGGGAGAGGCGTTTTCCCCCACCGATCTCCTGGCCACCTCACTGGCCACCTGCATGCTCACAATCATGGGAATCACCGCCCGCAGCCGCGGTTGGTCGCTTGAGGGAGCAAGCGCCAGCGTGGACAAAGTGATGAGCACCGACGGGCCAAGACGCATCGACACCCTGCGCGTGACCCTTCAGCTCCCAGAGCAGCTTGATGACGACCAGCGCGCACTCCTTCAGCGGGTGGCGGAACAGTGCCCTGTGAAACGCAGCATCGTTCCCCTGATCAACGCCGAAATCCACTGGGCCTGATCCTGTCTCCCCGCAATCACAACGCCTGCGCCAGAACGGTTGTCAATGCGGTATCCACACTCAGGGTCCGAGCGCCGAGATGCACTCTCTGAGCGCCCATTCGCTCGGCCAGCTCGAGCTCGAAGGGCACGAATCCACCCTCAGGACCGATCATCACCACGGCGGGCTGCGTTGCAACCGCAGACAGGCCAAGACCAGCCTCCTGGTGAGCGATCCAACAAGGGCGGCCCTGGCAGATCCCAGGCAGCCGGTCTTCGACAAAAGGCCGGAACAGCCGGTGGCGGTGCACCTGGGGAATGAGTGTGTCGCGGGAGCGCTCCATTCCCATGCGCAAAGCCTCATCCACCTTGGCTTCCGAAAGCAGAGGGCTTTGCCAGTAACTCCTGTCCACCCTGGCGGAGTGGATCAGATGGAGATGGCCTGCTCCGAACTCCGCCACCGTGCGCAGAATCTTCCGCAGCATTTTCGGCCTGGGTAGAGCCAGCACGAGATCAAACCGGTGACGTGCAGGGGGCGGATCCAGCAACTGCACAGTCATCAAGACAGCGTTGGCATCGATGGCCTCAATCCAACCCGTGCCCAGCTGACCTCCCAGCAATCCAACGCGCAGCGTGTCCCCTTGCTGGGAGCGCAGAACCTGGCGGATGTGCTCGGCACGGCGATCGCTGAGTCGAACACGCTGAGCGTCGATCCACTGGTCGTCGCTGTTGAGCAGGATCAGGTTCATGGGCGTCAATCATGCCCTGGGGCAGCCAGAGGGATCGCAGCAGAGGAATCGCAGCGGCTCAGCTGCAATCGGCGGCAATCCTTCCCCGCAAACGGCAGACCATGTCAAGCGACTGGCCCTGTTCAAGTCCCTCCTGAAGGGCTGAGACCACCCTCTTGGCAATCTGATTGAGTGTGGACTCCGTCTGCGAAGGATCACGCAGACGGGCCTCCAGCGCACCTTCCAACATGCCGATCTCGAGCATCGAGACGCCCTTGCGAGGAGCGCCCAACATGCCTCTGTAGTCGTAGGGATAGGCACCGAATTCCTTGGCCAGCGCTTCATCCATCACCGAGAAGCCGAAGGCCACAGCGGGGATGATTCCTGCGCCGATGCCATGGGGCGCATAAGCGTCGTAATGGATCTCCACCACATAGCCACCCTTGGCGGCATGTTCACCACCCACACTCCAGTTGGTTCGTGGATCCTCTCCATTACGGATCGTTCGCACGCCAGGGTCATAGAAGGTGATGTCCAACCCTTGGCGCTTGCCCTCAGCCACAACCGCCTTGGCCGTCTGCAGGTTCCAGTAGAGCTCATCGGTGATGCCGGCTTGCATCGGAGCCGCACCTCCCACATCAACCGCACGACCAGGCGTCCCTGACCCATACATCCTCTGGGAATCCGCATGGCCGGCAAGCACCAGAATCGGCATGTCCTTCTTGGGCATGCGATCGCCGACCCAGTTCTTGCCTCGCCCAGGCGTGCGAGGCAGCGGCGGCAACTGAGGTTCATTGCGCACGGGAGGAGCCGGCTTCATGCTCTCGAGGATGTCCATCAGACCTGCCTCCGCAGCCAGCGGTAGAGCAAGGACACCCACAAGAGCCAGACCGATGCGACGCATGCGTTTCAGCGTGAGTGTCCCATGGTGCCCGCTTGCTGCTCAGCTGTCATCCCTGGGTTCAGCCTGCCATTGCTAGGTGAGGACAAGATGCGAATGTTCCATGGCGGACCTGATCAACCTGCTGGTGGCCTGGCGCTGGCCTGGCGCTTCAGTCCTGATCGCTCTCGCTGTGAGTCGAGCCCTGATTGGCATCGCCCGCCACGGCATAAGGGTCGAGATCTACACCCGCCAACCCATTCTTGTGGGGACGGGTCGTGCACCTCTGAGAGCGGAAGTCGGAAAAGTACGGATCTGAGAAGAGGGCTACGGTGGTTTGCTGGTTTCAGCGGGGAGCAGCCGCTGATGGAAACGGGGAAAGAACGGTGCGAATCCGTCGCTGTCCCGCAGCTGTGAAGCTTCGCCTCACGCGAAGTCAGTCAGAACGCCCGCCAGACCATCACACGACGAGGATCGACCTTGACTATTGCCACTCCTGGAGCAGCTGTGCGTAGAGCCGGCCTGGTTGCAGCACCCCTACTTCTCAGCGCATCACTCGTGGCACCAGCAAACGCCCACCACCCCTTCGGCATGGGTGACAGCACAGGCCTAACGGCCTGGCAGGGACTGCTGAGCGGGATCGGCCATCCGCTTCTGGGCCCCGATCATCTTCTGTTCCTCCTGGCGATTGCCTTCATCGGCCTGCGCCGCCCGATGGCCTGGGTGATCCCTCTGCTGGCGGTTGGCCTGGGAGGAAGCGTGCTGTCGCAGTTGATCCCCCTGTCCGATGCCATCGCACCCTGGGCCGAAGCTCTGGTGTCCCTGTCTCTGGTTGCTGAAGGACTGATCGCTCTCACGCTGTTGCCGGCGCAGTGGCTGCTGCCGCTGATCGGCCTCCATGGATTCCTGCTGGGAAGCACAATCGTGGGAGCCGAGCCCACACCCTTATCCACCTACTTCCTCGGCCTGCTGATCGGCCAGGGGGCAATGCTGCTTCTGGTCACGGCATGCTCCAAGGGCCTTGTTGCCAGGCTGGGTGAGCAGGGACGCCGCCTCAGCGCTGGTATCTGGATGGGCATCGGCCTGGCGTTCGCCTGGGTGGCCCTGGTTGATTAAAAAACCATTGAATGTTCAACGGGCCGGAACACAAGCAAGACGCCGCCACAGAAATAATTAATATCAGCACTTCAATCCTTGATTTCACTCGCATTACGGCAATCAGTGTCGCAACGCATACCCATGAAAAACTTTTTGATTGCATCGCGCAACACCCTTGGAGTTGCGATTGCGAGTTCATTGTGTTCTGTGCATGCCACTGAGCTGAACATCATTGGTGTGTCTGACTACGCCGCTTCCGGTGAGCAGGTCACCAGCATCACTCAGTTCTCTGATGTGGTCCCCACCGACTGGGCATATCAGGCACTGAGCAACCTGATCGAGCGCTACGGCTGCGTGGCTGGCTACCCCAACGGCACGTACCGTGGCAACCGGGCCATGACCCGCTTTGAAGCGGCTGCCCTGCTGAATGCCTGTCTCGACCGCGTCACTGAAGTGACCGACGAGCTGAAGCGCCTGATGAAGGAGTTCGAAAAGGAACTCGCCATCCTCAAGGGCCGTGTGGACGGTCTTGAAGCCCGCGTGGGCGAACTGAAAGCCACGCAGTTCACAACCACCACCAAATTAGAAGGTCTGACAACCTTTGTGATTGGCGCCAACATCTTTGGAGGTGATGCTGATGCCACTGGCGAACAACCAGCAGCCAATCGGAAAGCGGCCAACAGTGACTTCGGGGCTACAACATTTAACTACGACACACAATTAACTCTGAACACAAGTTTCACTGGAAAAGACAACCTAATCACAATCCTGCGCGTGGGCAACTTCGATGGCGGTGAAAATGTTTTCGGTGGTTCCTTTCTACCTCTGTCCACACTGGAAACAGCATTTCAAGAAGGCGATCTGCCAAACAATGTTGCTTTAGACAGGCTCTATTACACGGTCCCGATTGGCGACAACTTTGTGTTGACGTTTGGTGGATTGGTTGGTCAGGAAGACATGCTGGGACTGTGGCCAAGCGTGTATCCATCGGACACCGTCCTCGACGTCACAACACTAAATGGAGCTCCCGGGGCCTACAACAAAAATCTGGGAGCCGGGGCAGGCATCACTTGGACCGACAATGGATTCAGCGCAGCAGCCAACTATGTAGCGGCATCCGCCAATCAATCCAATCCATCCGAAGGTGGCGTCGGCACAGCAGGAGCAGGGAGCACGGGAACGGTGCAGATCGGCTACCAACAAGAGCAATGGGGCCTTGCAGTCATTTATTCCTCAATCCAAAACACGAATCAAAAGGCGGAACCGAATGGTCTTGTGGCCTTCGGGACGCAATTCGTGCTGAATAGCTACGAGACCCCAGGCACAACCTCAGCCTTTGGCATCAGTGGTTATTGGCAACCGCAAGACAGTGGCTGGATCCCCTCAATCAGTACTGGCTGGGGTTACAACACAACGTCCTACGAATCAAATCGTCTAACGGATAGCGAACAATCCAACCTGGTCACAGCAAGCCAGTCCTGGACAATAGCCCTGGAATGGAATGATGTTGTCCTGAAGGGAAATAATGCGGGTATGGCCGTTGGACAGCCGATTTTTGCGACTGAAATCAAGAATGGCGATACCCCCAGAGATGGAAATTACGTCTGGGAATGGTGGTATCAATTTCAAGTCACAGACAACATCAGTGTCACACCTGCAGTGTTCTATCTGAGTCGTCCATTTGGTCAACAAACACCGATCAACCAATCCTTCAATCAACTGGGAGGCCTGGTGAAAACCAGCTTTCGATTCTGACCCTCATCAGTTGATCGAAGCCCACTGCTTCTGCAGCTGATCAGCGCCCTTCTTGTCGCATTTCCCTCCCTGGGACAGCACGAAATTGCAAACATTGCCGGTGGCTGTCTGAATCAGGCTTTGCCCAGGAGCCTGACCTTCGCCGAACAGCGGTTGCTTGGCCAAAGGCACACCGCTGGAACGACTGATCCGGCGCATCGTTTTCGAAGGGGGCAGCGCTTCAGGGAAGATCACTTTGGTGCCGGAGGCCTTGATGGCCTTGCTGATGGCACGCAGGCTGGAAGGTCGCAACCGACCACCAGTGGCGTATTCGTCAATCAACGGAAGTTCACGGATTCCGTAGCGCTTGGCCAGAAACGAAAAGCCTCGATGGCCAGTCACCAGAACGCGCTGTGCTTCAGGAACAGTGCGGATCTGAGCTCCAGTCCAGGTTCCCAAGGCCTTCAAGACGGAGTCCATCGATGCCCTCCTGCGGTTGATGGCGGCATCCTGCTGCCCCTGAAACAGCGGCTTCAACTTTGATGCTGTGGTGTTAACCATGGACGCAGCATTGGATGGGTCGTGCCACAGGTGCGGATCCTTCACCGGATTCTTCGGTACAGCGATCTCACCGATCGACACCACAGAGCCACCTGCTTTGACGCCATTCAGCGCTGGCGTGAGGTTGTAGCCGTTGAGGAGAACCAGATTGGCCTTGCTGAGATTGGTTCGATCGGCAGGACGCAACGCCAGGGTGTGGGGATCGGCGCCGGCAGGAATCAAACAGACCACCTTGGCCTGATTCGCCACCAGCATTTTGGTGATGTCGCAGAGCACTCCATCCGCAGCAACCACGGTGGGCACCGAAGCGGCAGTGGCAATCAGTAGCCCCGACGCAGACGGAAGAAGAGGAACGAACAAGACGGACGCGAAAGCTCTATTAGAATGATAATCATTCTCAACTCTCTGTCCACGCCACCATCACGGAGCCAGCTTCAGCTTCGGCAGGCACAGAAGCGCCATGCACACCACCCCGATCAGGGGCCCCGGGGGCAGGTTCAGGGGCACCGCCAGCAAAAAACCAATGGCACTGACAGCCAGTCCCACACAGGCGGACTGCACCATGGCCGCTCTCAAGCTGCCCACGCGACGCAGCCCGGGCAACACTGGCGCGCAGAGAAGACCAATCACCAGGATCACCCCCACAGCCGCCATCGCACTCACAATCACCATCGAAGTCACCAGAGCCTGCAGCAATTGCAGACTCCGCACTGGCAAACCAGAGGCTTGCGCACCCTCAGGATCCACCCCTAGAAACACAAGTTGGCGGTAGCGCGTCAGCAACAACAACGCCATCGCCGCGGCCGCCGCCAGCACCCGGATCAGATCCGACCAGTCCACGATCAGGAGATCGCCGAACAGCAAGCCCTCCAGATCCAAGCGCAGGTTGAGGAGGGGAATCAGCAGCACTCCAAGCCCAAGAAACCCAGCGAGCACGGTGTTGATCACGGCCTCCTGGCCTGCCGACTGCCCCCGCTGCAACCGTTCCGCCAGCAGGGAACCCAGCAAACCGCTCAGCACACCACCGATCGCGGGATCCACTCCCAACGCCACGGCCACAGCCACGCCCGGCAGAACGGCATGGGAGATGAGATTCGCCTGCAACACCCGCCTCTGGGTCACCAGCAAGGTGCCGGTCACCGGACAGAGCACGCCGACCAGCAAGGCCATCAACAGCGGCAGAAGCCAGAGATCGATCTCAGTCATGGCAGTGCGCTCCGGGATCAAGCTGATCGCCGAGCCGGTGCCGGATCTGATCAGGCGATCCGTCGGCCAGCACGCGGCCATCGAGCACGATCACCCGGTCGTACTGATCGAGTGCCGAGCCCCAGTCGTGACTGCTCACCAGCAAGGTCTGGCCTGCATCGGCCAGCTGGCGCATCAGCCGAAGCAACTGCGCCCGCGAGGGTGGATCAATGGCGGCACAGGGTTCGTCGAGCAGCAGCACCCGGGACGGCTGCACGATCGCACGCGCCAGCAAGGCACGCTGCTGCTGGCCTCCGGAGAGGGCATCCAGTCGACGGCCGGCCAGCGCTGTCAGACCGACCCGTTGCAGTGCCGCATCTCTGTCACAACAGACATAAGACCTGGATGGCACCGACCCGAGATCCACGAACTCCCGCACCGTGATCGGAAACGACCAGTCAATCCGTCCGCGCTGGGGCATGAGCACCACTTGATCGCGGCACATCTGCACGGGAACGCCATCGCAGAGCACCTGGCCGCCTGTTGGGGACAGCTGCCCCTGCAACAGGTGCAGGAGGGTGGATTTCCCGGCACCATTCGCGCCCACCAGGGCCGTGAGCGTGCCTGGTTGGAGTGTCAGAGACACCTCTTGAAGAACGACGCGATTGTCAAAAGCGGCCGAAACCGAGTCGGCAACCAGGGGAGCACCCCCCATCCATCATGAGAACGATTCCCACTCAACCTATCGAGACCCTCTGGATCTGCCAGCCCAGGCCCCACCGGCAGGGAGCCAACGCGCCAGCACCGCTGGCTGATCAAGAACGGTCAGATCCAACGTGCGTCCGCTGATCAAGGCCACCCGCCCGGCGTCCTCCCCCGGGCGGCGCACCACCGTGAGCAATTGATCGCTCACCGGATCAAAGTCGAGTTCAGCGCCGGAAGTGAGACGCCAGTCATTGAGGGATCGATTCAGAAGGGTGCGGCCTTGAGCATCGAGCAGCAGCATCCTGTCTCGGGCCTGCTGTCCCGCCTCGCGCAGCACAAGCCACAAACGCTCGCCGCCGTTGTCGCAGGCGGCAGCCATCACACCAGCCTCGCCGATCCACACCTGCCGGGGCGGACGCCCGGGAATCACCAGCTCTAACGAGCGGCGGTAATCGGGCCAGTGCCGAACCAGCAGCGCACGGCCGGATCCAGAGCAGAACGCTTTCACTTCACGGCTGCCGGGCAGCGTCTGACGTGGGGCGGCTCCTGGCGTGGACTCCAGAGGCAACAGCTCAAGCCCATCGAACGAGGGAAGCACTAGCCCCGTGCCATCGGGGAGCAAGCGCAAGGCTCCACTGGCCTCAAGAGCAAGGCGGCGGCGGTCGGAGCCTTGGTCAAGAATCCAGATCCGGTCACTCCCGGGTTCAAATCCCCCGAGCTGAATCAACAGATCACCGCGCTGATTGGCGCTGAGGTGCACGAACAGCAGTGAACCCGATTCCAGGGTCTCCAGCGGGCCCAGAGCAGGGTCGTCAAGCCCTGATGACGCGCCGCTGAGAGAGCGCTGATCGATCCGTCGAAACAGCACCTGCTGGGTGGTTTCAGCGTCATCGCCCACCACAGCCACGCCACGTCCGTCACCGAGGGGCTCCACCTGGAGAATGCGCTGCTGCGCCGGCATCAAGGAACGCCAGCGACCATCGCGGAGCCGCATCAGCAGACGCTCGCCCTCGTCCCCTGGTGCCACTGCGAGGAGAAAGGGTCTGGGATCCCACCAAAGCGATTGCGGCGTCATCGGCAGGCGGCGCAGGTCCTGGCCGCGCAGATCCAGCCGCACAGGACCTGAAACAGGATCGCCTGACTCAAGAAGAAGCCGCATCCGGTCCTGCCGGCCGAACCAGCGATGCGGATACCTGGGTTCCAGCGGACTGTCCGCCACCGTGGCGCGATCCATCGGGCGGCTGAACGTCACATCCAGAGCAGCGGCACCGGAGCGGATCGGCTGCACCGCCACCGCCAGCAAACGCGGCGGCCGCCGCGCCAGAAGCTGTTGCTGAAGCAGTGCCACTGCGGCCAACAGCATGAGGCTGGCAGCAAGCCAGCGCTCCTTGGATCCAGCGAATCGGCCTGTCATGGTTCCAGAGGACGCTCCGGCCTGGGAATCACCTTGATGCTCGCGGGTTTCACCACATTCGTCGGCACACCGTTTCGGTCCTGCACCGTCATCGTTCCCTTGATCTCCAGCCATTGATCCGGCACTGGATCTGATCCTTCAGGCCAGTCCACCGGCAGACCAGCGGGCGTGGCATCGGCCAGACAGCAACGCACGGTGAGACGTGCCAACTGCGCAGGCTCCCCAGGCCGCGCCAGCACGAAGCCACTGATCCGCAGCGGATCTCCGGCATGCAGATCAGGATCAGGCTGACTGCGCAGCAAGCGCACCCATTCCGTCAGCGTGCGCTGCTCGGGGGGCAGGAAAAAACTGAGCTGGGGTGCTTCAGGGAGACTGTCCTGTCGGTTGGCTGCCAGATCACTGAAGGAGGGGGCCGGAGGGAAGGCCAGCATCAGCAGCGCCACGCCCAGCGACAACAGCACACCCAGCGGAACAGGTCCACCCCGACGGCGCCGGGCCCCGCGCAGCTGGATCAGCGCCAGCAGCATCAGAACCGCTCCGGCGACAGTGACCACCGCGTGAAACGCCGCATTGAGAAGCAGATCCAGACGTCCGGACAGACGGCTCCACAACAAGAGCCAACCCCACAGCCCCAAGGCCAGAGGTGTCAACCAGGGGGATCGGCGCAGGCGTTGCAGCAGAGACATCACGACATGAACAACTCAGAGCTGAAGAAAATTGACCCACTGGCCGATCAGCAACACCAGCAACGACGCCGCCACCGCAGTGATGCCGATCGCCCTGGGGGTGAGCAACACAGTGAACAGGCCAGCAAGTTTGAGATCAACGACAGGACCGAGAAGCAGAAATGCCAGAAGTGCCCCAGGGGTGACCTGAGCGGCAAACCCCAGGGCAAGAAAGGCATCGACGCTGGAGCACACCGACAGCACCAGGGCCAGCAGCATCAGGGCGATCACCGACAGTGTCGGCGCACTGCCGAGTGCCAGAAGCCAGCTGCGGGGCAACCAGGTTTGAACCACCGCCGCCAGGGCGCTACCCAGCACCAGCAAGGTGAGCAGGTTGAGAAATTCCCGAGTGCTGTGACCGAGCAACTCCCCGGGCCGAAGCCGATCAACGGATGTGGGCCGTTCAGGGATCGGTGCGCTGCCCCCCACCAGACCGCTACCACGCTCAAGCAACCCCACCCGCGACAGCGGTTGGGTGAGGCGCCTCTCCTCCAGCAGAGCCGGCGCCAGCAGCCGGGATTCAGCCAGCAGTCCCAGAAGCATGCTGAGCGCCAAGGCGATCAGGAAAGCACCCAGGGGCCGCGCCCAGAGCAGCCAGGTTTTATCGGGAAACGCAGCCCAGGTGCTGGCCAGCACGATCGGATTGAGAACCGGAGCCGCAAAGAGAAATCCAAACCCCGTTCCCAAGGGTGCTCCGCTGGCCAGAAGGCGACGGGCCACAGGCACATTGCCGCATTCACAGGCCGGCAGAGCGAAGCCGAGCAGTGCCCCCACGATCGGTGCGAGAACGGCATTGCGCGGAAGCCGGCGAACCCAGGCTGACTGGGGAACAAGCCACCGGGCGATCCCGGCAATCGCCACTCCCAGCAGAAGGAAGGGAAGGGCCTCAATCAGCAGACCTTGGAAGATGGCCCAGGCCGTGGAGGCACGTGTCATTCCCAGCCTCTGGTGTTAGCTCCAGCCTTGAGACGACTGCTCCTCCACATAGGCAGCGACGTCGGCGATTTCCGATTCACTGAGCACATCCACAAAGGCGGGCATGGCATTGCGGCCGTAGGTGACCTGAGCCACGATCGCCGATTCATGGGCACCGAGATAGTTGGGAAGATGGGCTTTGAGATCAGCTTCCCGAAGGGTGCGCTCCGCCTTGATGATGTTGCCACCACCGGCGTGGCAGGCGGCGCAATTGGTCGTAAAGATCTGACCACCGCGCACCGCATCGGTGGCATTGGCCGACAACGGCGACATCAAACCAATCAACAAAGCCAGGACGAGCGAAGCAACGAAGCGCATGGCATGCCAGTCGAATGACCTGATTGTTCAAAACCTGCTGCGAGGTTTCACGCAGGCCTCAGATGATCGTCACGCAATGACATGGGGGTCAGATCCCCATGCCGTGACCGTGACTCTCACAGGGCATCCACTTGCTGCCCATGGCGTGGGCCCCTTTGCATCCAAAACCGGGGGCAGCGGCCTCCGCTTCCTTCCGGGTGTCAAACATGGCTTTCTTTCCCCCCGCGGTCTGATCGGATTGCTGAGGTTGACCTGACAGCACCATGCCGCTGTGGTCATCCCCGGGGACGTGATGGGCGCGGGCCGACGCAACACCCACCAGGGTGAGCAGACCCAGGAACGCCATCGCGCTTCTGAGCCTGAAACGGGTGGAATGGAATTGCATCGGATGCAATGAAGGGATCAATCGATCCATTCTCCATCAATGGAGACGAGACCGGTGGTCCCTGTCACCAATTCAGCGCGCATCGAACGGTGCCGAGGAGTGGTGGAGAACGATCCGCAGCGTGCCATTGATCTCGCGCACGAAGGTCCACGTTTTCTCAACAACGCCCACCTGCCCCTTGGCATCCGTCACCCGCACCAAACCCATGGTGTTGGCCGTGTTGCCGAACAGCTGGATCACGTAGTCCTCGATCTCACAGCTTTTCCAATGGCGATAGGTGGCAAAGCCCTGGTTCTTGCCGAACTGGGGAATGGAGGGATCAGGACCCACGAAATAAGCCAGAGCTCCGGCGCGGGTGGAACGGAACGTGTCCTTCCCAATGGTGTAAGTGGGTTTGAACGCGATCGGACCGAAATCGAAGCTGTAGGCCCCATCAATCACCGCAGACGCCTTGGCCTTTGCAGCGGCATAACCACCGGTCTGATAGGCATCGCTGATTGCAACCAAAGCAGCACACCAGCCGCGCTGGGCCTTGATCACCTCCGCTTCGGTGACCATGGTGCTGAACACCTGCACTTCAGGATCCGAGAATGCAGGCAGGGGGGCCAGAGCGCTTGACCCCAGAACCGCAGCGGCAGCCACAGACCAACAACGACTTTTCATTCACAGGAGTCAATTCATTGTTGGCTTAGCGCCAATTCCAGAAACCGACCGTTCCAGGGTTCAGAAACTCTTGGCATGGTGATGGGGTCACCCAAAGGGCATGCGTCGCTACTGGACCGGTCTGCTGGCCGCCGTGCTCTTCGGCTGCAGTGCTCCATTGATCGCGGAGCTGGCCTCTGAAGGTGGCCCCTTGGCCATCACCGCCCTGCTCTACCTCGGTGCCAGTGCCGTCCTGCTGCCCCTGCAGCACCTGCGATCCCGCGCGAAAGAGAGCCCAAGCGTGGAGGAAACGCCGGTTCAGCCCTCCGACTGGCCGAGCCTGGCCCTGCTCACGCTCCTGGGGGGAGTGGTTGGCCCCCTCTGTCTGGTGCTGGGGCTTGAACGACTCTCCCCCGCGACAGGGTCGCTGCTGCTGAATCTGGAATCCCTGTTCACGCTGATCGTGGCGGTGCTGATCGGCCGGGAGCACCTGGGTCGGCGCGGGTTCGGCGCAGCAGCACTCACCCTTGCGGGAGCCTTGATCCTGAGCGGAGGCCACCTGGATGGCGGTTCTCTTGTTGGCGTGGTGTTGATCGCCCTGGCCTGCCTGGCCTGGGGGGTGGACAACAACCTCAGCCAGGCCCTCAGCCTTCGTGATCCTCTGCAGATCGCCTGCATCAAAGCCCTGGGAGCCTCCCTGCCACTGCTGGTGATGTCAGCCGTGTTCCAGCACTCCTTCCCGCCGATGCGGAGCAGCCTTGCGTTGCTGGTGATTGGAGCACTGGGCTACGGCATCTCGATTTGGCTGGATCTGATCGCGCTACGGCAGCTTGGAGCGGCACGGGAAGCTGTGCTGTTCGCCACGGCGCCGTTTGTTGGAGCTGTGTTTGCCGTGGTGGTGCTGGGCAGTGCCCTGAGCAGCACCCTGGTTCTCGCAGCAGGACTGATGGCCGGTGGCGTGATCCTGCTGATCGGTGATCACCACAGCCACCGTCATCACCACGCGGCGATGCATCACAACCACCGCCATCAACACAGTGCGGAGGATCCCGATCCCCATCACCAGCATCAACATGCAGATGGAGCACCGCGATGGCATGCCCATGAACACGAGCATGAAGCGATGGAGCACAGCCATCCACATGTGAGCGATCTCCACCACCGCCATGACCACGACCCGTCAGCCCCCCCTCAGGCCTGAGGGTTTCCACGGCGCAGCACGCCATGACGCGGTGCCAGAAGAAAAGCCAGCAGGAAAAGACCGGTTTGCACAAGAACGATGCATCCCGCCGTGGAGCTGTCGGTCCAGTAGCTCACATACACCCCCAGCAAACTCGAGAGCACGCTGCTGCCGATCGCCAGCCAGGTCATGCGATCAAAGCGATCCGTAAGCAGATAGGCGGTAGCCCCAGGGGTGACGAGCATGGCCACCACGAGAATGATGCCCACCGTCTGCAGTCCGGCCACCGCCGCCAACGACAGCACCGAGAGAAGCAGGTAGTGCAGGACGCCTGTGTTGATCCCGATCGAACGGGCATGGGTGGGATCAAAACAAAAGAGCAGCAGATCCCTACGGAACAGCAGCAGCAGCACGATCACCACGCTGGAGATCAGCACGGTCTGGAGGATGTCAGAGGAGGAGATCCCCAGCACATTGCCGAAGAGGATGTGGGTGAGGTCGATATTGCTCCGCGTCTTCGACACCAGCACCAGTCCCAGGGCGAAGAAGCCCGTGAACACCAATCCGATCACCGTGTCTTCCTTGATCCGCGACTTCTGCTTCACGAAGCCGATGGTGGCCACAGATCCCACACCGAACACAAACGCGCCCAGGGAGAAGGGCAACCCCAAGGCGTAAGCGAGCACCACACCAGGCAGCACCGCATGGGAGACGGCATCACCCATCAAAGCCCAGCCCTTGAGGGTCATGTAGCAGGAGAGCAGACCGCAAACACCTCCCACAAGGCCACTGATCAACAGCGCCTTGAGCATGAAGGCGTGGCTGAGGGGTTCCAGGAGCAGATCCATGGAATCAGTATGGGGAAGTGATGGCCCACCCCATGCTGAGCGCTTATTGGTTCTGTCTCGTGGCTGGAGTCGTGCTGATCAGCTTTTCGTTGCATGACGGGGGCGATGTGGATGGCGATGGCGGGTCGTTGACGATTCTGTTCAGCACACCGTTCTGGTCATTCGGGCTCACAGGCTTCGGGCTGAGCGGCGTGTTGATGACCGTGCTCTCTCCCAGGGGATCCTGGATTCCCTCCAGCCTGGTCGCCCTTGTTCTGGGGTTGGGAATGGGCGTGGCTGCCGCAAAATTGTTGGTGATGCTCAGCCGCAGAACCGCAGACAGCCTTGTGCACAGTGATGATCTGATCGGAGTGCAGGGCCTGATCACCCTGGAAGCCGATACCGAAACCAGAGGGTTCGTGGAAGTCAGTGTGAAAGGGAGCCTTTTGCGCAGGCCTGCCCTCAGTTCCAAAGGGAAGCTGGCAAAGAACACCTCTGTGGTGGTCATCGCCAGTGACGAGCACACTCTTCGCGTCGAAGCACTAGATGGCGACTCTCTTTAGGCGGGATGAGGTCTGCAGCGAAAGTTGGGATCTTTAGCTAGATCGAAGCTGTGCAACTGACTTCGGAATGCATCGACTCTTCGCGCAGGCACAACCAGAACCACCCAATTTCTCAACCAACAGCCGCAATCCTTCTGAGATCGTGATCGGCGGCGCCGCACTCGTGGTCGTCGTCCTGGTGACACTGAATCTGATCAGCCGCTGGATGATCCGAATCTGCCGTCCAAACGAGATGCTGGTGGTCACCGGTTCACACTCGAATCAGGGACAGCAGGGCGTGAAGGGCTACCGCGTTGTGGCCAATGGCGGCTGGACTTTTGTGAAACCGATTCTTGAGACAGCTCGGCGGATCGACGTGACCCTGCTGCCAGTTGTGGTGGAAGTGAACAACGCCTATTCCCATGGCGGAACACCGCTGAACATCCAGGCCATCGCCAATGTGAAGATCAGCAGCGATCCCGAGGTGCGCAACAACGCCATCGAGCGATTCCTAGGCCACGACCAGAGCGAAATCGTGCAGGTAGCCAAAGAGAACCTCGAAGGAAACCTGCGCAGTGTTCTGGCCCAGCTCACCCCTGAACAGGTGAACGAGGACCGGTTGCGCTTTGCCGAACAGATCGCCGAGGACGTCGGCGCAGACATGCGACGGCTTGGGCTCCAATTGGACACCCTCAAGATCCAGAGCGTGTCTGACGACGTTGACTACCTGAGTTCGATCAGCCGCCGCAGGGTCGCCCAGATCGTTCGGGATGCGGAAATCGCCGAATCAGAAGCAATCGGCCAGGCCGAACGGGTGGAAGCAGAGATGGAAGAAGTGGCCGAAGTGGTGCGCACGGAAGCGGAAACCGTTGTTCTTGAAAAAGACAACGCCGTGCGCACCCAGATCGCCGAAATGGAGAAGAAGGCGCGTTCTGAGGAGGAACGCACCACGGCCGCTGAGCTGGAAGCGCGCGCCAGAGCCGAACAAAAGCTGCAAAAGGTGCGAGCCCAACTGGAGCGCCTGAGGCTCCAGGCCGAGGAGGTGCTGCCAGCCCAGGCGAATCAGAAAGCCAAGGAGCTGCGTGCCCGTGGGAAGGCAGCCGCCACGGCAGAAGATGTCAAAGCCAGCGCCCTGGTGAATGATCTGCTCACAACGGTGTGGAACGACGCCGGCAGCACAGCCGAGCTCGTGTTTTTGCTGCAGCAGATCGAGATGGTGCTGGATCAAGCCACGAGGCTTCCCGGCCGAATCACCATCAAACGCATCACCACCTTGGACGGCAATGACGCCAGCAGCCTGGCGAGTCTTGTGGACCTGAACCACCGGGTAGTCCGTCAGTTCTTCACCCAGGTGCACCAGATCCTTGGCATCGACCTGCTCGAAACGCTCACAAGCACCAATTCCAACACCAAAGGAGGACTGTGATGTTCATCGCCATCGGACTGACGGGAGCGGCAGGTGTCTGGGCCTTTGTTGTTCTCCTGCGGCAGCTGTATTACATCTGTCAGCCCAGTGAAGTGCTGATCTTTGCCGGTTTGCGCCAGAGCACTGCCAGCGGCAAGCGCGTGGGGTACCGCACGGTTCGTGGCGGCAGTGCACTGCGGATCCCCCTGCTCGAAGAGGTGATGCGGCTTGATCTCAGCAACATGATCATCGATCTGCGGGTTGAGAACGCGTACTCCAAGGGGGGCATTCCCTTGAATGTTTCAGGGGTGGCCAATATCAAAATCTCGGGAGATGAACCCGGGATCCACAACGCCATTGAACGATTAATTGGTAAAACCCAAGATGAAATCCGCCACATTGCCAAAGAAACCCTGGAAGGCAATCTCCGCGGTGTGATGTCGAGCCTCACGCCTGAGCAATTGAACGAAGACAAAATCACCTTTGCCCGCACCTTGCTGGAGGAAGCGGAAGACGATCTGCAGCGCCTGGGCCTGGTGCTGGACACACTCCAGATCCAGAACATTTCCGATGATGTGCGCTACCTCGACTCGATCGGCCGCAAGCAACTGGTGGAGCTGAAGCGCGATTCACGGATTGCCGAAGCCGAAGCAAACTCGCAATCGGCGGTGAAACAAGCCGAGAACGAACGGATTACGGCCCTGCGTCGCCTGGATAAGGATCTTGCAATCGCGACAGCCAATGCCCAAAAGAGAACCACCGATGCACTGACCCGGCGGGCCGCCGTCGTGGCGGAGGTGGAGGCCAGCGTGGGAGCGGAACTAGCCCGTGCGGAAGCGGAGCTTCCCGTCCAACAGGAACGGATCAAACAGGTCACCGAACAGCTGCAGGCCGACATCGTCGCCCCGGCGGAATCGGAAAGTCAGACGATGATGGCCGAAGCGAAGGGTGAGGCCGCCACGATCATTGAACAGGGGCGATCCCAGGCCGAAGGCCTTCAGGATCTCGTGGACTCCTTGAAACGATCTGGCGATGACGCCAAACGTCTGTTTCTTCTGCAGAAATTGGAACCTCTGCTCACCATGCTGAGCGATACGGTGCAGCCAATTGAAGTGGAGGAAGTGAACCTGGTGGCCCAGAAAGACGGCGGCAATACGCTTTCAATCGCCACGCTGCTGAGACAGCTGCAAAACAGCACTGGACTTCAGCTCCCCATCAATCCCCCAAAGTCAGAGCACACTCCTGACTAGATCGCTGCAGAGCGATCAGAAACCGTTGAAGTCAACCCAAAGAAAACGGTCAAATGGAATCGTCCATAGAGCTGTTTCCGGTGAGCAGATCAGGGGGCAATCCGCCGAAGGTGAGAGACAGATTTTCGGGTGTGAACACTTCGGATGTCTCGCCGTAGGCCAGCACTGTTTTATTGATCAGCACCACGAGATCGCAGAAATCACGCACATGGGTGAGGTCGTGCGTGGAGATCAGAATCGTGCATCCCTCTCGACGGAACTGCAAAAACAGATCAGCCATCAATTTCTCGGTGCGCACATCCACGCCGTTGAACGGTTCGTCGAGAAGCAGCACATCAGCACGCTGAGCAATGGCGCGGGCTAGGAAGGCACGCTTGCGCTGGCCACCGGAGAGCGTGCCGATCGGTCGGCGGCTGAGCTCCAAAAGGTCAACCCGTTCCAGAGCATCGCGAACCGCCACCCGATCGGAACTGCGGGGAATCCGCAGGGCATTCATCGATCCGTAGCGCCCCATCATCACCACATCCCAGACCGATACTGGGAATTGGCAGTCGACCTCTTCGCTCTGGGGCACGTAGGCCACGGACTGCTGGCGCTGAGCCTCAGCGATGCTGCAGCCATTGATCCGGATCCGTCCTCGCGATGGACGAATAAACCCCGTCAAAGCCTTGAGCAGCGTGGACTTACCGGCACCGTTCATGCCCACAAGCCCGCAGATGCATCCGGATGGAAGCTTCAGAGAGGCGTCGTACAACGCCACCGTGCCGTTGTAGTCCACACAGAGCTGCTCAGCAGCGATGCGCATCGTCATGGCGTTGGATTGGCGGACGTCCCCAGCCCTTCTCGGATGAGTTTCACATTGTGGCGCTGCAGATCGAGGAGGGTTGAGGCAGGACCGTTGCGATCGGACAAGGAATCCACGTAAAAACTGCCGCCGAAGCGGCTTCCAGCAGCACGGGCCACCTCCCGTTGGGCTCGATCACTGACCGTGGTCTCACAGAACACGGCCGGGACCTGGTCCCGTTGGACGCGTTCAATCAGCCGGGCCATGCGGCGCGGCGTGATCTGGCTTTCAGCATTGACCGGCCACAGATAGGCCTCATCCAGTCCGTAGTCGCGCGCCAAGTAACTGAATGCCCCCTCACAAGTCACCAACAGGCGCTGTTGCTTCGGAAGTGAAGCCAAGGCCTGGCGGAGTTCGCCATCCAGCTGGCGGAGTTTGAGCTTGTACGCCTCTCCGTTGGCCCGATAGGTCTGCGCACCATCTGGATCAAGGGAGGAGAAGGCCTTCACGAGTTGGTCCACGTAGTGCTCGGTGCGCTGCGGCGACATCCAGGCATGGGGATTGGGCCGGCCGGCATAGGCATCGTCTTGGATCAAGAGAGGCTGTATCCCTTCTGTGAGTGTGACCGAGGGGACATCACCGGCCGCGGCCGTGAAGCGCCGCGCCCAGAGCTCCAAGCCCAGCCCGTTCTCCACAATCAGATCCGCGCGGGACGCCCGTTCGATGTCACTGGGCGTGAATTCATAGCCGTGAATCTCTGCACCAGGCTTGGTGATTGATTCCACCTTCAGTCGATCACCAGCCACGTTTCGGGCCAGATCAGCCAGCACGGTGAAGGTGGCGAGCACTCGGGGACGTTGATCCTGGTCGTCGCGAGAACGCTGCTCGCCCCGTGGCGATGAACAGGCTGCCAGCAGGCAACAAGCGATCAGTCCGGTGAGAACAGTGGATCGGATCACGACGCTGCGCAGGTCGCAAATCGGCAATGGCGGCTGAGAAGCGTTCTTGATTCTAGAAGCGAAGAACTCACGCACGAAACCAAGCATCTGCCAACAGATCATGCATCAGAAGCTGTGTATCCATCCTGCTGTAATGCAAAAGCAGCAGTAAACAAACCCTCTCAAATATGACACCAAACTGTGGTCAATCGTCTTCTGGCTCGATATCAGAGAATCGGGTGATTAATGCGATAACCCACCATCGTGATCGTGATCATCAACAGAATAACTGTCAAAGATCCAGCCCAATTGACATTCGACAAAGCCTGCTCGAAAAACTGTGCAATACCGCTCGACATATGCAGCCACCCGAACCCTGCGGGTCCATTCAACCGCCACCCGCAGAACCGGCACAAGTGCACGGATCGAGCACTTCATATCTCTTCATCAACAACGCAACTGCAAGGGACAGGCCAACAACCGTCCTGAGCCAACTGGCACTGTGACAGTCCTGGCGCAAAAGTGCATTTGTGTGAGGAGCTCAGCAGTTTCACAGAGTCGAAACAAGGAAAGACTTCTTTGAATTGCTGACCCTGAACCCCGCCTTTCGGCGGGGTTTTTTATGGCATCAGGACAGCATCCCCCCTCAAAAATTGCCGAACCACACCACATGCGGTGCACCGAACAAGACAAGCCACCGAAAGTGCTTTTCATCCATTCAGCCAGCCTCTGTCAACACTAGATCTGGGGGTTGCGCAAACACTCACACCAGGCCTATTCATGAGCGCAAGGGTGGCGCTGAAGAAACTTCTCTTTAGCGTTGATCCCAAGGCCGGGTGATGGGGTCTTACGACGCCGGCGAAGAGTCCTCCGACTTCATTGCGGGGGATTTTTTATGCCGTCTGCAGCGCTCCGAGCAGTACTTCACGTCGTCCCACACATCCTTCCACTTGCGTCTCCACTGGAAAGGACGCCCGCAGACAGGGCAGATCTTGCTGGGGCGATCACGGGGGCGAGTCATTGAAACATCAGGAACCATGACAGGTGTCCGCTGTCTGGCTAGCGAAGAAGCGTCTGATTCTTGGTCATGTCCGCCCAGGAAAGTCAGGATGCTCGCCGACATCAAAATGCTGAAACTGATGCACTGATGAAAGAAGAGAGTCCATCCTCATTCCGCACAAAGCGTCTCTCGAACGGCTTCATCCAGAGCATCGCGATCACACCCCTATCGATCAAAACCTGATCGATGAAATCCATCCGCTTGATCGTGATCCTTTTCGAGCCGGTAGGCCTCGTCCTCAGCCGCGGCCACGCTGGGAGTTGCTCTGAAAGAAGCAGGGCATACAGACCGTCCATTAGGGAACGATCCCTTGCCAATCGGCATATGATGTGTGCACGTTGAGCCGCAAGGCTGCAGTTCGCTCCGCACCAAGCAACGGGGGTGTGGACACTGTGGAGTTCAGCTGTGAACACCCTTCAATTAACCAAATCTCGTCAGATCAAGGCTGAGGCCCTCAAGAAAGCTCAGCAGGTGATGGCGAAAGACCAGCGAGACGCTGAATCACTGGATGCCAATCAGCCCGAAAAGGCTGAACGCAAAACCACTGAGCTGCGTTATCGCGGGTATCGCTACAGCATCTGACGCTGTTTCTCGCCCCATGGCGATCACTGGTGGATGAGCGCCGGTGATCGCCATGGTCATTCATCCCAGACGGCTCCTCAGCAGCGAGCTTCGGCGTTGCCTGGTTGAGAGCGGATTGTCCTGCTTGATGACCGTGGCTCGCTTGCGGCCATGGCGCAGGCCGTCAGTGCCTGCGATCCCGATCCCGAATGGAAAGAACGGATTCTGCGGGGGATGACGCTCGTCGCCATGTTCGACGGCAATCCTGACCCCCAGACCCTCTCCTTGTTGGATGCTGCTGCCGAGGCGTTTGGGGTCGATGCACGACCGGGAACCACCTACAGCAACGTGATGCTGGATCGCCAGACGATCGTTCGCTTCGACATCGCCAGACGTGTTTATTTACGGCAGGCAATTGAAGCCACGGTGCGTGATGGTGGTCTTCCAGCCTTTGTGTCAACCCTCAAGGTGCTCAGCGGCCATGGGGACCGCGCCATGGTCGAGCGTTTCCAGACCGTGGGCGATGATCCAGCGCTTCGTGCAACATCGCGGGCTGCTGTAAGCGCCATAGCAGATCGCAAGTGCGCATGTGCTGACAGGCGGTCACAAGCGTGTGATCTGCAACAAATCGTTTGATTCAAGCCCGTACCTTGCAGTCATTCGCAACTGGAAATCGCGATGAACGGCAGCATTCAACTCAGTACGGAACAACGGTTTCAGATTGAACAGTTCAATCGGGCCCTCGATACCACCCAGGATCCTGATCAACTTCGGCAGCTTGCCAAGCAACTGATGCAGGCCTGGCAGACCCAGAAAGCGGCCACCACTTGGATCATGCGCCAGGGACCACCCCCCTTCATCCCCGGGGGCCAGAGCTGAGGAGTCCGCTCGACTCGTCACATTGGCCTGTCGGCATTGACTAGTTTTGATGCCGCAAGGTTTCAACCATGGTTGAGCTGTACTTGAAGGCCAAATTGCATAGCCGCATCACCGTCGATAGCTTCCGCTCGGTCCTGATGCTGCAAGAGCTGGACGATCAGGACCAACGCCTGCGCAGCGATCTGCTCCGTCAGGTGGACAACGGCTCGATCAAACTGATCCACACCTGCGCTTGAAGTGCTTGGTGTTTCAACCCAACGACCCCCGGTTCTGGCGAGCACTGCTGGGCATTCTTTCGCTCATCGTGGGCTGCTCTCTCGCTTGGGTCATCCTGCAGCTCTAATCATCACGACCTGCTTAGCGCTAATCACGTGCGCAAACCCTGCTGCGGCCACGTTGGAGAACGAAGACATGATGCAATTTCAAGAGTCTGAAGCAGTCGATTACGACCCCGATGCACCGGCCATGAAGGCTCCGACCCCGGATGCATCCGAGGGGTGAGCCTCCGTCCGCGGTCTGCGTCACCACACGCGCGGACGTTCAAAGGGTGACGCCGATCACACTTTTTTGTAGCAGATCAAACATTGTCTTAAGGTCCTGACGCCGCTTGACATCAGTTCAGGACCGTCCATAGCAGTGCTAAAGCAACGCCCATGGTGCCAATCCCGAGGGCGATGAGCAGAAGAAGACTGCCACCGGCCAACACCATCAGCCGACGGAACGACTGAGGGAACAGCAGATACACAGCCAGGCCAGCTGACACGGGCCACAACGGCGGAATCAGCAAGAACACCCCCGCCAGAACAATGAGTCGCTTGCGTAGTCGCTGGTCATGCTCGAAAGCGAGGCGCTCCTCCTGCTTCCGTGCAGCCAGATGATCGCGTTCCTCATCGCTGAGCCAACGTCCCATTTCCCGGGCCTGCTCAAGCTCCTCTTCGATCTGCTGACGTGACATCGAGGGATTCATTCCTTCAATGTAACGGCGGGAAAGGCACTGTTTAGTTGCTACCGCGACGGTCGCCCTCGCTCCAGGAGCGCTCCAACGATGCGCGAGCCTGATCGAGATCGGTTGACGTGAGGCGATTCGGCGATGAAAGCCTGGTGCGGAAGGGCCGTGTTATCCGCCAGAACCGCAGAGCAGCTGCCAGAGCCACGACCCCCCAGGCCACAAGAATCCAGCGTGGATCGTGCACTTGGCTTTTGAAAACACCATCATGAATTGCTTTAAAGCCCACTGCGGCTGCCTTGATACCACCATGGACGGACGACTGCTTCTCGGTGCTATCGGACTGATTGTTCTGGCTGCGGCGATCTATGAATACGTGCTGCTTCAGGGTCTGGCCCCGGGAGCCTGATCTCACTCCAAGGCATCGCAGGCGTAGCTGATCACGGTGCCGCGCCGCTCTCGGAAATCGGGATGCAATGGATCTTCAACCTGCCACCACCAACGCCCATCGGTGTAACTCGGTGTCCCTGCATTGTTGGTGCGAGGAAGCTGAAGCGTCACGCCGCGCCAGTGGAGCAAAACGCCATCACCGGGCACGGTGCCAGCCGTGCTGTTCGGAAGCGGAGCCGCCGTCACACCAATCGCTTCCCGTCCAAGGCTGAGGTCTTGCGCCGTCAGCGGATCGCCATCACAGATCCAGGCCGCCGAGACAGGTTTCAGGGGAACAACGATGCAGAGAAAAAGCACGAAGCTCGCGGCAAGCCATCCCAGACATCGAGCCACAGCGGAGGAGTGAACACGTCAGAGTGAAAGGGTCGCACCTTTGCGCACCGCCCGTCGATGCTCCCTCCCTTCTGCCCTTTCTGCCCGATCAGCGCCGCGAAGATCGCTGGCCTTAAAGCCACAGTGATGCTGCTGCTGATGCTGCTGATCAAATCCAAACTGCTGCGCGTGAAAATGTCGCTGCTGGGCTCCTTTCTTGGTTTGATCATGCTGACCGGGTTCCTTCTAAGCACCGGTGTGCTTACCCTCGTCGCCGGAGGGGCTGTGGCCTACGCCGCCAGCCGGAACAAGCAATGACATCACAGGAAACGAAAACAGGTCCCAGCCCGGAGCAGATCCTGGGGGCATCAGCTGGTTGGGTAGCAGTTGTGCTGAACGTGGTTCCCGGCCTGGGTGCGGGGTACCTCTACCAACGCCGCTGGAAGGCCTACTGGATCACGTCGGCGCTGGCTACCGCCTGGTTTGTTGCCGGCGCCGCACTGGGCTTGAACGCCGAGCCGGACGCCGATCCCCAGAATCAGCTGATTGGGCTGGTCGGCCTGGTTCTGCTGTCGGCGATCACAGCCAGCGAAGCCGGCCTGGCGGTGAAGCGGGTTCGTGGTTCTGACTGAACCGGCCAAAGAGGCCGATGGGATTCTTCGCTTCTGGTTCGAAGACTGCCACCCCTGGCAGTGGTTCAGGCACAACCCTCACTTCGACCAAAACATCAGGGAGAGATTCGGCGATCTTTGTTATTCGGCTCAAGCCGGAGACCTGGCGGACTGGACGCAAGACGCTGCTTCTGCGCTTGCGCTGGTCTTGCTGCTCGATCAGTTCAGCCGCCATGTTTGGCGTGGAGAGTCAAGAGCTTTTGCTGGGGATGCTCGAGCAGTCATTCTCAGCCGAGATGCGCTGCGTCAGGGTTGGGTCCAGAGGGAAACGGAACGTGCCCGGCGGCAGTTCTGGTTGATGCCTTTACTGCACAGCGAGGACATCGAAACCGTCGAGAGCGCCATTCCGCTCCTTGAAGAATGGGCTGACGACGAGACGGCGAGGATCGCCCGTCACCACCGAGAGGTTCTGCTGCGACACGGGCACTATCCCTGGCGGAAGTCCGCAACCAGAGCGGAAAGGCGGTGAGAAGGGAATGGGCAAGCCCCTCAGCTCGCCCGCTCGACGCATTGGAAGTGAAACGCTTCCATCCCTACTTTTACCCATTCACAAGAGAGCCGTGTAGCAACACGAACGATTTTCGAGCGAATTAAGCATTAATACTTGACTAAAAAGGTTCTCAAAATTCAAGAACAGGGCTATTTTTCAGGATTTTTTAATTTTGAGCCAATCACCAGTGGGCGATGGTGCGCTCCCATCCCGTCAGACGCATCGTTTCGAAAGCCTTGATGGCATTGACGAGCAACAGCCGTCTCCGATGCTCAGGCGTGGCCTGGCCAGGTGCAACAAGACGACCCGTTTCAACCCAGACCCATTCAGATTGGGACGTTGGCGTGGCTTGTTGAAAGCGCACAACAAGACCCTCTTGCCGGTTCATCAACCAGCCCTGACCTCCACAGACCTGGGGTTTCTGGTATTGATCGGGTTTGGATGTCCACATTCACGAATCCTGTCGGGATTCCCTGGGACTTGAGCGCACTCTTCAGCAATCACGCATGAAGAGGATCAGCCATCAGCAGTTATGTGGCCTTGCTCATGGGTCGATGCATGCTTCTGCAAGGTAGCCATGCCGTTGATGCCACAACCCAACGACACCTCTGAGGTCAGCGAGATCCAACCCAACGACCAGATGATCCCCTGCGCCCTGTGCCAGAGCATTGGAACGGTGCATTACCGCGTGCGCAGCAGCATGATCAAAACATGGACCTTGATCTGCCCTCAGTGCTGGTCGCGGATTGAGACCCAACCCGGTTATCAGTACGGGGGCACACGCAAGGCGAACCGCCGCCAGCGAAAACGCTGAATACTCAGCTCAGCTCCACACCCTTGCCGCGATAAAACGCGAAACGCTCGCGGATCTGTTCCGCCTGGGGCTTCGGTGACTCGTAACTCCACACCGCATTCGTGATCACCTGATCACCGACCACCACATCCCAATAGCGGGCGGTTCCTTTCCAGCCGCACACCGTGGTGTGACTGGAGTCCCGAAAACAGTCGGCGTTCATCGACGCCCGAGGGAAATAGGGATTGCCATCCACCATCACGATGTCGTCGCTCTCGGCAATCACCGTGCCGTTGAACACTGCCTGCATCGATTCATCCTGATCAGGGCTCATGATGGCGCCGGCTCCAGTTGAGAGTCTGTTCAAGAGCGGTGCGCCAGGCTCCCGGAGCAAAGGCATGGCGCCGGCCATGCCCAGGCAGCAGCAAGGCCACATCAAGATCCAGCAGCCGCTCTACAGACTGCAGCTGGGTAGCAAAATCCCACCAGCAATACCGCTCTGAGGCCACCACCGCCGCATGCTCGGGGTTCCACCAGAGGTGATCGCCACTGAACAGCACAGCGCGTTCCCCCCCTAGCAATGCGCAGAGCGATCCTTGGGTATGCCCTGGCGTAGGGATCAGCTGAAGGCCTTCGGCGATCGGCACGGCATCACCGCCATTGATCAGCTGTTCTGCCTGCGGGGCCGCATCAGCATCAGCCGCATGTATCCAACGGTCACAGCAAAAGGTCCGTGCCCAACGCTCATGATCCGCCACATCGTCGCGATGGGTCAGCACGATGGAGCGCAACCCACCCAGGGCCTTGATCCGGCGGGCCAGAGGCGCACTCCATCGCGGAACATCCACCATGACGTTGCCGGAGGGCCGGGTGATCAACCAACTGCAGGCTCCGAAACTGCGCCGCGAGGCCCAGCCGCAGTAATAAATCTTGCCCTGGGGGTGCTCCTTGATCAGAGCAGGGAAACCATCAACCGGAGTGGTCGAACGCAAGCTGCGATTGGTTTCGATCGCTGCCACAGGGCAAGCCTGCAAAGCCAGAAGAGCCTGCTCTGTGGCCTCCTGCCCATCTGGCTGGGCATGCACGCACGC
Source organism: Synechococcus sp. WH 7805 (assembly GCF_000153285.1). NCBI lineage: Bacteria > Bacillati > Cyanobacteriota > Cyanophyceae > Synechococcales > Synechococcaceae > Synechococcus > Synechococcus sp. WH 7805. Next base: position 187,454 of record NZ_CH724168.1, on the reverse strand, counting down.
CCTCTCTCCCTCGGGAGCGAAGTGATCCGAATCAAATTGCCAGCAGGTGCCGCAATTGATGCAGCGGTGGTTGATTCGGAACACCGGTGTGTTCAACGCAGTGCTTTCGACCGAGGGTTATCGAGCAGTTTCATCGGCCAGAGCGCCAGCGGCATGCCGACACGGAAGGCGACTTGAAGAAGCCAGCGTTTCATGGTGCGACCTGATGGGTCATCTTCAGCGTGGCTGATCAGCAGAACCACCACAAGACCGGAGACGAAGATCGTTACGCCGTCGCCATCCCATGACATCTCTCCCCATCCATACCTGCTCTGCCCTAGCCGCTGACTTCAAAGCGGTACCGCTGCCAACACAGCGGCAGCGCCATTTGCATGACAATGAGCCCCCCTGGACATCCTCCATGCCGCGCTTGGTGCCCCTGATCGCGTTGATCCTGTTGTTGTTCATGCCAGGCCAGGCCTCGGCCGGTTCGCTGGAGGTGACGGTTCACTCCATCAGTGCTGAGGGGGTTGGGGCTCCCATCGGCAGCGTGCAGGCCCATGACAGCGACCAGGGGCTGGTGATCACGCCAACACTCCAAGGATTAAGCGAGGGTGAACACGGGTTTCACCTGCATGCCGGCGACTCCTGCGACGCCGCCATGAATGGCGAGGGTGAGATGGTGGCGGGTCTTGCCGCCAAGGGTCACTGGGACCCCGACGAAACCAACACCCATCTCGGACCGTTCGGGAACGGTCACCGCGGTGACCTCAGCAAGCTTGTGGTGAATGCCGATGGCAACACCACAACCACGGTGGTAGCCCCCCGACTGAGCACCTCCGATCTGCGTGGACGGGCGCTGGTGGTGCATGCCGGTGGTGACACGTACAGCGACATCCCACCATTGGGAGGCGGTGGCGCCCGCATCGCCTGCGGGGTGGGCTGACGCATGCCAACCACTCGAACCGTTCTGATCACCGGTGCCTCTAGCGGCATCGGCCGGATCACGGCCCTGCAGCTGCTGAAGAGGGGCTGGACCGTTCATGCAGCAGCGCGACGGGTCGATGCCATGGAGGACCTGCGCGGGCGGGGAGCCGTTGTGCATGCTCTCGACATCACGGATTCCGATTCCCGACAAGCGCTCAGTGACGCGGTTGCGGAGCACGGCGGCGGCCTTGATGCCCTTGTGAACAATGCCGGATACGGCGACGTTGGACCGTTGGAAACCATGCCGCTTGATGCGGCACGGGCAATGTTTGAGGTGAATGTGTTCGGGCTCATGGGCCTGACCCAAGCGCTGCTGCCAGCGATGCGCAGCCGCGGTCAAGGCCGGATCGTGAACATCTCATCCATCGCCGGTCGTTTTGTGACACCGGGAGCTGGCTGGTATGGCGCCAGCAAGTTCGCTGTTGAAGCCTTGAGCGATGCGCTGCGCATGGAGCTGCAGAGCTTCGGCGTGAAGGTGGTGGTGATCGAACCCGGCTTGATCCGCACGGGTTTTGAAGCCGTCAGCCAGCCTTCACTTGCGGCTGGTGGCGATGATCCGGTCTGGGGAAGGATGATGCAGAACGTCGCCACGGCCTGGGCCGAAGGCTTCCGACAAGGGTCCGATCCCGACGTGGTGGCCGCCTGCATCGAGCGAGCTCTCACAGAGGCTGATCCAAGCCCGCGCTACCGCTGCGGCAGCTCGTCGGAATCAGCGCTGATTCAGCACTTCATCCCAACCCGTCTGTGGGACGCCATGGTGCGACGGCGCATGATCGGCGACTGAATCAACACGCGATCAGAAGCTCTGCTGGGTCTGGCCGGCAAAACGGCCTGCGTAGTGCTCCTCGCCATCGAGCTCCTGAAAGATGAATTGGCAGATGGCTGTACCAGGAACCACGGCCAGGGGGGCCGGCCCGAAATTGCTCATCTCCAGCACCTGCTGACTGTCGATGCCTGGCCCCATGAACGGAGCACTGATGTGGACCATCAGCCCCAGACGGGCGAATCGACTGCGTCCCTCCAACCAACCGCACAACCCCGGACCAAGCCTGAGACGCTCCCGGGTGATTCCCAGAATCGTTTCACCGGGCATGATCAGGATGTGCTCCCCGTCTGGCACCTCCACCTTGTCGGTGAACTCCCGGTAGTCGGTGTTTTCGCAGACGGCGATCACCTCATGCACCTTGCGGAACACCCGGAAGCTTCCGGCCAGGGTGAGATCCACGGACGCCGGCCCCACCAGCTCAGGATCGAAGGGAGAGATCGTGATCACGCCGGCCTCGATCGCCTGAAGAATGGCCTGCTGTCCCAGAACTGCCATGGGGCTTCTACGAGGGGCACAAAGTATGGCCTGAACACGACATGAGCCCTTGTTTGTGGCAACATGTACGTGTGAAGCAGGTCTGACAGATGTCACCTGCACGCCGAGAGAGCCTGAAACAAACGTTCAGCGCGATCCAGATACCTCAACGGAGAAACCATCATGAAGAGTCCTGCCAGTCAGGGACGACAACACTTTGCATTGTCAAATCATCAGAGTTCCCTTAGTCCATCGACCAGTCAGCCCTCCCACTTCAGTCCCTCCAACGAGGGCCAACGGAACCAGTCATCTCAGCTCATCAGCTGGGATGAGCTGTTCGGCCAGCGTTGATTCCGGATGCGCAGGCAAGGTGCTCTGCTCCTCCTGCTGGCGGGATGGGCCACTGGATCCATTGCCCATCCCGTCACCCCCAGCGAGGAGCTGCGTCCACCGGTTGGAGGTGCTCCAGCAGAAACCCGCCAGATTCGCGTGGAACCACTCGGAGCTCTCGACCTCGAACGGGAATTCAGTGCGCTGCAAGGACGGGAACTACGGACCAGGCGCATCACGATCCTGCCCGGTGGATCGGTGGCCTGGCATGAACACGAGCAGAGGCCCGGGGTTGCTTACATCCTCAGCGGCACACTGGTGGAATACAGGCAAGACGGTGCTGGGGTTCGTGCGATCGAGCGACAGGCTGGGGACGCTGTCTTTGAATCAAGCGGTGTTCTGCACGGCTGGCGCAACACCAGTGGAACGACAGCCACCGCCGTGGTGATCGACCTCGTTCCTCAAGGGAACTGAAGGAATCAACCGAACGTGGATCCGTTCCAGCCCCAGCAGCTTGCTGGCACATCCTCAAAGCCGATGTAAATCCTGTTGGCTGGAACCCCGGTTCGAGCACTGATCAGATCGCAGAAGGCCGCGGTCATGGCTGGGGGGCGTAGGGCGCCGATCGACTTCACCTCCACATAGGCGCAGGGTTCGGGGCTGCCGGCGAAGGTCATCGGCACACCGGTTTCCAGCAACGTCATCACATAGGCCTCGGGCTTGCCTGTCTGCTCCGCCAGCAACGACGACAGCTGCTGAAGCAACCCATCCGCATCGTCAACGGAAGCAAGGGACGTGCGCAGATTGATCAGTGGCATGCGGTGCTCAGAGCTCGACACTGTGATGAACGTCGAGGAGTGTCCTCGTGTGGTTCCGGTCTACACCCGCTGCACTCCTCAGGTCCGCTGGGATTCCCGGAACGCCTTCAGCTTGTCCATATCTTTCTCCTCATCAATCGTGTAATCGGTGAGGATCAAAGCCTTGCCGATGGTGCCGAGGGCATATTCGATCCGGTCGAGGTCGTTCCGCCCCCCGCCATCGTTGCGCGCTGCGCGGATCACAGCGGGTGTGAGCTGCTTGGCGATCTGTTCGATCGCATCTGCGATGGCTTTGGCCTGGTCGAGGGGGTCCGTGGCATCCATGGCACTGCTGCATGCGCCGTTCAACTCTGCCACCACTGGCATCACTGAGGTCCAATCGCGTTGACCACCAGCGGTAGAAGCAGCCACGTAGAACTCATCCAGCAACACAGGTAGGCCACCGTTGGCGCAGAGTATCCCCAGTCCATGCAGACAAAGGCCCGACGCAGGTCAGCAGGATCAATCCCTCCAAGCCTCATATCTCGAAGGCTCCGGCGCACGCTGAAACTTGAGCCAAAGAAGGCCCCGGCAAAGAAGGCCCCGGCGATGTCAACGTCCAGCCGGCCGTGGGGCCAAGCATCCAACAGTGCCGGATCATCAGCACAAGCAACCTTGATGTTGCGGATGTACTGATTCAGGTCGATGTGCTGGTTCGATGCCGCCGTGAACGTGGCAAAGATGCAGTGCTTCCCTAGATCCTCTGAAAAGAGCCGACTGGCCCGTCCGGGTTTTAGATAACCAGCAGGGATCCCATAATTGGCCTGCAGATCAGGATGGAACGGCCCACCAGGGTTAGCCAAAAGGATCGTCAGGGACGGTACACAGGCGGGACCACGCAAAGTTGCAGCAGCACTGTCGATCAACGCCGCATCGAAGTGGTTGCCAACCTCATCGTGGATGGCGCAGATAAACGATCGACCCTGCAGCCTGGCCAAAGCCTTCACCTGTTCACCCAGGCCGGCGCCGGTGTAAGCCAATTCGACCTTGCCATAGGCCATCCCCTTGCCGCCCAGCCTGAAGGTCATGTCGGCCCCGGAGTAGCTCGTTCCCGGAAACACCACCGACAAATACCGCCAGAGCAACCCCTGTAGTTCGGTCAAGCCTTGGAAGGTCGTTCTGGTGATCAGGCAGCTGTATTTGTCCTGGAAATGAGCGGCGTCCCTGGCTACCACCAGAACAATGCCTCAGCTCTTGCCGGTCCCCCTGGCACTGATCACAAAAAGGACATCAGCAAACGAGCATCAAGGCCTGCGTCTGCGTCGGCTCCCGTATCTCTGGCCCGGCTTGAACCGCTGGTGCTGTTGCCTTCTTCGCCATGAACCCAGTCTGGCGAGGGCAAACAAGCTAAATGTCATATTGAAAATCCTCTAAGGAAGCCCACTAGCTAACTCTCTAATCAGCGGCAGTCATCGAAAAGGCCATCAGCCTTGACTCGCCAAGACCTAGCGTCCAGGGACACCTACCACCGACAGGACTTCTTGACATGGAGGAAGACTGGAAAGCGTTCCTCATCAGAAACAAATGGGCGCCCTTCAGGCTTATCAAAGAAAAGTATCCGGGACTCGAGAGATACGATTTAGACAACTGGCTAAAAAAAGACAGAGTTAAAAAGGTTCTTAATAGAGATTATTGGACCCCATCTCTTGAAATGCATCCAAAGCAAGCGTCCGACGTGCTGGGAGCAATGTTCAAATATTCAATAGAAGAAGAACAACAAATCTTGCTAAGCAAACAGGATGCAGCGAAAAAACTTTTACAAATGAAAGCATCAGAGTTCATGCGCAATTACCTAACCAAAAGGCACCTAGAGCTCTTGCCCGGCAACTACAAACAATGGAGCAATAAAGGATACACGGCCATCTCATTCATGTGCCTTCATGTCTTCCCAGGAAAAAAATACTGCGAAGAAAAGGGGCTACTGCCAGGAATGTTTTTTTCAAAGCTCAATCACTGAGATCGACAATTCCGAACTGCTTGCAATACTCGAAGTCATCTACTTGAGGCACTTGAAACAATTGCCCAACGAAAGCGATCAAGCATCGATCGACGAAGCTAAAGAAGAGTTCTACTGCAGATGCGACGACAAAGGATTTATCACCAACGAAGACCTGCGCACCTATGGCTGGACGCTTGCCGCCACAAAAAAACGCGGAGGAATAAGCCAATGGCTTCAAGCATTAGCCGATAAGTTTGCTGTTGATATCGGCCTGAATTCAGATGATGCTCAAGAGAATCGCTGGAACACATGGCGATATCGCCAAGAGAATCCTGGCAGGGAATTGACAAGATGTTTTCTCACAAACTCTATCCCCACCGACCTTCACCACCTACTCCCTCGGAAAGACTATCCAGAGCTCACCTACCACCCCGAAAATGTTGTCGCAATCAGCCCAGCCATACACGCCTTTATCACGCGCAGATCATGGTACAAAGAGACAGAAGATTTATACATCAAAGCCATCAACGACTGGATTAAGGCCAAGGAAGGAGAAAAAATTGAATGCTTTTCAAGCGCATTTTCTTCGATTCAAAAAGAGATGATGCTCTAACAAGATTCACCTACAATGACTTCCAAGGCATCACCTAGATAAGTATTTATCTTTTCAAAAAGAATCACTCATCGGCGGACATCTATTAATGCAGCAAGTGCTTTAACCATCTCCCTTCAGCACGATCAAAGACCAATGAATTATTCCCAACCGGCATCGCCGTGATGGGGGGCACTTGATTCAGAACACGACAACCAGCCAGCGGCTGAAACCACATCAGGAGCGGATGGGGGAATCGTGTGGCCACTGGCCTGGAACTCCCAGGTCCAACCGGGCGGCACGCCATTCCCACACTCAACCAATTCGCCCTGGAGGGCAATGAGCGTTAACTCGGATAGCCATTAACTACTGACGGGTGGAAAGTATGTCCATCGAGATCGGAGGAGCCCATGACGGACAACACTCCACCTGAGCAAACAGCAGAAGCAACCTGACTTTTTGGCCCCTGCTCCAACAGTTTCCACACATCAGTGAGGCTGGTCCTTTGGTAGGCATCAACTGAGCGCCACACCAATCGACACTCCAACTTGCACCGCCACAGGTGCCCCGGAGCTTCATCAGCCACACCCCTGGACTAAATGGCCCCAGGTGCCGCCACGCCAGACGCTTCGACCCTCGCCAGAAATGGCACTACGACTTGACCTCTGCCCTCTACGGGAATCAAAGGACAGGTGGTGTCGGAAGCGAGGAATAAGAGAGACCACCCCATTCCTGTCGTAGGTGGGCGGGCCTCTCAACCCCTGTTCATTCAAGGGTTGAACGATGCATGAACGAGCGACCTAGGCCGTCTTTCCATCGGGAGGGGCGGCCTTCCTCTTTGCGAGTAGAGCGAAACAGGCTCCTTCGCTCTACTCGCAACGGCACTGGCCTGCTCAGCGCGGAAATCCGAAACGACAGGGCGGGCCTCCGCCTTGGACGCCATCCTGAAGCCAGATGCCTCGAACGCAGCGATGCTGCGCAAGGGTGAACTCCATGAGCGATGGGGAAAACGCGCTCTGCTTTCGTGCTGAACTCGGTTCAGCGGGCACGCCATTGATTCCAGACCCTGCGGTGCCAGGGCGTGACATCTCTGGGGAGCGGTGGCTCTCCTCGCTGCTGGCGCTCCAGCTGCTCCATCTCGAGCCTCAGCTTCCTGAGCACGGGGATCAGCAGCAACCCCGCGATCAGGCCGACAAACAGCAGCACGGGAAGCAGGGTGATCAACCAGATCGTGGCCACAACAGCGACGGCCGTTGCAGCCAGTTGTTGGATCCACTTCGGCCGGCGACGGCCCGGCAACTGCTTCATGGTGAGGTGGGCGTCCGTTTCAGCCTGCCACTAATGGTGGCCGCTGGCGCGGAAGCGAGACGACCGACTGGTCATCCCGTGCTTCGTTCGACGTCCGCTCACGCGCTTGCGCCACATCCGGAAAGAGGAGGGTTTGAGCGCATGGCGCATGATGGCGATTACCTCCGGTTCGCTGATGCCGAACTGAGCCTGAATGGCCTCAAAGGTGGTGCGGTCTTCCCAGGCCATTTCAATGATTCGGTCGAGATCGACGGAATCAAAACGGTCAACGGGGCTGCTCACAGCAGATCCAGGGCACGGAGCACATCCACGCGGATGCCACCCAGGCGCGCCCAGGCCTGGAGAGCGTCGGCTTGCGAGCCATAGGGACGCCAATCGTTCTCGGCAAGCCGTCGCTGCATGTGCCTGGCCACCCGATCCACCACGAGGCGATCGCTGGGAACGGAAATCCTGATGGGCTTGCCGTTCAGTTCGTGAATGAGCTCACTTGCAGGCATGGGTATGAACGCTGATTGTGCCTTTTGATACAGGGCACAACACTGAAGGGAAGGTCCTAGGAGCGCAGTATGAACCAGTCCTCAACCAAGACGGCCCGTCTTCGCACGCAACAGGATCAGTTAACGACTGCCCAGCCGACCGCCGAGTGCCGCCTGCGCAATGACCGTCAGAGCTACTTCGCCATCACACGCGAGCTCGTGCAGGCGCAGTTCGTTCTGGCCGACGCCGTGCTGAGCCAGCGCCTCTGGCAGGAGGTCGCCGATCGCGACATGGAGGTAGGTCGCATCCTCAACCTGCTCTACGGAAGCTGCTTTCAGGACGACGAGGCCGAGATGACCGCCCTCGACGATGCCTTCCTGGCCCTGCACGTGAGCTGAGCCGGCTTCAGTAGTAACGCCCGGGGTATTCCCCCGGGTGATCCACGCGGGTTACCCGCACACCATCAACGCTGCGGCCTGAGAGCAGCAGCAGATCACTCCCGGACACTGCATAGCCGAGCTGCTGGGCCAGTAGAGCCACCTCGTCAGCGGTGACGGAGGCCTGAACCTGCGCCTGCAGGCGAGGGTCACGGCTGAGATGGGCCAGAAACGCCTGCACAGGTGAGGGGGCCATGGCTCCGAGCAGGGGCTTGAGACTCCATCGTCCCTGACGGCGCGCCAACCTGAACGTGCTCAGCTCCTCCCCAGCCGCCATGCACGACCAACGGGCAGCGTTGCTGCAGCACAACATCGGCCGTTGGGCGGGGTGCTTCATCCGTCTCAACGGCGATGGCCATGAGCAGGCTCGCTTCCCCACATCACTGTCGGTGAAGGAGTCCGACGGGCTGATTCAGACCTGTCTCTCCTACGAGCACACCGGCCAGCAGCGGTCGATGACCTTTCAAACCCTGCCACCCACCATGCAAGTGAGCCCCAACGGTGGTTGGTCTCTTGGCCCGGCCAGCATCACGCCCTGGAACTGGGTGGCGGAACTCTGCGTGGTGCACCAGCAAGCGCGCAGAAGGATCGTGGTGCGTCATGGAGTGAGCGGATTGGAGCAGGTGGTGTATGTCGTAGAAATCGAAGGCACCAGGAAACCCGAGGCACCAACGGAGCCACTTCAGTGCCCCGCGCACAGCGCGGAGGACCTGCTGATCTGGGAACCCGAAGAGGGCGTTGAACTGCTTCTGGACCAGCGCGATCGCCAGGCGGGCGACGCCACCGCCTGCGGGCTGCGCTGGACCCTTCCTGATGGAACAGTGCGGCAGATGGTGCGTCGCTACGACACCAAGGGAGATCTGCTGCCCTTGAGCCAGGCCTGGCCTTGAGCCAGGAGCGTTGCATTCCTTAACAAAGAGTCGTAACGTTCTGTTAATCGACACTTGACCATGGATTCCACTTCTTCCAACAGAGATGCCTGGTTCCAGGACGCTGCTGCCGCCCAGATCCAAGGTGAGCGCATGGTGCGCGCTGAACTGCTCAACGGCCGCGTGGCCATGCTCGGTTTCGTGATCGGCGTTCTCACCGAAGCCCTCACCGGCCACGGCATCCTCAGTCAGATCACCTTCGGCGTGCTCGGCCTGAGCTGACGTCCTTTCCAGGTCCATCCCCGACCGGTCAGAGTTCGCCAGACCGAGACCGGTCCGATCGCTCCCACCAGCAGCCCACCGGCTCCCATCAACCACCAGAGGGTTGTGGGGATTCTGAACGTTCTGCTGATGTAGAGCCTCAACAGAAATTGCTGAACAATCGCCAGGATCCCCAAAGCGAAACTGCTTTCCCACCAGAGAAACAGCGTTGGGAATCCCAGGAACAGTGCCGGTGATGCCACAAGCAACATCCAGGGGACACTGAACATCAACACCACCACGGCCGCTGCCGCCAGCGCCTTCAGGACGTCACGATCCAGGCCGAGACACCAGTTTTTGGTCCACCCTTCCCAGAGGGAAGCAAGATCTGGATACATGCGTAGATCCACCGCATCAAGTCCCAGCACGTAGCGCAGCCGCATGCCTTGGTTTTTGATGCGCCGGGCCAAAGCCAGATCTTCCACCACTTCGGCGGCAAGGGCGCGATGTCCACCGATGGCTTCATAGGCCGTACGACGAAACATCATGAATGGGCCTGCTGCAAACGCCACCGATGAGGTGGGATCGTTGGCGTCTTCAATGGGAAAGCCCAGGCCGAGAAGGCTGGCCATGATCGGCTGCACCATCCATTCCGCCAGGCAGGCACAGCTCAGGCGCGGAGCAAGGCTGAACAGATCAGCGCCCTCATCGATCGCCTGGGCGAGAGCACGACGCAGGGCATCGGGCTTCAGCCGCACGTCCGCATCGATGAACACCACCCACCCCGACACAACCCCCTCCATTCCCTTGGAGCAGGCCCAGTTCTTGCCGACCCAGCACTCACCCTCCGGCCGAGAGCCTGCCTGCAACACCTCACCGCGGATCTGAGCATGCCCGCGCTCAGCCAGCACGGCGTTCGCCAGCACTTGGGTCGCCAGCTCCGTGGTTGCATCGGTGGAAGCATCATCCACAACCAACACCTGCCAGTCAGCACAGGGAGGCTCACTCTCGAGCACGTGCTGGAGGCAGGGGCCGATGTTGGCGGCCTCGTTGTAGGCCGGGATCACCACCGTCAACGCGGTGTCCTCAGGACTGGCGGACGCGTCCGACCGCAGCACAGGAGCGCGGGCAAAGCCACGCATCAGCCCCAGTTGAAGCAACAGGAGACCGCCGCAGGATGCCGTGGCCGACGCCAGCAGCAGCAGAGCGACGAGCTCCTCCCCATGGGCACTCAAGACAACCAACGATCTGCATTCATGATCGGCTTGATGCACAACACCATGACGCCCTGATCGCGTTCGCAGTCCGCCACATCACGGCAGGCACATCACTGGCACTCTCGTCTTTTTTAACCAGAGCAACAATGCGCCTTAACACGGATTGTCTCAGCGGTTCAGGCCGACGACAGTGTGGTCATTGAGATCGGAGGCGCTGATGACAGCCGACACTCCACCCCAGCCCAAACCTGAAGCAGCCTGACCCAACCGGCCCCTGCTCCAACAGTTTCCACCCATCCGTGAGGCTTCGTCCCTCGGCAGGCAATTATTGGTACGCCACGTCGACCGACACTCCAACGCATCGCTTCGGCTGCATCAAGCAGCCACAGGTGCCCCGGAGCTTCAAAAGCCTTACCTCTGGACTTCAGGCCCCAGGCGCCCTTAAGCCAGACGCTTCCCCATTGTCGCAACCGAGGCCGTCTTTTCTCCCGGGAAAAGGCGGCCTTGCTGTTGGCGACCATTGAAACAGCAGCGCTTTCTTCAGCCGCTGCAGCTCGATGCCAAGGATTCCAACGATTGCAAGATGATCTTGAAATCTTGGGGCGATAAAAAAGGCGGACCTTTTAAGGCCCACCTTTTTACATTTCCCAAATCCAGAATGTATCTTTAAGCACTCCAATGCGCGAGCCAGACACATTTGTTCATGACTTGGACTCTTTCTCCTGCCGCTGCTGATTGAAGGCTTCGATCTTGGAATCAGCCCAGCGCGCAAAGAAATACACACCCACGAACAGAGGTAGGTAGATAGTCCACATCCGATCAGGAGCCAGACCGCTGTTGTTAATCACTGCCAACCCGCCATAGCCAACAACGGCATAGATCACCGCACGCCTGATGGCACCGAGCTGCTTGGGGTTCATGATCGCCATTCATCACAACTCACACTACGAAGCATCTTCAGCCAGGTGCCTTGAAGCGAAAAACCCGGGGACTTGGCCTGGCCAGACACCGCCCTTAGCATCAATACATCAGTACTAAAACCATGGCCGCCCGTCCGGTCTTTCTCGACCTTCAGCCAGGGATGACCGTGATCGTCCGGCACGACCCCCTGCTCGGCGAACCCAACGACCAGGACTGGTGGATGGGACTGGTCCTGCACTGCAACGGCGGAGCAAGGGACCCTCAGGTCTTCACCCTCTTCCAGATCGCTGATATCGACTCCGGCGTGGTGCGCTGGGTGAACGCCGACCTCGTGACCCACATCCTGCCGGCGGCACCGACCAGCACCCATTAAGGGCGAAATTGATACCACGAACAAATGGGAACCGCGAGCATCCGATCAAAATCGCTTAAATCCGAAACATAGTGTTACAGTTTTTGGCATCCTCGATCACTCCGGATGTTCACGCTCGACAAAGCTCGTCAGATTTTCCCGGAGACCATGACTGCCGATGCCGTGCCGGCCATCACCGCGCGGTTCAAGCTGCTCAGCCCTGAAGACCAACTGGCCCTGATCTGGTTTGCCTATCTGGAAATGGGGCAGACCATCACCGTGGCAGCCCCGGGAGCTGCCCGTATGGCCCTGGCGAAGCCCACCCTCGATGAAATCGTGGCAATGAGCTTCGACGAGCAGACCAAGGTGATGTGCGACCTGGCGGCCAAGGTCAACAGCCCGGTCTCCAGCCGTTACGCCTTCTGGTCAGTGAACGTGAAGCTCTGCTTCTGGTATGAGCTGGGTGAATTCATGCGTCAGGGCAAGGTGGCCCCGATCCCCCAGGGCTACAAGCTGTCAGCCAACGCCACCTCCGTGCTGGAAGCCGTGAAGAAGGTGGAGCAGGGGCAGCAGATCACCCTGCTGCGCAATTTCGTGGTGGACATGGGGTATGACCCCGACGTGGACGACAGCAAGGTGGTGGCTGAGCCGATCGTGGCGCCGACCCCGGAGGATCAGCGTGAGGAGATCTTCATTCCGGGTGTGCTGAATCAGACGATCCTCAGCTACATGCAGCTGCTCAATGCCAATGACTTCGACCAGCTCATCGATCTCTTCCTCGATGACGGGGCTCTTCAGCCACCATTTCAGCGTCCGATCGTGGGTCGGGACGCCATCCTCAAGTTCTTCAAGCGCGATTGCCAGAACCTCAAGCTGATCCCCCAGGGAGGATTCGGAGAGCCTGCCGATAGCGGATTCACCCAGATCAAGGTCACCGGAAAGGTGCAGACGCCTTGGTTCGGCCGGGAAGTGGGCATGAACGTGGCCTGGCGCTTCCTGCTCGATGACAACAACAAGATCTACTTTGTGGCGATCGACCTGCTGGCCTCTCCCGCCGAGCTGCTGAAGCTTGGTGGCAAGTGATCCGATTCGCAACGACCACTGGCGAGGGTTGCAACTGGCGGGCTTAATCGGGTCCGCCTGGCTGGTCACCCTCACGGCTGGCCTCAGGCTTCCCATTCAGCAGGCCCACCCTCTGCTGATTGCAGGGCTTGTTCTGCTGAGAAGCTTTCTGCACACAGGGCTGTTCATCGTGGCTCATGACGCCATGCATGGCAGCCTCATTCCTCACCGAAAACTCTTCAATCGGTTCATCGGCCAGGGCTGCCTCTGGGCCTACGCCGGCCTGAGCTTTCAGGAGTGCCTGAACCATCACATTCAGCACCATCATTCGCCAGGATCCAAGACTGATCCCGATTACTGCAACGCGGCGGATCCTTCACCAGTGGCCTGGTATGCCCGCTTTCTCAGTCGCTATCTGAATCCGATGCAGCTGCTCAAGCTGGCGTCCTGGATGGGGGTTTTGCTGTTGATGATTCCCGCCAATCAGGATCAGCCACTGCTCACGCTTGCGTTGATCTATGTGCTTCCTTTAATCATCAGCTCCTGGCAACTATTTGTGGTGGGGACATTTTTACCCCATCGCAAAAGTGCCCCTGAGACTGATGATTTCCATCAACCAATCAGCCTCGATCTTCACCCCATACTGTCGTTCGCGGCGTGTTACCACTTTGGCTATCATCGCGAACATCACAGTTACCCAGCAGTGCCCTGGCATCAGCTTCCAGAAGTGCGCACTGTCTATAACCAATTCTGAACCTGGTTCAGCACCTCTGTCCCGACCCCTCACCTTCTCAAAACCATGTCAGCAGCTGACTGGACACACCAGGAACAATCCGTTGCCAAGCATGCCTTTGAAACAGGCAAGCAACGCTCCATTGAAGCTCTGATTGTGATTCTCAGAGAACAGAGCGCACTACTCGATACACCAGAGTCAATCTGGAAATTTCACGATTTTCTCAGCAGCGAACGCTTTCAATACGAAGGTCGGTCTGAATTCGACACGGCAAACATATTATTCACACTCGCTGACATGATCAAACAAAACTTGATCAATTACGATGATCTCGAGGGGTTAGAAAAAACCAAACTGAGTAAAATTAAAGCGATGGCAATGTTTTAAGCGTCAGGCTGATGCATGTGTTGTTGATCAATCCAAGAATGCAATGCTCCAACTTTGGGTTGGATCCGTATTGAGGCCGGGCTCAAGGCACAGGCCAGAGCATGGAACGGTTGATGCACACCTTCAACAATCAGGGTTCCCATCGGATGGGAATGGGCAAGGTTGAGTTTCATCATCGAGCTATGGATGCAGCGGAATCTGATCAGCGAAGATTCCTTCTCTCAGGCTCGCGGACCCAATGGCTCTTGGCGAGCCAAGTACAGAAAATCTTCCGAGACAAACCCATCAGCGTGGATGGGCAAATGCACAAAAACACATCAGTTTGTTGCCGTTGGCACGGCCAACCTGCGCGGGGCTGCCAACGATGGACCGAACAACGTGTTCAGCCATGACCAGCGAACAAGCCATTGAACTGATCGGCTCCGCTGTTGACTACAGCAAGCAACGCAGCAAGCTGCTCGCCAGCAGAGAGCGCGTTTCAGATGCCGAGGCCATCCGAAGTGAATTTGAGGAATGGATCAATCCAATTGGTGATTGCCTGCCCCTGATGCCATGCCCACGTCCGGAAGCCAATTGATCAGCTCCCAATCGATCACTGTGTATCCGCGTGAACGACACGGCAGTTGACAGCTTCGCTATGAAGGGTCTGTAGCAACCGCTACTAGAACACGTTCACCTCACTCCTGGTGAGGCGCAGTTCGACTCAGGCCATGGAACGGGGACCTGAGCTTGCTTCGAGGAACCATCATGACGCTTACCTATCGCGGCCAGAAGTACGTGCCGAACCACACTGCAGCTACCAGGCAGCAGCCTGTGGTTCTGATGTACCGCGGTCTCAAGTTGGCCAAATGAGTGAATGCCGCCACTAGCGGTGCTTTAGCCCTGCTCAGGCAGGGCTTTTTTATTGCTCTTTCCACAACGCCTGATGACAGCAGGCCAAAGGCAATGGCATTTTGAAATCATGAAACAGCGCTCCCTGCTTCAAAGGCTCGGTTCGTACCTGATGGGCCTGGTTGATGAGTACTGGACCATGCGCGAACCGAAGAGCTACGGAAAGGAGGCCCCAAGCTGCACAGTGCGCTGCGACGACGAGCACTGCGAGCGAGCCGACTGAACGGAATACCTCGGTTGTGGTTGATACCAACCATTCACAAAAGGATGTCGATCTGCTCATTCAGCGCCTCGCGCCGCTGAGACGCTGAAGTGACCATTGGTAACTTCCGCTTAATCCATCAATCGATTGTGAACGCAACGCCTGTGCAATCACTGATTGCCCTTGAAGCTTCTTGCATCCATGGCGCCTGGCAACTGGTGAGCTACTTGGTGGAGGAGAAAAGCAGCGGCAACACCTTCAGGCCGATGGGTGACCACCCAACGGGTTACGCGCTCTTCACCCCGGCTGGACGGGTGTCGTTCACGCTCACCGCTGAAGGTCGCAAACCAACAACAGACATCGAGGGCGACGCGGCTCTGCTGCGCAGCTTGGTGGCCTACTCCGGCACCTACAGGCTGGAGGACGACCGCTGGATCACTGCGGTGGATGTGGCTTGGAAGCCGGAATGGGTGGGCACCGAGCAGATGCGCTTCTTCTCGATTGACGGTGACCAGCTCACGGTGCGCACCCCATGGCGGGTGATGCCCAACTGGCCGAAACAAGGCCCGACCCGCAGCATCGTGATCTTCAAGCGCTGCAGCTGAAGCCTGCTCACTGCAGGGGATCAATCAAGCCATACAGCAGCGCCATCACCGCCATCTGGGTGCGGTCGCGAGCACCGAGCTTGTCCATGGCGTTACCCACATGGCTCTTCACTGTTTCCACTGAAAGGCCGAGCAGGCTGGCGATGGCATTGTTCTTGAGACCGCGCGCCACCCCGGCGGCCACCTCCAGTTCACGCGGGCTCAGTTCCTCCACCAAGGGCGGCAGATCGGGTTGCGGAGTGGAGGCGGCAATGCGACGGATCTGCTCCGGGAAGTAGACACCGCCCTCGGCGAGGGTGCGCAGGGCACTGATCAGATCACCGCGGCCAGTGCCCAGGCTGGATTTGAAGACCACACCGTCTGCAAAGGCTTCCATCGCTTCCTGCACCACCGTCTGGGTTTCGCGCACCAGCACGATCAGCAACTGACAGGTTGGAAGCTCCGCCTTCACCCGACGCAACAGGTTGATGCCATAGCCGGATTCGAGATCCGAGCTGCAGATCAGCAGATCCGGCTGGGTACGCAGCACCAGCTCAAACCCCTCTTCTTCTGTGGTGGCCGCACCCACCAGGCTCGACGTAATCGCATCGACGAGCACAAAGGAAATCAGCGAGAGGCGATCGCCAAACACCACAACAATGCGTCGATCCTTCAACAGCTCAGAGGCTTGGGCAATCGCCTCTTGATTGACACGGGAGTCAAGCCGAAGCTCCATGGATTGCAGACGGACACCCGATTGTTAGCGCGGATGGTCCAGATGCACCTGCTGCGGATCCCGCCACACCACCCCGCGGATGCGAGCGGGATAACGCGCACGGGCCAGCCGCCAGGCCTCCAGGGCATCAGCCACCTCCACGGTGTGGGTGATGAGCCGACCGTTCGACTCCAGGATGAGGTCGTAGGCAGGGGACATGCGTCCGAATCATGCAGTGCCTTCATTGAGGCAAAAGGCAGCGGAATGCACATCCCTCAACTGAGGGAGAGGCCTGCAGCACCCAGCTGTTTCCACTGGCATCAAGCACGCCGCTTTCACTTTTGATCGGCTTCGGCCAAACGGCAATGCGTGAATGCACTGATTGCCTTTGTCGCCTGGAACACCAACACTGTGTACATCGAGATCGGAGGCACCCATGACGGCCGACACTCCACCCGAGCCCAGACAAGAAGCTCGCTGACTTTCTGGCTCCTGCTCCAACAGTTTTCACCCATCAGAGAGGGATCGTCCTTCGGTAGGCAAAGATGTTCGCCACGCCGATCGACACTCCATCTGCACCGTTCCAGGTGCCCCACGGAGTCAATCACCCTCCCACCTAGGAACCTGGCCCCAGGCGCCACAGCCAGTCGCTTCGACCCTTTTCTTTCAGTCCACTTGCTGGAGGTTGAACAACCGTATGGCAACACTGAAATTCGCAAGGTCGTGATGCACAAACGAGCGCGTTAGGCCGCCTGTCCCGCCTAGGGACGACGGCCTCCCCAGATCAGCCCAAGGCTGATCGCTACCCCCCCAGGTCTCTTAACCAACGAGACCTGGGGGGGTTTGACTGTGAACCATTGGCCAGTGAAGGTCTGGGAAAGCCTGCCTCTTCAGTACCGCTCCACCACCTTTGTGGTGCCGTCGTGGGCGATGGCCATCACCACAAAGGGGTCGGGGTCGATCCCTTCCATCTCCATCCCGGGAGAACCGATCGGCATCCCCGGCACCGCCACGCCTTGGATATCAGGGCGTTCGGCGAGCAGTCGCTGAACCGACGCAGCTGGAACATGCCCATCGATCCTGTAGCCCGCAACGCTGGCGGTGTGGCAGACGCCTGGGTGGGATCGAGGCTGTCGCTGATCTGATCGTTGATGCGAAAGCCCGCAGCCGCGAGGTGCTGTTCCCACTGGCGGCAGCACTCACAACTGGCTGAGCGGACACGTGATCTCGGC